>NZ_SDHZ01000002.1:990290-1320387 GCF_004118675.1 Filimonas effusa | reverse complement strand
CAGATGTCCTCCGTACCTTCAGACCGCTTTTACGATGACTTCCACCTGAAATTCAACTTCCTGAAGCGGGACTCTGCACGCAAAGATTATTTCTACTATAGTCTTGCTCCCGAATCCCCGCAATCCTTACACCTCGATATCTACACAGGCCGCATCAAACCACCTGTAACAGAAGGTCAGGATAAATATGCGCTCATCAAAGCCTTTCTTCTCAAAGCAATTGCAGCAAAAAAGGAAAACAATAAACTGAACCAGGCTTTCGTCTCAACCGGGCATGGCTATAACTCCGAATCCCTCGACGCCTGGTCCGATGAACAGCTGGCCCTGCGCGAACAGTTCCCTCAACTCTTCCTGCCCGGCAATAGCATCAAGTTCTTTAACTATCGTATGGCCACCCATATGAAGTTTAACCTCCTCTCCGAACTGCAACGCCCCGATCTTGATATGGCTGTCTTCCACGATCATGGCGACGAAGAAACGCAGCTCATCTCTGGCTACCCCGATGCCTCAAATCCCGATCCTTCTATAGAAAATGTAAAACGGTATCTCAGAAGTAAGATCCAGGCCGCCGCCCGTAAAAAAGGCGATGTCGCTAAAATAAAAGAAGGCTTTACCGTGCGCCTCGGCGTCCCCCCATCATGGATGGAAGATGCATTGGCCGACTCCGTTGTCATCGCCGATTCTATTTTCAACGCCAATGGCGACATCATGCTTGCCGATATGCGCAAACTAAAACCCAACGCCCGCTTCGTAATGATTGACGCCTGCCTCACAGGCTCCTACCAGCTCGATGATTACCTCGCAGGTTACTACCCCTTTAATGCCGGCAAAACCATTGTAACAATGGCCAACAGCGTAGGTGTCTTGCAGGATCTTTGGCCCGGCGAAATGCTAGGCCTTTTGCAGCATGGTGTTCGCCTCGGCAACTGGTTTAAACACGTAGCCTATCTCGAGTCGCATCTGTTTGGAGATCCCTCTTTTGCGTTCACCCCAACAGCTACAGACTACGACCTCAACAATCATATCGTCAACAGCAAAGCCAACGCTGCTGTATGGGAAAAATTACTTCTCGTGAATGACGCCGATATCCGCGCCCTTTCTTTCGAAAAACTGGCCTTCATTAAAAAAGCCGCATTTAGCACGCAACTGAAGAACGCTTATTTTAATCAGCCTTACATGACTACCCGCATGGAAGCACTTAAACTTCTGAATCGCCTCGATAATGCGGACTATATCACTGTCCTCAAGGCCGCCGTGAACGATCCATATGAATTCATAAGAAGACAAAGTGCGTACTATATCGGCGACAACGGAGGTAACGATCTCATTCCTGCTATGCTCGACCTGGCCATAACCAACCGTCATAGCAACAGGATCAACTCCCGCATCGCCAATATCATCGACTTCATGGATACTACCGCCACCATTGCTGCTATCCGAGAAAAAATAAAACAACATAACTACCTCGTAAACGCAGCAGATATAGAAAATATCCTCATGCGGGAAGTAACCTACGCAGGTGCTAAGATCCAGCGCGACACCAAACTGCTCCTCGATACCAAAGCCGCAGCAAAAGAACGTCGCTTCAATATCACAACGCTTCGTAACTATACTTATCACACCGTCGTCCCTCAGATCTGTAACATGATCCTCGACAATAACGATGATCTGCAATTAAGAATAGCAGCCCTCGAAGCATTGAGCTGGTTTACCCACTCTTATCGTAAACCCCTTATCATTCAAACCTGCGATAAACTGCTCCGGCAGCCAGCCATAGATCCTCAACTAAAAGCACAGGCTATCCGTACTAAAAACATGCTTCAATAGCCCCTTCTCCGTTTTAAATAAAGAATGCCACACCAACCCGGTGTGGCATTCTTTATTTAAAAAATAGCTCTTTTCTAAGTATCCGTTAGTCCTTTCAGTACAAGAAAGGACGAATAAGGCTGTTTTAATGCGTTATTGATTGATCTTGCGTACTACACGGCAAGGATTCCCAACTGCCAGACTGTTTTCAGGAATAGATTTCGTGACAATACTACCCGCGCCTATCACCGAATTCCTGCCTATAGTAACCCCTGGTAAAATAATCACGCCACCACCAATCCAAACATTGTCTTCTATCTTAACAGGAAGCGCATAAGTCCTGAAGTAAGGCACAGATGGGTTCTCTACCCACCCCTCAACCAGCCGCTCCTGCATTTCTACAGGGTGCGTAGCTGTATATATCTGCACGTTCGACGCAATCAGTACATTATTGCCAATCTCTATCTTGTTACAGTCAACAAACGTACAGTTGATATTGATAATGACATTATTGCCTATTGAAATATGTTTGCCATAATCACAATAGAATGGTGTATCAATATTTACATTGCTTCCTATGCTGCCCAATAATTCCGATAGTATTCTTTTCCGGCTAACTGTATCTGTGCTAACGCTACCATTGTACTCTTTGGTAAAGCGCCTGGCGCGATGTATTAACTCCTGTAGTTCGGGGTCTGAGGTATTGAATTGTTGCCCCGCAAGACAATTTTCTATTTCTGATTGCATTTCGTGTATTTATACCCAAAGCTAAAGTCCTTCCGGTAGAAATATTTTCATCTGTCTTAAAATCGCTTCCCCGCTCTCAGGTTACTTAAGTATTGTTGTGTGATGCCCAGATAAGAAGCAATATAACCCAGGTTAACCCGTTTGAGAAGACAGGGATTCTCTTGGCAGAACTTTTCATAACGTTCGCCTGCTGAAAGCATTAGTCTGTCCAGTCTTAAAGTCTGCATTTTAAGCAGCACTTCCTGGTGTAATACCCGCGACCAATTGGCAAGATCTATCTCCTGGTCAAAAAGCCGCTCAAGGTTTTCTATGGTTATCAAATAAATACATGAGTCTTCCAGTACTTCTACGAATTCATAGGCAGGCGCCTTATGGTAAAAAGAAGTAGAAGAAAATGTGATGTCTCCTTCACAGCTGAACCAATTCGTTACATCCTTGCCATTTACAGGAAAATAGGTCCTGGTACATCCCCGCTCAATAAAGTACACATAATGATCCCTGATACCTGGCTGCGTAAGCAGGTGCCCCCGCGGAAAAATCCTTTCTTCCAAACGCTCCGCTAAAGCACCAACAGCAGCATCCGAAACAGGGTAATGCCGCCTCATTCTCGATACAATATGTGTAATAGCATTAAAGTCCACTGGTAGTATGTTTGCCTGAACACTTCAGCTAAACGCTTCCCTTTCTAAATACGAAAGAGCTTGCAATTTAACATAAACCAACTAGCCTTCCTCCCTCTAAAAACAAAAACGCCGGAGCAGCTTTATAAATAAAAGATCCCGGCCACTTTAAGTAGCCGGGATCTTTTTCTGATAGTCTGCTTATTTTAGGACGTTACAACTTATCCCCGCAGGCTCATGTCCTGTTAAGTGCCTCTGGTAAAATGAAAATCCCCCCTTCTTTCAAAAAATTAGTACTGTCTTTCGAAAAAAGAGTGGCGCCTACCAAAAAGCCGGGACTGGTATACTCTACTCGTAAAACAGCACTCCTGTTTTCTGTAAAATAAAAAGCTATAAAGAATCCCGGGAGCGCTTCTGTACTATATACTCCTGCAAATTTGAGTGCGCCATAGGCGGGTCTTGGCTTCCAGCTATCAGGCTTCAATAAGATCTTCCGGTACATTTTAGGTATGCCTCCTGCCGTTACTGGTATCTTAACAAAGATGCTGTCAAAATCTCCATGAATTAGCATTGAGTCTGCTTCTTCACCCGTCATGTGATGCGTCGGAAGCCATTTGGGTGCTTCTTTCAGCTTCCCGTTCTGATCGCTTTTGACAGTTTGACCGCTGATATACCTGTATCCTTCTTTATGCATAAGCCCTCTCTGTTGATCTATACAGGAAGTGCATATCAGGCATCCGGCAATCAATAATATGGTTGGTAAATTCATAGTATTAAATATTAAACTAGTAATTCCTTAATATACCCCACTGAAGACACTTTAAAGAACTGGTGAAGTAAAACATTGGCGGCTCTCCTTCGTAATAGGTCGATGATAATTGTACAGACATCGCCCCGTCTAGTTTGTATTGATTGTATGTGTTTTCGGCAGAACTTATAGTAAAGCCGGCTCCAAACTCAGTTCCAATCTCAAATACTGCAAGGTCAATGTTAGTACTTAATTTCATCTCTCCGGTTGTAGAGTAAACCGCTGTCCTTATTTCTGTTCCTTCTGCATGAACTTTAGCATTATTCAAACCTATGTTCTGTACATACGCTGGCGATTGGCTGGCGGTGTAGGTACCCCAGTGAGCTCCTGTCGGCTGTATTTCCGGTAAAGCGGAAGGCATCTGTGCCAGTTTGCTTACAGTAGCTGGATTGCCTGATTTTATTGAAACCACGCAAGGTATATAGCAGTTTTATAGTGTAAAACTGCTATTGATCACTTGGTTTGCAGGCTGTTAGACAAGTAAACTGCCACACAACATAATCTTCCCCTCAGTAAAGACAACGCCGTTGATTAAAAGGGGGTAACACGCATTAAAAAAAATGAAGTTTCATTTCTCATCTCTGCTAAGCTGCTCTCGACGAGCTTTAAAGCCGTACTCAAGCCGGAGTGATCGAACAATCCTCGCACAATTCTCGAAGGATCCTCGAACGATCGTCGAAGAATGATAATTGAATTGGCTCAAAAATAGGAGGGAAAATGAGCCCTGTCTTATGAAAACAACAGGCGCTGTTTATATAAAGCAACAATAATGCCTTTAACTGCTCCTTAAATAATGTCTCAACCCCCTATGTCCTGAAACGCTCTTCGTTACTGAGATTTAGAAAACGATTTATTTTTATCCAGAAATGGATCACAGTCATAAAGTGACGAACTGTCTCCTTTATTTACGCTTTTCTATAAATAAATAACCACCGTAGATAATGCAGAATAATTGGCTCAAACAAAAATAATTGGCTCAATTGGTTCATCCCAAATATTAGGTATAGTTCGTTTCGTTTTCGTAAATTGTAGCAAACCTTAAACCCAAACCTATGGCTATTGTTAAAGCTAACATTGTAACAGAAGGACTTAGCGGAGGCCTTGGCCGCATAGTCGCTAAACACTACGCCGATAAAACGGTGATAACACAAAAGCCAAGACCTAGTCGTTTCCCAAGAAGCACCAGCCAAAAACAGAATAGCAGGCGCTTTGCAGATGCGGTTGTATATGCTGCTAAAGCACTTCAGGACCCCGCTGCTGCTGCAAAGATCAAAAAGAAAGGTTACAATAACACCCGCCTTCAGTTCATTCGCGAGTACATGCAGGCCGGCAAACCTCAAACGCTCAGTAACAGGTCCCCGCGCTATTACTCACAAACACAACTGGAAGCGCTTGGCTGCAACGGGCGGCAACTCAACGCCATCGCATATATGCGCAGCAAAAAGCAGATGTCCAACGCCATATATCAGCAGTTAAACAATATCTCCAAATCAACGGCCACCCGCGATCTGCAACAGCTTATAAACTGCAACATCATCCGCTCAACAGGCCATAAAGGCGCCGGTGCACGCTATGCCCTCTGCTCCCCACCAAAAAATAATCACTAATCTATCCTCCAATTTATCGCTCCTTCCCTCAACCCACCCTCCCCCCAATCTCCCCCATAACCTACCATCCGCCATCTACCATCTATTCCCCTATCTTTACCCAATGTCCGCAGCCATCTATAGAACCCGGTACTTCATCGCAACGGCTATGCTGCTGTTTCTCTGCTTCTCTGCAATAGGCCTCTTCGTCTCCGTCCAGTTCGGTAAACGAACCAGGCAGATCAGTATCGATATGGCAACCAAAGTGTACCAACTGAAATCAGACGTCATCCGCAATGAATTCAAAGGATTTCTCAAAGGACTGAACGACCTCGAGCCTGTACGCCAACAAATAAACTCCCGGCAGGATTTTATACAAAACATTCCGCTGATAGAAGCCATATTGCTCAGCCACCCCGGCGTTACCAACGGCTGGTATGCCCTCACAAATAACAAAGACACATTATTTCACACCATCAGCAAACAAGGCCGCGACCGGGAATCCTTCCCACTTACAGCCTATCGCCGTAACTGGACCAACATCTTCCCGTTACCATCCGCTACCTTAACCCCACCCGCTGCCAGCCCGTCTGCACTTACAGGGCCAGCTGCAACCCCACCAACCGCTAACCCCTTGACCCCTAACCAGCCTCCTGTCATCCATTCCAACCTCGTCACTCATAACGACTCAACCCATTGGATGCTGACTACCACCTCCCGCCTCCCCGATGCATCAACGCTGGTAATAGGGCTCGATATCAACCTTATTCAACTGCAACACTACCTCTGGAGTGTCGACACTACCGGCCGCGCATACGCCTTCATCACCAGCCCGGATGGAATTTATATAACCCACCCCGATGAAAAACTGGTGGGAAAGAAAATGCCGGAAAACGAAAAGCCTACTGCCGCCGCAAAACGTCTCGGCGACAGCGTCAGTCAATACGAAACAGTGATCTCATCCTTCCTGCAAATTCCGGTTGTCCGTTACTATACACCCATGAACATTGCAGGTATGCAATGGAACCTGGTGGTAGACACACCCGTCCTCGCTGTTGTAGAAGATGTGAACGAAATAGAAAAGTACCTCCTGCTTTTCTTCATGTTCACTGCCGGCATTGTCTTGTTCTTCATAGCCTGGGCGCAAACCCGCTGGCAGAAAGAGTTTACGCTGAGACAACAGGCCGAGCTGCAACAACAACAACTCCTCGTGAAAACCCAGTCTCTGAGCATCGAAGCCGAACGCCAGCAAAAACACAATGCCCTCCTCCAGTTGAATACCCTGAAGGAAAAAATGAACCCCCATTTTTTATTTAACTCGTTAAGCTCTCTCCACGCCCTCATAGAACAGTCGCCCGAACTCGCACAGTCTTTTGTAATGAAGCTCTCAAACGTCTACCGCTATGTCCTCAACGATTATTCCGGCGGACTCACCTCGGTAGAACATGAAATGGAATTGGCCAATGAGTACTTCTTCCTCTTAAAAATCAGGTTTGGAAATGCGCTGGCACCACTTGAAATGGATATCGCTGCACAGCATCGTTCACAACAATTACCTTTCATGAGCCTGCAAAGTCTCATTGAAAACGCTGTAAAGCACAATGTCTTGTCCAAAGAAAACCCGCTTCACATCCGCATCTATAGCGAAGGTCCCTATATCGTCGTAGCCAATACCCTGAAACTCCGTCACGATGTTCAGGATTCCGGCAAACAAGGCCTGAACTATCTCCGCAGCATTTATCAACACTTCGGAGGTCTCCCGTTCCTCCACGGCGTAGAAGAAAACACATACAAATGCCTGTTACCGGTCATCCCCCGATCCCAACGCCCCACTCAATAGCCACCCCGTTATCAATAATCCGCCATCTGCCATCCGTCATCTTCCCCCTAAACCCTCACCCCTCTAAAATGCACTTTCACTCCAATGAATAAGCCGGTTCACTCCATTTCGTTTCTATAATCTTCAAATATTCGATCTCTTTGGAGTTATGATTTTGAAAAAGGCTCCATTGTTAACTGCTTTGATATGCCTTCCGTTCTCAGGCATATTCGCACAAAAATCGCGTAAGCATTCCCGCAATATTCAAAAGGATAGTGTTGCTGCTGCAAAGCAGGACCCGAAAGATAGCGCCAGTCAAAGCAATCCGAAAAGTTATCAGACCCTTCTCAAAAACGCAAAAACACAAAGCGGCATCTTCAAAGTCCACCAGGTCGAAAATGACTACTACTTCGAGATCCCGTTAAGTCTCCTCGAAAAAGACTTCCTCCTTGTAAATAAAATTTCCTCCGTGCCAATGGCCGTCAATGAATTGGGCGTCAACAAAGGCATGAATAACAATAACAAGGTTGTTCGCTTTAGCGTAAACAGATTGGCTAAAACAGTCTGGGTGAAAACAATCGACCCCCAGGTTGAATCACCCGAAGGCGATGCCATCACCAGTTCCGTTCGTGATAACTATATCGGCTCTGTTATCGAAAACTTTAAAATAGAAACCTGGGCGCCGGATTCTTCAGCCGTTGTCATTAAGGTCAACAAAGTTTTCGATGGAACGGAAAAAAGCTTCAACGACGTCTTTGACGATCTAACTATTGGTGGAAGTGCCAAAACAGCATTGTCGGGTATAGAGCAGGTAAAAGCATTTTCGCAGAACCTGGTAGTCCGCTCCTTGCTGAGTACTTCTTTTACAGGCGAAGGCAGTGCTTACCCCATCAGTATTGCCGTGACAACCAACCTGCTCCTGCTGCCGGAGCAGCCCATGCGTCCGCGTTTCGGTGATAACCGTGTCGGCTTCTTCTCCACACCACGCTGGTACTTCTCCGATAGCCAGCAGAAAGTGGAAACCCGCGAACTCATCACCCGGTGGCGCCTCGAACCTAAAGCGGAAGATCGGCAACGTTACCTCGCAGGTGAGCTCGTAGAACCACAAAAACCAATCATTTTTTATATCGATCCCTCTACGCCCCCGCAGTGGCGCCCTTTCATCATGCAGGGCATCAACGACTGGCAAAAAGCTTTCGAAGCAGCAGGTTTCAAAAATGCCATCCAGGCAAAACTGGTGACCGACTCGGCAGACTTCGATGTAGATGATGTTCGCTATTCTGTTGTAACCTACGCAGCATCCTCTAAATCCAATGCAATGGGCCCCGCAGTAGTAGATCCGCGCTCAGGTGAGATCCTCGAATCTGATGTCATCTGGTGGCATAACGTAATGACGTCCCTTCAGTATTGGATGCGCATTCAAACCGGGATCATCGATTCCGCTGCCAGGAAAAACAACTTCAGTACACAGCAAATGGGACAGGCTATCCGCTTTGTTTCCTCTCACGAAATAGGACATACGCTTGGCCTCAAACACAATATGGGTGCCTCGGCAGCCTACCCCGTAGATTCACTGCGCTCTCCCGCATTTACTTCCCGCATGGGCGGTACAGCTCCGTCTATCATGGACTACGCCCGTTTTAACTACGTCGCGCAGCCCGGCGATAATATAAAGGAAATAACGCCTTCCATAGGTGTTTATGATATCTATGCCATCGCCTGGGGATATCGCTGGTGTGGTGTCGACAGCAACCCCTGGAAAGAATGGGAGCTGCAAAAGAAATGGATCGCCAAACATCAGAACGATCCCCTCTATCACTACGGCGAACAACAGGATAGCAGGAATGTCATCGACCCCCGCGCTCAATCCGAAGATATTGGTGACGACGCCATGAAGGCCAGCGAATATGGCTTGAAAAACCTTCGCCGCCTGGTGCCACAAATTACCCAATGGGCAGCCGAACCCGGCGACTCCTATGAGCAGGCAGGTAAATTATACATGGCCGCGATAGGGCAGTGGGAAACCTATGCAAACCACGTCATGTCTAATATTGGTGGCTACTACCTCGAAAACCCGGTAGCAGGCGATGGCAAAAATGCCTACACTCCCGTTCCCAAATCCATACAGCAACGTGCTTTCAATTACCTGAAAGACCAGGCATTTAAACTGCCTGAATGGCTGTTTGCCCCGGACTTGCTGGCTAAAACCTTCGCCATACAATCCTCTCCGGTCGGATCTATCGAATACGGCCCCTACAGCATCAAACGGAATAAACAATACGATCTGTTCTACAATCTCGTGAGCGATAGCCGTCTGGCTCGCCTCTTTGAGATGGAATCGGTGTATGGAAGTGATAAGGTGTACACAGCGGCTACGCTGCTTAAATCCATCCGCAACGCTGCTTTCGCTCCCACACTGCAGGCCCGCTCTCTTTCCATCGATGAACGTACAACGCAACAGAACTATGTCGATGTCTTAATGGTGAGTAGTGATAAACTGCTCGAAAAGATCAACAAAAGAGCAGTGGCGCCAAATCTCCCTCAACACTGTGACCTCACACCGGGAGCTTTCCGCCAGTCAGAAAACAGTCTCCGCAGCATTAATGTCACATCCCTGGCCAGAACCTCGGCAGTCAGCGCTGCAAAAAGGGGAGAACTCGTCAGGATACTTAATATTTTAGAAAAAAGCAAAACTCAAGGCAACGAAGAAACCCAAAACCATTACCTCGACCTGATCCTACGCATCAGGAAGCATTTAACAATGGATTAAACCTAAACTATCATAATCTTGCAGAAATGAGCAGACGACTACTAGTGTTTTTATTACTGCTGGCCGCATCCTTTACAGGTTTTGGCCAGGACCAGACTACTGTTACAGGTCAGGTACTGTCGGAAGAAAACGGCAAACCTGTTCCCGGCGCATCCGTATTTGTCGACAACTCCCCTATTGGCGAACAGGCTGGCCCCGATGTCATCCAGAACGCTGTGATAGGTGCAGTGACCGATGTCAACGGCCGCTTTACCTTGAAAGTGCCCGCAGGCACTGCATACCTGAAAGTGAGTTCTATGGGTTACAATACCATCCTGGTAAATATTCTGAATAAAAAGAATATCTCTATCAGGCTCGCTTCCGAAAAAAATAACCTCTCCGAAGTCATCGTGAACGGTTATACCAACATCGCGAAACGTAAGAATACTACGGCTACAGCTAAAATCGAAATCGATAAGATCAGGCAAACAGGCGTATCCGGCGTAGACCAGATGCTCGAAGGCCAGATCGCCGGCGTATCCGTTACCACCCTCAATGGTGGCCCCAACGGCGCTCCTCAGATCAGGATCCGTGGTAACGCTTCTCTTACTGCCCAGGACCCGCTGTGGGTCCTCGATGGTATCCCGTTGGAAGGAACCAATATGCCTGTCATTTACGATAAAGACAACATCGACCAGCTGCGCAACCTGCCCATCGCAGGTATCAACCCCGACGATATCGCCGATATCACCATTCTTAAAGACGCTGCAGCAACAGCTATCTATGGCGCCCGCGCCTCCAACGGTGTAATTGTAATAACTACCAAAAAGGGTAAAAAAGGACCGGTAGCCATTAGCTTTAGTGCCAATACGTTCATTGCCGAACGTCCAAACTTTAACAAGCTCAATCTCATGAATGCTGCTGAAAAAGTAGATTTTGAACTGGGCGTTGCTGCAAATCCTGAACTTACCTACAGACCCAACCAGGGTGCCGTTACGCGTATTCTTAACAATGCAGGAGAACTGGGTACCTTCAGAACCAATGGCTTTGCGGGTTTAAGCAGCGCCACCCAACAGGCGATCAATGCACTTAAATTAACCAATACCGATTGGGGAAAAGAGATCTATCAAACACCTGCCAACCAGCAATATGGTCTTAACCTCTCCGGTGGCAACGATCAGGCGAACTATTATTTCTCCGCAGGTTATTATGACGAAAGAGGTACTACGATAGGAACAGGACTAAAAAGGTATAATATCACCCTAAAAACCGATGTGAATATATCTTCCAAACTGAGCTTCGGCGCAGCATTATTCGCCTCTAAATCCGATCGTAAAAGTTATCTCACCGAGGTCGACGCATTTACTAGTCCTTCCCGTTATTCCCGGAATGTAAACCCCTACCTGTCCGTTAAGGATGCCAACGGTAACTACATTTATGATCAGGATATTCAGGGTACAGGTAACCTTACAGGCGACGTATACATCCCATTCAATATTACGGAAGAGCGTGACAATACAAAATATAAACTCAGCAATGGTAGCCTGAAAGGATTGTTTAACGTTAATTACAAAATCCTTCCCGGCCTTAAACTACGCTCCGAATTAGGCCTCCAGTTCGAAGAAATAAGCGCAGAAAAATTCGCAGGTACAAACTCTTACTTCCTGCGTAAACTGAAAGAATCTACCAGGTATTATAATTCCGCTACAAGGCAATATGAATATTTCCTGCCTGCAGGCGGCACCATCCAGAATCAGAACACATCTTTCTTCCAGTATAACTGGAAAAATGTGCTCGAGTTCAATAAGGTGATCAACCAGAAACATGAGATCGATGTAATGGTAGGCTCTGAATTGAGAAGGAACAAGAATACCGACCTTCAAACCAAAGGCTTTGGTTACAATGAGAAAACCCTCACCAACCAAACCATCGTTTTCCCGAACAGTGATTTTGCCTCCTATTCAAGCTTTCGCCCTTACCAGAAGACATTTGCAGAAAATGCCTTCGCATCAGCCTATGCAACGGTATCATATACCTACGATCGTAAATATACCGCCTACGGTAGCATCCGTTACGATGGCTCCGATCTGTTTGGTGTAGATCCTAAGTATAAGTACCTGCCCATCTACTCTATCTCTGGCGCCTGGAACGTCAGGGAAGAAGATTTCCTGAGATCGGCATCTGCAATCTCTAACCTGCGCATCCGCGCCTCTTACGGTCTTCAGGGTAATATCGATAAATATACATCACCCTTTATCGTTGGTTCTTATGAGCCGATTAACGTATTACCCGGGAATAACGAAACCGGCGTGAACGTTACAACCCCGCCCAATAACAAACTGCGCTGGGAAAAAACAGCAACGGTTAACGTCGGCTTCGACCTCGGCTTGTTCAATAACAGGATCCAGGTAATTGCCGACTATTATAACAGGAATGGCAAGGACTTAATTGGTACCGAAATGCTCCAGCTGGAAAATGGTTTTAATAATACCAAATCCAACTTCGCAAGAATTAATAACAAGGGCATTGAGCTGAGTATCTCCACACACAATATCGTTACCAAAAACTTTCAATGGTCAACCGACTTTAACATCGCCCGCAATAAAAGCAGGATGATCAGGCAAAAAGCAGCGCCCAGCGACTTTATGCCCTCAAAAGAAGGTTATCCCATTAATGCATTGTTTGTGCTGAAAACAGCAGGACTCGATGCCAACGGAATTCCTCAGTTTCTTCAGAATGGCAGGGTTACCAGCCTCGAAGATTTCTATCAGCTCTACGATCCTTATGCCGATATCTTCCCCGGAGAATTACTGGATACACGTCTCGACCGCGCAGGGTTCCAGAGTCTGTTCTCTTATGCCGGCGACATGGATCCTAAATTTACCGGTGGTTTGATCAACCGTTTCCGCTTGGGTGGTTTCGATCTTGCCATCTCCGCACTCTTTAAACTGGATCAATGGAAACTGGCTGCGCCTTCCTATAATCCTGCTGCCGTTGATCGCGGTCAGAACTATGCAAGGTCTGTCAGCAGTCTGCCTCCTGCATTTGGTAAAGAAAGCTACAATGGTGAAAGATGGATGGCCTATACCTGGATGAACAGCCAGGATCCTATCAACAGCTACAGGATGCTCGACATCTTTGCGAAAAAGATCAGCTACGTACGTATCAACAGCATCAGGCTCGGGTATAATCTCCCCGCTTCCGTTGCACGCAAAGTAAAAGCCGGTAACATTAAACTTACTGTTGAAAGCAGGAATCCTTTTGTATTCGGCACCAATTACGATGGATACTTCGATCCCGAAACTTATGGCGACATCTATGCACAGCCCGTTACAAGAAGTATCTCTTTCGGTTTAAATGCCACCTTTTAACTAGAACACAATGAACAGAATCATAAAACTTACAACAGCGCTCCTGCTTATTATTACCGCAAGCAGCTGCAAAAAATACCTGGATATAGAACCGGTTGGACGTGTTATCCCGAAAACTGCAGAAGATTTCAGGGGACTGTTAACCTCCGCTTATGGTCACTTCCCCGAACATAAGTCTCTCCTGGCTTTACGTACCGATGAAACGGTCCTCGATGAGTGGGCTACCGACTATCCCAGCGCTAAAGGCATTTACACCTGGAACGATGCAACGCCCGATGCGGCAACTTTCCAGTTTCAGTATGTCCAGTTCTATACGGTTATCTTTAATGCCAACCATGTAATTGCCGAAATAGAAAACGAAGCCGGTAAAACCACAGAAACAGATCAGATCAAAGGTGAGGCATTTTTATTACGCGCCTATTGTCATTTTGAACTGTTGAACCTCTATGCCAAGCCATACAATAAAGCCACAGCAGCTTCAGACAGAGGTATCCCCATGTCTCTGAAAATAGACCTGGAGCAAAACTACGCTCCTTCAACAGTTGAAGAGGTGTACACGCAAATTCTCTCCGATATTGCAGACGGTCAGAAACTGCTGAATGTGGCAACTTTCGAGACAGGTAAAAACTATCGCTTTACCACACGCGCCGCATGGGCGCTATTGGCGAGGGTACGTGAATTCAGAGGCGAATGGGAACAGGCGCTGCAGGCAACTGAACAGGCGTTGACGCTGAACGATAAACTCGAAGATCTTAACGCTTCTTCCAGGTTGCCCAGCCACTATCAGTCAGTAGAGAATATCATGTCTTTGGAAAAAGCCTTCAACTTGCGTGGAGTAGCACTGATCTCCGATCATCTGCTGGGGATCTATGACCGTACAAACGACCTCCGCTTTCCGCTGTATTTCAGTAGGTCCGGCGGTGATTATGCTTCTCTGAAAGGTGGCGACAACGCTCTGAAGATAACTTTCCGTAATGGAGAACTTTACCTCATCCGCGCCGAAGCTGCACTCCACGCAAACAATAAAGCCCTGGCGCTGCAAAGCTTGCTGGCATTGAAAGCAAAACGCCTGAAGCCTGCTTACTATCAAACAGAAGCTACCCGCATCAGCACTCTTGGCAATGAAGCGCTGGCGCAGGAGATCCTCAACGAAAGAGAAAGAGAGCTGGCCCTTGAAGGTCACCGCTGGTACGATCTCCGCCGTTATGGCCAGCCCGGAATAACGCATTTCACCGGCGGAGAAGAGTTCACGCTTAAACAGAATGACCCCAGGTATACCTTGCGTTTCCCTAAAGATGCGCTGGCAAGCAATCCAAACCTGCAATGATTTTATAAAAAGAGCAGATACGCCCAGTTGCTCTTAAGGCTGTACCGGTACAGGTACAGCCTTTCTTCTTCCCCAATCACATTTCCCATCCAATTGATATTCTTTTTTTACTTTTAGCCTCAAGCAGAGATAAAATGAAAGTATTAATTGTTGAGGATGAAGACCTGGCGGCGGTAACGCTACAAAATGCATTACTGCGTATTAATCCTGCAGTTCAGGTTGCCGCAATTCTTGGCACAGTAGAGGCCGCCGCCGCGTGGCTTACAAATAATACCCCGGATCTCATTTTCATGGATATTCACCTTGGCGACGGCGAAAGTTTCCGCATCTTTCAGCTCGTCACCATAGAATGCCCCGTCATTTTTACCACAGCCTACGATCAATATACGCTTAAAGCCTTCAAACACCAGGGCATCGACTACCTGCTGAAACCCTTTAATGAGGCTGATATAAGAGGAGCCCTCAATAAACTGGAAATGCTCCGCCGGTCCGCAACGGCAACGGATACAGTCCAGTCGTCCCGCCATCCAGACGCATCGCCTGCTGAACAGGCTGCTCTAACATCCCCTGCACCCTTCTCTGGCACACCTGCTATCCGTCTTCGGAACCGGTTCCTCGTAAAAATTGGCCGCATCATCAAAACAATAGCACTGGAAGAAGTAGCGTATTTCATGGCGTCCGATAAATACCTCTTCATGATCACAAAAGATCAGCAGCATTATATCATTGAAGAAACGATCGCGAGTCTTGAGCCCCAGCTCAATCCGGAATTGTTCTTTCGCATCAACAGGAAATTTATCATCCAGGTGAAAGCTATAAAGGAAATGCATAAACTTCCCCGTAACCGCGTAAAAGTGGTGCTTTCCCCGCCGCCGCCGGAAAATGTTGAAATCGTAGTAAGTGAAGAAAGAGCCGAAGACTTTAAACAATGGCTCGATACCTGACAAAGCCGCTTCCGGTCATCAACAACTCATAAAATGCATCTGCCATCTATTCCCTATATTTATTTATGGACTACGAAATAGCATTACGACTCCTCCTGGCAGCCCTGTGGGGTGGAATTGTAGGAGCGGAAAGAGAATATCGCAGTAAATCCGCAGGATTTAGAACAATGATAATGATCTCTATGGGATCATGTTTCTTTACTATAATGTCTTTATTGATTGGAGGGGGAAATAACCCCGATAGAATTGCTGCCAATATTGTAACAGGTATCGGCTTCCTGGGCGCTGGCGTTATTTTTAAAGAAAATAATAATAAAGTGCAGGGTATTACTACCGCCGCAACAATATGGTCTGTTGCGGCAGTAGGTATGGGTATTGGTGGTGGTTATTATATGGCGGCAGCAGGTGCCAGCCTTCTTATCCTGGCAGTGCTGGCGATTCTTCATTCCTGGGAGAATGTGATCGATAAACTCAACCAGGTAAGAGTCTATTCGCTTGAATGCAACTATGCTCCCGACGCCCTCGATTATTTTGAACAGTTGATCAGCTCCGGTCAAATGAAATTTAAATTGCTCAAACAGCTGAAAACTTCAGAGAAGCTTTTGTTGGTATGGGAAGTACAGGGACACGAAAAAAAACACCGGAAATTGGCCACTACGCTAATGAATGATCCCAGGGTAGCACGCTTTGAACAGTAATTGATTAACGCCGGTCACTTGGCAATGTCCTGGTAACGCCGGTCGCAGAAAAAGCTGTAGTTAAACAAAGGAAGGCGCAATACCATACTGCTTCTTAAAGGCATACGAAAAGTGCGAAAGGTCTTCAAATCCCAGGTCAAGATAAATATCCGATGCAGCTTTCTTCTGCTCTTTTATAAGATAGTGCGCTTCCTGTAATCTCCGCTGTAATAGCCAGCGGCTGGGCGTAAGATGAAATACCTTCTCAAAATCACGCTTAAAGGTCGACAGGCTCCTTCCTGTAAGATAGGCGAACCGCTTCAGATCTACATTGAAATGATAGTTGCGCACCATAAAAGCTTCGAGGTCTATCTTGCCCGGTACCGAAAAGTCAAAGAGAATATCTTTCACTTCCGGCTTTAATTGCAACAATAGCAACAACGCTTCATGTTGCTTTACCAGCAGCAATTCTCCCTTCCCCTGCTCTTTTAGCAGCGATTCATAAACCTTAAGCGATTCCATATAATGACTTAATACCGAAGGCGCAGGTAAATGTTGAAACGATTTTCCCGCGGTCATGCCTCCTGACGTATAACCATAGTTCATGCTGAAATTACGCAGGGTGCCCTGCTCAAAGAAAATAGAGATAGACCGGAATTCTCCGCTTTCTCCGGGATGTTTCGTGTACTTCCCCAGCCGGTTCCTGCGGCAGAAATACAAGTCCCCTTCCCGAAAGGAAACAGCTTCTGTTCCGTCATTTACTTCCAGTTTCCCCGACACTACATATCCGATTGTATGTTCAGGAACAAACTGCTCCCCGGACCTGCTCCTCGTAAAATAACAGGAGAAACGGATGGGAAGTCTGGTGGTCTCTATGCTCATATAACTATTGCTGTTTCAAATGTACTAATACCTGCAGCTACTTTAAGCGCCGGACTTATTATTCAATAACTGCCTTCGGCTCCAGGTACGATTCCAGCCCGTACACCCCAAATTCCCGGCCTATTCCCGATTGCTTGAATCCGCCAAAAGGAGCCATAGGGTCATGTTTCAGTTCGTTGATTAAAACCCTGCCGGCATTGATACGATTCGCTACCCGGCGCCCGCGTTGCACATCGGTTGTATTGATATACGCCTGCAAACCATAATCGGTGTCATTTGCGATATTGATAGCTTCTTCTTCTGTATCATAAGAAATGATGGATAGAACCGGCCCGAAGATCTCTTCTCTCGCAATACGCATATTATTATTTACATTGGCAAAAACGGTCGGCTTTACAAAGTTCCCCGCTTCAAGTCCCTCTGGATGACCGGTACCTCCTGTAACTAACTCGGCGCCTTCTGTTAATCCCAGCTGAATATAATGCTGTACCCGCTCGTATTGCTTTATACTAACCATGGGGCCTATAGCAGTACCTTCCTCTCCTGGGTTGCCAACAGCTACCTGTGCTACAGCTTGCTTTATAAGTTCTTTTATTTCGTCTTGTTTGCTTTCAGGAACTAACAATCTTGTGCCTGCTATACAAGCCTGCCCGCTGTTCATAAAGGCGGCAGCAATAATCTTTGGAATAGCGCTTTCCAGGTCTGCATCATCCAGGATAATATTAGGCGATTTACCCCCAAGCTCTAGCGTCACGCGTTTCATGGTCTCGGCCGCTCCACGTGCTATGCTCTTGCCAACTGCTGTAGAACCGGTAAAGGATATCTTGGCGATATCAGGATGCTGCGTTATGGCCGCTCCCACTACCGATCCGGTGCCATTCACAATGTTGAATACCCCTGCAGGCAACCCTGCCTCATGCAAACACTCCATGATCACCTGCGTTTGTAAGGCACTCATCTCGCTCGGTTTTATCACTGCTGTGCAGCCCGCCGCAATAGCCGTGCTCAGCTTGCCGCAAATAAAACTGTTGCTCGCATTCCATGGTGTAATGATCCCCGCTATCCCTGCAGGCGTAAGCACTACCCTTGAGCTGCCCACTATTCTTTCAAACTGGAAATGCTGTAAGACAGCTATATTCGACCGGAAGCTTTCAAGCGTGTTGGCAACACTCCTCCGGCAAAAAGCCAGCGTTCCGCCATATTCCTCCACCATTACCGATACTAGCTCATCCCTTCGCTTTGCAACAGCATCATATAGGGCCTGTAAGTATTCAATTCTCTCCGCAGTACTCGTCTGCGAAAACGTAGTAAAAGCCGCTTTTGCAGCGGCTACAGCGGCATTAACGTCAACTTCATCACCTAACACAACCTGCCCAAGTACTGTATTATTGGTAGGGTTAATAAGCGTAAACTGCTCCGTGCCATGTGGCGTTACAAATGCGCCGTTAATATAGATCTTGTCTATCGTTTTCATCTTGTCTCAATTTTTATAACACAAAGTTGAAACAAGATGCCGTTGAGCAATTTTGTTTAAAAGTCCAAATTGCTTTGTTGGAAAGCTCATAGCAATAAACGACAACAGGCATCATATATTTGATGCCTGTTGTCGTTTTTGTGACCCCGCTGAGGCTCGAACTCAGGACCCACAGATTAAGAGTCTGTTGCTCTACCAACTGAGCTACGAAGTCGTAATAAGAACTGCTGTATAACCAGCAGCCGTCATAATGCAAAGCTATATTCATTTCCAGTTATAGAAACTGATTTATCTCATGGTTTACCCCCATTATCCTTTGTTAAACTCCACAGACGGTCAATAGCTGCTTTTCGAAAGAAGATAGTATTGAAAAATGAAAAAACTATACCTTAAACAACCCGCCTTCTGGGCCGCCTTCTTCAGCTTTCCGCTTTTTGTTATCCTTAACCTTTGTGCTATAATTCTTACAAACTGGTTAACTGGTTGGCACCTCCGTCTCCCTGTCTGCGGATATGTTACCCCCTGTAAAAGCCAACCTTTTAGCTTTACGTGGCCCGACATATCGCTGCTTATTGTTTTTGGTCTGTCTGTAGCACTACCATTATTAATGATCGCTTTGTTCTGGAAATGGAGCCGCAGGTATAAATGGGGTGAATTCCTGTTTATAGCGCTCATCGCAGCACTTGGCCAATATCTTGTTTTTGCTGTTGCTCAAACGGGGGCTATCTTTCATCTGGATCCGTTTCAATGGGCCGGCAATCCTCCTTTTGCTGCTTCTTTCTATTCCTCGGTTTATATCTGGTGGATGAGTTATGGCCTTACACACAGCTTTGTGATAATTCCTGCTTTTATAGGACTTGCCGCTTTTTTCCTGCTGCTGAAAAGGACTGGCTCGCTTAAAAACAGCTATCCCGCCTTCGCAGGTCTCCTTTGCGGTTTGGTAGTTGAGTTGCCCTTTTTCCTGCTCTTCTGCTGGATCTTTGTGCGCTAATCGGAAATCTGCCTATCTTCATTCCCCTTTTTCCGTAGCTTGTAAACTTATGGCAGGGACTGATATCGCTTTTACTATTGAAACCGCACCCGCTGTGCAAATGCTTCGCATGCGTAATGCACACTGGGTGCTGCCCTTTCTTTACCAGGTTTTTAAGGAAGGTAACCTCTTTTCCATCCAGGAACCGCAATTGATAAACCTGCTCGCCGAAGCGTTGAGCCTCCATGCCGAAGGCACCGAAGATATCGAGGAAGCCCGCATCGAGTTCGGCGAAGACGAAGAAAGCCGCGCACGCAAATACCTGCTTAACTGGGTCCAGAAACGCCTGCTCCAGGACCTTCCCGGCCCCGATGGAGAGGTTATTTACCAGTTGTCATCCCACGCCGAAAAGGTCTTCCAATGGCTCCAATCCTTACAGAAACGGCAGTTTGTAGGTACGGAAAGCCGCTTTAAGATCCTCTTTTCCTCCCTCCGCGATATGGTCGAGAAAACGGAGGACGACCGTGTACGCCGCCTCGAAGAACTGAAAAATAAACGCGCTGAAATCGATAAGGAAATTAAGGCGCTTGAACTCGGCGCTCCTGTAGAGGTTTACAGTAATGCCCAGGTGCAGGAACGTCTCGAACTCTTCACCCGCCTTTGCTATGAACTTGTCAGCGACTTCAGGGAAGTGGAAGATAACTTCAAACAGATCCACCGGAACATCGTAGAACAACATACCCGCGCCGAACTCAACAAAGGCGCTATCCTCGGCTACGCCTTCGAATCGTACGATGCACTGCGTACCAGCGACCAGGGTAAAAGCTTCTATGCTTTCTGGGATTTCCTTATCTCCCGGGCAGGACAGGAAGACTGGCGTAACCTTACAGGTGAACTGGTCCAATTGCTTGAAGAAAGAGAAATTCCGGCCGATCTTCATTTCCTTCAGAATATTAAATCCCTGTTGCTGCAGCAGGGACGCTCTGTATATGATGCCAACGACAAAATGGCCGAAAAGCTCAGCCGCATCATCACCGAAAAAGAAATTGCCTATCACCGCCGCTTGCGCCAGCAGATCAGTAACATCAAAGAACTGGTCTTTGAACTCATGGACGATGAAGATCCTGTTCCCTGCGGCATAAGTATAGAGCAGCCGGCGGAGATCAGGCTGGTAATGGACAGGAAACTGACCACAGAACAAAAGAAGGCAACAGGCGCCGTGAAACAACCCCTGGCCAGTGAAGAAAAGATAGGTGATATGGAGCGTTTTAACCGCCTCCTTAATACCAGCTTTGTAGATAAGAAAAAACTTTGGTCCCAGGTAGAAACGGTATTGAAACAACAGCAAACTGCTACCCTGAAAGAGATCATTGAAAAAACAGGCCTCGAAAACGGCGTAGCCGAAATCGTGGCTTATTATAGTTTCCTGCGCGATAAGGGTAGCAGGGTTCAGATCATGAAAAACATCTCTGAACATATCCCTGTAAACAAAGAGCAAACAAAATTCCTGGAAGTGCCTTATCTGTTATTTAGTAAATAAGCGCACCTTTCATTATTAAAGATACTATTACTTGATATGAATATTCCGGATAAGATAATACCCTATACACCGGTCTTCATCAAACTGCTGAAAGGCCCCGTAGAATATGTGGAAAAATCCACCTGGGAAAAACTGCTTCAGTACAAGATAGAACTCTCTTCTTTTGTTCGCCAGTTGGGCCTTACCCTGGTATTGGATGAAGAAGATGGTTATGCTTACCTCCGGCATACCACGGCCGAAGAAGAGGAGGCCGGTGTAAGCTGGATGCAGCGCCGCCCCCTTACTTACGACGAAAGTGTCTTGCTGGTATTGCTTCGCGATATGATGGCAGAGTTTGAAGTAGGAGAGGTGACCAACAGGGAGCTTATAAAAAAGCGCCGCGAGATAAAAGAATACGCCGAACTCTTTTTTAAAGAAAATGCCAGCCGCGTTAAATTCATAAAAGAACTCGACAGGTTAATTGATCGCGCCGAAGAAAACGGCTTCCTCGACAGGATAGAGAACAACGATCTCGCCGACGAACAGAAGTTTCGCATCAAAAAGATCATCAAAGCCAGGGTCGATGGCGAAGTATTAGATCAGTTTAAGCAACAACTAAGCGAGCATGCAACTAAACGTATTCAGCACCGACAGTCATAAATCAGGCTTTCGGCTTCAATATATGGAGGTGTTTAACTGGGGCACTTTCGACGAAGTGATCCACAGCATCCGGCCTGGTGGCGAAACCTCATTACTTACCGGCTCCAACGGTAGCGGCAAAACTACTTTTGTAGATGCCCTGCTTACCTTGATCGTTCCGGAAAAGAAATACCGCTTCTACAACCAGTCCTCGGGAAGTGAAAAAAAAGGCGATCGTACCGAAGAAACCTATGTGCTCGGTGGCTATGGTACTGTGAACAGCGAAAGCACCAACACTACCAAAACCCTCTACCTGCGCGAAAACAAGGATGAAGCTTACAGCATCCTGCTGGCACACTTTGCCAATGAAGCCCAGCAGCTGGTAACATTGTTCCAGGTACGCTATTTCACAAATGGTGAAATGAAAAGGGTTTTCGCAGTAGCCCACAAAGCGCTTCGTATCGAGGACGACTTCAAACCCTTTGATCTTAGTGGTGCCTGGAAGAAAAGAATAGATCAGCAGTATAACAAAGGCTCCCGTAAACAGGTAGAATGGTTCTCTGCCGCAGGAGCCTATGCACAAAGGCTTACAGAAGTACTGGGTATGCAAAGCCTGCAGGCGCTTAGTCTCTTCAACCAGACTGTCGGCATCAAAGTGCTTGGTAATCTGGACGAGTTTATCAGAACGCACATGCTCGAACCACGTAATATGGAAGAGCAGTTCCTCGATCTGAAAAAACACCTGGGTACCCTCCTCGAAGCCCAGCGTAATATCGAAAAGGTAGAACAGCAGATAGCGCTACTACAGCCTTTGGGTACACTTTATAACAGCTTCCAGCAAAACCTGCAGCAACTGCAGCAGCTGAAGCAGGAAAATGAAATAGCCGCCATCTGGCATAGCTATACCAAACACCACCTGCTGCAGGAAGCAGTAAGTGAATCCCGTCGCCTGCTTAATGAGCTGCAACAAAAGATTGATGCCTCAAAAACGCAAATAGATAATCTCATTGAGCAAGAGCGCCAAACCCGTAATCAGGTAGAACAAAATAAAGCAGGACAACGGTTACAGCAATTGGAAAAAGAGCTGGAGGAAACAAAGGGACGATTGCTGCTGGCTGAAAAACATCTTACTCTTTTCTCCGATTGGTGCAATACTTTGCGCATTAATGAAGTGAATGCGGTAGATGAAGCAAGTTATAAACGTATCAAAGCCGAAGCGCATAAAGCTGGTTTACGTATAGAAAGAGAAAGCAGACTCAACAGTGACGATGATTTTGACAGTAGAAACATATCCATCAATAGCGCCAGGGAAAAGGAGCGGATAGAAGCGGAACTTAACCTCTTGCTTCACACAAAGAACAATATACCCGGTAACCTGATCCGTCTGCGAAGAGAGGTATGCGATGCATTGAAAATTGATCCCGACGAATTACCCTTCGCGGGCGAACTCATGCAGGTGAAAGCAGAAGAAATGGCCTGGCAGCCCGCATTGGAAAAACTGCTGCATGGATTCGCCTTGCGCTTGTTAATCCCTACCAGGCATTATAAAAAGGTAAACAGGTTCGTCAACAATACTAATCTCAGAGCCCGTCTTGTCTATTATCATGTTGCCGACATAGCCCTGCACCAGTATGCCGAAGAAGATACTGTATTCCATAAACTGGACTTCCATCCCGAACACCCGCTTACCGGGTGGGTGGAACAACAACTGATTCGCCAGTTCGAGCATATTTGCCTGGAAGATGAAAAGGCCCTGGATCGTTACGATAAAGCAATCACCCTTAACGGACTTATCAAAAACCGGGATCGCCATGAAAAAGACGACCGTCCCGAGAGGAACGATGCGGGAAGCTATGTAATGGGCTGGAATAATGAACGAAAGAAAGAATCCCTTATACATAAAAGAAACCAGCTTGCCGATGCCATTGCCTTGGCTGAAGAAACCTTACAGCGTTGTAAACGCAAAAAGGAACGACTTGATAAGGAAATGGTAGCCATGAATAATATCGATCAGCATAGCGGCTTCATTACAATAGACGTTGCAGCCTTGCAACGCGCTGTTCATAACATTGAAGAACAGGCAAAATCCTTGAGCCAGAGCAATAATCAGCTCAAAGCATTGACCAGGCAGCTTGAAGAAATTCAGGAGAAGCGTAACGCTTCGGAGCTGGAGCGTGCCGGGCTTACAAAAGCACAAGGGTTCGAGGAAATGAAGGTAGAACAATGGCAATCCGAATTGAACGGACTTCAGGTAATGCTGCAACTGTTACAAGAGGAGGATAAAGATAAATTGCTCTCTTTTCAACAGCGCTACGCAGAGCAAACAGCCAGCCTTGCGCTGGATAATATCAGCCAGATTTACCAGAAAATAAAGCAACAGGTAGAAGCTGGTATTGATAGGTTGAACGAGACTGTACACAGGGAAGAAACGCAATTGAATAAAAGTATCAACCGTATCAAAAGCCCATCTACTGATATCCAGCAGCGTTTTCCCGACTGGATAGGCGATGTGCAGCAACTGCCCGACGACGCCGCCTATACCATCGAATACATCGAATGGCTCGATAAACTCGAATCGGAAAACCTGCCCCGCTTCAAAAAAGACTTTGAACGCTACCTCCATGAAACGATGGTGTACAAAATGGGCGAGTTGAACGAAGAGCTCGAAAGCTGGGAAAGAAATATTACCGGCAGCGTCGACAAGCTAAACCGTTCTCTGAGCGCCATCAATTTTAACCGTCTCCCCGATACCTATATCCAGCTGGGACGTCGCCCGGTAAATGATACAACTGTAAAGGAATTTAAGTACAAACTCCTCGAAGCATTGCCGCAGGCAGCAAACTGGCAGCAGAACAGCTTTGATGAAAAAGCATTTCACTTCCGTAGTAAAGTGCAACCCCTCATCGCCAGCCTCGACGAAAGCGAAGCCTACCGCGCGAAAGTGCTTGATGTGCGCAATTGGTTTGAATTTTGGGCCGATGAAAAGTTCCGCAATACAGATGAGTTGAAAAAAACTTACCGCCAGATGGGCCAGCTCTCCGGTGGCGAAAAAGCGCAGCTTACCTATACCATCCTTTGTAGTGCCATCGCCTACCAGTTCGGTATTACCCGCGAAGGAAGCAATAGCAAAAGCCTCAGGTTCATCGCCGTGGATGAAAGCTTTAGCAACCAGGACGAAGAAAAAGCAACCTACCTCATGGAACTGTGTAAACAACTGCATCTGCAACTGCTGGTAGTAACGCCAAGCGACAAAATCCAGATCGTTCAGGACTTTATAGCACACGTGCACCTGGCGCAGCGTATCAACAACCGTCACAGTGAAATGTATAACATGACTATGAAAGAACTAAAGGAAAAGATAGATGAAAATGCCGCCTGATGTTGATAGATCAATATATATCGCAATTGGAGAAGCATTACCAGTCTCACTTGAGACGCCTGATAATGGAACAGCCTTTTGAGGTAATTATATTGTTTGGTGGGAAAAAGCGGCCTGAAACTACAAAAGAATTGCATGAACGGATACGGCTATTCCAGGCGCATGAAAAAAGCGGCAGCATCCAGGGTTGGCTAATTGATTGGGAAGACTGGAATAGTAAAAAATTGGGCAAACAAAAATGGCCCGCAAGGTTAACGGTTCAAACCGAAGATGATTTGGTTGCACTTTTGGATAAAACAAATGAACTGGATCTGTTCAGGACGCAGCTAAAAGAAATCTTGCAGTGGGATGATCGTCTTCGTGTATGGCTCGCTGCTCAGCCCCGCCGTGTGCTCGAACTGCAACCCGAATGGAACGGCCTGAAAGAAGTGCTTACATTTCTGTTAAATCACGATGTAAAGGGGCAATACCTCAGGAGCTTGCCTGTTGCTGTACATACCAAGTTTATAAAAACCCACGAACCTGTACTACTTTCTATCTTAAAGCACCTGCTACCCGAAACGGTTTCTTTGCCTGCAATAAGCTTGGAAGCCGCATTCGGAATGGCTCAAAAGCCTTTTTTGTACCCGGCAAGATGGCTGGATCCCACATTGGCTGAGATGTACACCCACGGCATGGAAGTATTGGGCCTAAGCCCCGATGGTATGCGAAAATTGTCCTGGGAACTGGATGCTGTCTGTGTCGTCGAAAATGAAACAAATTTATATCTTCTGCCCCAAACCAGCGGCATGCTGGCTGTTTGTGGATGGGGGAAAGCCTTGTCCCTGCTTCGCCAGATTCCCCTGTTAAATCGTACTCGCCTGTTCTATTGGGGCGACCTGGACGAAGACGGCTTCCTGATGCTCAACAATTTCAGAGAACTCTATCCTCATGTACAAAGCCTCTTGATGGATGAAAAGGCAGTACTGGCTCATGAACGGGAAATGTTGAAACAGCCTGCTGTTTATCAAAATCGTTTATTGCCTTTTCTGACGCTGCCAGAAAGAGCGGCATATCAGAAACTGGCAGCCGTGAACGGGCGTATTGAGCAAGAGAAGCTACAGCAAAAATACCTGCAGGATACTCTCGCCGAAATATTGTAAGTTGGTATGATTCTTTCGGTTAAAACCTCAAAAGATAACATATGAATACCACTGTCCATCTTGTTGCACTTTGCGGCAGCCTCCGCAAAAATTCCTTCAATGGTTTTCTCCTGCAAAATGCACTGAAACTATTGCCGGAAGGTGTAACAATGGAAATCGTGTCAATTGCCGATCTGCCGCATTATAACCAGGATGAAGATACACCGGCTAAACCCGAACGCCCGCAACAGGTAGTGGCCTTCAGAAATAAGCTGGCGGCAGCAGATGGTTTTCTTATCGCCTCTCCCGAATACAACTACTCCATTCCGGGGGCATTAAAAAATGCGATTGACTGGGCATCACGTGGTAAAGATTCCCCGTTATTGCAAAAGCCGGTAGCCCTCATAGGCGCTACTACCAGTTTATGGGGCACAGTCCGCATGCAGTTAGCCTTTCAGCCTGTTTTTCTGACTTTGAGTATGAAACCTGCACTAAAACCGGAAGTCTTGGTGGCGGATGCCGCGAAAAGATTCGATGACAGGGGTAATCTTACTGATGACATGGCGCGCGACCTGCTTCGTCAGAAAATAGAGGCTTTGCACCAACTGGTACTTCAAAGCCGTCAGTCATAATCTGCAGCATTTTAAACCCACCACACATTTTATGAAATGGACGAAGTTCATCATATCCCTTGCCATACCCCTTGCAGCAGGCGCTATTGCCGGAACGGTTACCGCCAATAATGTCAATACATGGTACCCGCAACTGAATAAGCCGTCCTTCAATCCGCCTAACTGGCTGTTCGGTCCGGTATGGACAATCCTTTACATCATGATGGGTATCGCCCTGTACCTGGTCTGGACAAAACCTGCTTCCCACATCAAAAGCAGGGCTATGGCATTATTCTTTGTACAACTGGCGTTGAACTTCATCTGGTCATTCCTGTTTTTTCAATGGCACCTTATCGGCATGGCCTTGGTCGATATCTCAATACTGTGGATCGCTATTATCTCCTGCCTGCTGGTTTTCAGCAGAATAAGCAAACCCGCTGCCTGGCTCTTCGTGCCATACCTGCTATGGGTAAGTTTTGCCGCCAGCCTGAATGCTGCTATTTATATGTTGAACTAATATGCCGAAATCACACCTTTAATAGATGATTTTGCCCCCCTCATAAAAGGGTATAATGGCGTTTCTTTAACCCTGTCAAAATGTAAATAAAACAACATGATAAAGGGTTTATTAACGATCTGCCTTGCCCTGTGCAGCTTACTGCTCCAGGCTCAGAAACTTGGTTCTTTTTCGCCGGGTGAAATATGGCCCGATAACAACGGCGTTCACATCAATGCCCATGGCGGCGGTATTCTCTTGCACGACGGTAAATATTATTGGTTTGGCGAACACAAAGTTGCCGGCAATGAAGGCAATGTGGCTAAAGTGGGCGTACACTGTTATTCTTCCACAGACCTGTATAACTGGAAAGATGAAGGTATTGCATTAAAGGTGTCTGACGATCCAAAAAGCGATATTGCCAGGGGATGTATCCTGGAACGCCCTAAAGTTGTTTACAATGCCAAAACAAAAAAGTTTGTGATGTGGTTTCACCTGGAACTGCTGGGTAAAGGGTATGCCGCCGCGCGTTCAGGGGTAGCCGTCGCCGATAATATCAATGGACCTTACACCTTCCTGAAAAGCTACAGACCTAATGCACTAAAACAACCTTACTATCCTTCCGGAACGCCGGATGCAGAAAAACAGCTCAATTGCAATAATCCCGCAAATAAGTTCGACGGCTTTTTCTGCCGCGATCTGCCCGGCGGCCAAATGGCCAGGGACATGACTGTGTTTGTCGATGATAATGGCAAAGCATACCATGTATTTGCTTCTGAGGAAAACTTCACCCTCGATGTGGCAGAACTGGATGATAGCTATACCGGTCATACAGGAAAATTCTCCCGCGTGTACGTAGGCTTTCAAACCGAAGCTCCTGCATTGTTCAAGAGAAATGGACGTTACTATATGATCGGCTCGGGCTGCACCGGTTGGGCTCCTAATGCCGCCCGCTGGTTTACTGCTGATAGCATATTTGGTCCCTGGAAATATCACGGTAATCCTTGTATGGGAGAAAATGCGCATATCACATTCGGAGGTCAAAGCACACATGTACTGCCTGTTCCCGGGAAAAAAGATGCTTTCATTTTTATGGCCGACAAATGGAAACCTTCTAACGCCATCGACGGCCGCTACCTCTGGTTACCCATTCGCTTTAAAAACGATAACCTGGAAATCTCCTGGCTAAACTCCTGGAGCATCGATGAAGAATGGAAATAGCGATAAATAAACTAATAGTACAGCGCATAGGCAACGGAATAGTTACAGTAAGAAGAGCCTGATGGTAAATGCCAGCATGGATAAATAGAATAATAGTTAAAAAGAAGCGGCTGTACTCAGGTACAGCCGCCGTTATTTGATTACTTAGGGTAATACTTCGATTGTATTAACCCTTTACTACTGCTTCCAGAACCTTATAATAAGCAGAATACAATACCAGTAACTCCGAAGCATCGATAATACCTCTTTGTATGTTCAACTCAAGTTGCAGCTGCTCTTTGTCGCCTTCCGTAATGCCGAGTGAGTAGCCCGATAAGTCCTGGAATGCCTCGCGAACTTCGCTGTCAGCAAACAGTTTTTTTACTTTTGTGTCGTCGTTGGTTTTAACAATAACATTTTTGTCGAATTCAGGATACCCTATAGTAACATCCTGTATGCCAAATAACTTGCCTATTTCATACACAAAATCCTGTGGGTGAATGGCAAAACGAAACGTAGTATCGGGAATAGCAGCGGTAATGGAGGTAACCTCGTAGCCGCCTTCAAAGCCTCCGCCAAGATCAATATCTATATCAAGTGCAATACGGGTACCAGCGTGGTTAATGAGCACATGGTAATGACTAACATCTTCCAGTGTTTCAAAGTCGCTGTTGATCTGGTCCCATACTTCTTCGGTAGTACTGCCGGTGATCATTCTTTCCTGGGTCATATTATGGTTTTTTTAAGTGTAAAATACGTATTTCAACAACCAGGCCACCATTTAACAATTCCAATGACCCCAAACCTGGTTATGGCATGGCCATTGCAATATATCCATGTATAACCAAAAAATATAATTATGAAGAACATTTTAATCGCCGCAGGCATAGTAAGTACGGCAGCAGTAGGCGCCATCTTGTATATGCGCAATCGTAACAAAACCGCTCAGCTCGCACACGATGCGGCAGACGCAGCAGGTGATGCACATGAGGGAATCAGAAAGTACTTCCGCAAGGCTAACCGGGAAGCAAAAAGAGAAATGAACCACGCAATGTCTTAATTGGCTTTATCGGTAAAATAATAGATTTCAGGGGCGGCCAGATAATAATGGCTGCCCCTTTTTTATTGTAAACAGGCTCCCGTTGTTTAAACGGTCACCGGTATATACAACTCACATTCACTTTCACCCGTTAAGGCAATAAAAAATTGGTTTTCTCTTAATTTGAAATTACCGCTCAAACAGTTCTGTTTTACAAATTCATAACAAACCGGTGACGCACTCCGGCAGGAATGCTGTAGCGGCAGCCGCAGGTATTTACCACCACATAGTGGACGAGACAGAAAACTGCCGGAGTTGTTGAGCAGGGTATTCAAAAAGTCATCATAACGGGGAACTACAACACCAAAATAGGTATTTAACATAAGATAGGGAGTCGCTGGTACCGAATCCAGGGTTCCTGTTACCATACGCAAAAATTGACTACCGCCTTGTATGGCCCAGGGCTGCAATCGCGCGTGCCAGCTGCCGAACGATTTCATAAATGCAGGTTCATCGGCTGACAGCCGGGGAGGTATAAAATAATAAAGCATTAGGTCGGGTAGCCGTATCCACTCTGCTGCCGATAGATCTACCGGTTCCACGCTGGCCGCTTCTGAAAGAGAATGCACTACCGACATGGTCTGGTGTTCGTGAGGAAGAAACGAGGCAGACTGGAAGGCACGTGTAGTACAATTGAAATGACCATAAAAAGCCTTGGAAAACGATGATCTCGTAGCATAACCACACCGTTCGCCAATTTCTCCGGCGTTATAACCACTAAACCGTACCAGGCTGGCAGCCTGCTCCAGCCGGTGACGCTTCACATATTGCCAGAATGATTCTTGCCTGTGCTGCGCAAATACATGCAGGAAACGGGAATAAGATAAACAGGAATGATCTGCCACCTGCCGGGCAGTAAAATCTTCACCCATATGACGCTGTACATAACTGACAGCACCGTTGACTTGTTCTTCCGGGCTCATAACTGATATCTGGATGCAATGACGGTAAAGTTAGCCAAAATGGACAATTTTTAAAACATCGTACACCCCATCTTCGCCGGTTTCTTCCTTATACAAAAAAATAAAGAAATACGCTGAATGATCGGTCATGATTTAAAAAATACAATTCAAAAAGCAATGTCGGTATATGCACAGGTGTCCGGGCTAACACTTGACCAATTATCATGTGTAACCACATTGGTTAAATGCAACGAAGAAGAGCTGCTTGAACGCGAGCGCGATATGATCCAGTCGGAATTTATCGTTGTGGAAGGCGTCGTCAGGGGTTTTGTCCTTAATGAAAGGGGGGATGATCTGACGCTGAGTTTCTATCAGAATGGCAATGCTATTTCCCCGGCTATTATGCGTGGGGTGAAAGGGCGCTCTATGTATAACCTGCAGGTTGTCTCCCGCTACGCCACTATTCTGGTATTTAACTGCCTGAAAATGGAAAGGATCATGTCATACAATACAGACCTTCAACAGTTTGGCAATGCTGTGATCATGTTCGATAGCCTGCGGCGCGTTGAAAAAGAAGTGTTGCTGTTAAAAGAGCCCGCGAAAACCAAACTCGCCTGGTTCAGGAAAACCTATCCCGGCCTTGAAAACCAGATACCACATTATTTTATAGCTTCTTTCCTGGGCATAACGCCCACTTCGCTGAGCAGGGTACGTAGTAAACTATAGCACCTTAAGCAGGCGTCCGGGAATAAAAAAACAGGTAGCGATAATAACCGCTACCTGTTCTGGAATATCTGTTTCCGGTTAACTACTCGGTAACCGATGCTATCGCTTTTTCTTCAGGAGCTGACTTAACTGCTTTTGCCTTTTTCACCTTCGTAGCAGCTTTTGCTGCTTTTTTAGGGCTTTTGACAGTCTTCTCAGCAGGCGCTTTCTTCTTCTTTACCGGCGCTTCTTCAGCTACTGATTCCGCTGGATCGGCAGGTAATAAAGCAAAATCCTCTCCCAGCACTTTCGCTGCTTTTTTTACCCGCGCCAGGAATAGTTTGTCTCCTAAAACCATTTTCAATTCCGGCAGGGCGGCTTCAATTTTCGCTGCTATTATCTTTCGGGCTTCCTTTTTACTGGGCTTTAAAGGCTTCGTTGCATTTTTCTTGGTCGTCATATCGTGTAAGTCTGATTATTGGTTGTAATTGGTAACTTAAAGTTAATATGAAAAGCTTGCACGGTATGTTAAGTTTTATATGCTGTACCCTTCATCCCCAAAATTTAACGAACGGGCTTCCGAAAAAGCCTCGAACTGGGTTTACTGCTTCTGTACAGAAAGCTGCCCTCTTATAATACCTGTTCCATATCTTTTGGTATTGACCGTGAAATAATAAGTACCCGCCAGGAAGTCATTTATTTCATTTCCTTTCAGGCCATTGTTGCCCGAAAGCCCCAGGTTGATACTTCCCGCCTTATTGGGATTTACAAATGGCAATGTCCGCACAAGCTGACCATTGGCACCGGCATTGGCGGGTCCGTAAAAGCTGATGGAGGTAATCGTATCCTTCCGGCTGTCTTTCCACAAATCATTCCAGCTAAGTGTATACGTGAATATATTGGCATCCTCGTCATACAGTCCTGTTAAGCTGCCGGTAGAACTAGTGTCTATAGCAGGTACCAGTTGTTTGGCGCTTGCGGCTGCAGTTATGGTATAGCGGCTGCCGGTAATGGTAGTAAGCGTTCCTCCCTTGGTACAGGCTGTTTCCATGCCGACTGCGGCTAATAGGATGCTGGCTGTTAAAAAAATAGTGAGCTTCTTTTTCATGACTTCGTTTTTAATAACCAGGATTTTGTTTCAAGGAAGGCGATTTTACAATCTCGCTTTGTGGTATAGGCCAGAAATACATGGCATCGGTAAATACATGTTTTCTTACTACTATCGTTCGGTAAGAGAAACTGCCGTTGGCAGCCCTGGTAATTTCCATACCATGTGTTTCCGCATTCTCCGTTTGCGGAGCTGTTTTCCAGCGGCGTACATCCCAATACCGGTGTTCTTCAAATGCCAGCTCAACACGGCGTTCATGACGGATGGCTTCCCGCATTTCTTCTTTGGTCATACTAGCCTTGAGACCATAGAGACTGTTCGAACCAGCCTGTATACCAGCCCTGCTGCGTATCAGCTTCAGCCAGTCGTACACTTCCGAAGTGGCGCCATAATACTCATTTACAGCCTCTGCTGCATTCAATAACAGCTCGGCATACCGCATCAGTACCCAGGGACGGTATAATTCGCTGCCGCCGCCTACACCAAAGTTGTTGCACATCTTGTATCGGAAGTAACCCGTCTTGGTCCCGGTAGAAGTATAAATGCCGTCTGAATTGGCGCTTGTGGCAGCGGCATTACCTGTTGGCACCACACCTGTATAAACATTCACCGGCTGATCGCCCAGGGAACCCATATTGCGTAAAGCCCCGTTGTAATGAACGGTATAGGTTAAACGGGGATCACGGTTCTTATACATATTATCACCAATGCCCGGGTAACCCGAGGCGGGATCTGTGATCCGCAACCCGTTCACCATGTCAAACTCATCAACCAATTCCTGTGTAGGAAAATACCTGGCTCCTGCATAGCCTGTATTGGTGCCCCGGGATTGCGGATTCGCACTTATCTCGATATAAAAGTTGTTGGCAGTAGTAACCGGCTGCCAGTAAACCAGCAGGTGTTCCGGCTGTGGTGTATTCTGAAGAAATAAAGTATAAAAAGGTGTGGCGGATGAAGTGTACAAACCATGTACGCCCAAACCTATTACTGCCCTGGCCGCATCTGCAGCCTTCTTCCATCTTTCGTTATCCGCAGTGGCATATGATAAAAGATGGTCGGGATCGTTGGCATTGGCGCCACTGTTGAATAAAGGACTGGCTGCATACAACAATAGTCTTGCCTTTGTGGCCAGCGCCGTTCCCCTGGTAAACCTTAACTGGTTGATGTCATTAACAGGGTAGAAGTCCGGCAGTAAAGCGGCGGCAGCATCCAGCTCTGCAACGATGTAGTTGACACATTCTTCGTAAGAGCTCCGCGCAATATCTATCTTTTCATTATCACTGAAGATTTTGTCGCCTATTAATGGAATGCCTCCGTAGTGTTTTAACAGCATGAAAGTGTACCAGGCGCGCATGAACCTTACCTGTCCTGTCCAGTAATCCTTGGTAGCTTTGGTTACAGGAATACTGTCTTTGTTTTTAAGAAAAATATTCGAAGCTCTTATCATCTGGTAGGCTGTTGTCCATACGGCTTTATCGGCATTGCTGGGGTTCACGCCGCCATTTGTTATCCGGTAAGTGTATAACGTTGGATCGCTGATAGGCTCCGATTCATCGCAGGCGGCATCCATTCCCGTATTGCCGAAACGGCGTGCATTGAACGATAATCCTATATTGGCGTAAATGTTATTCACCGCTCCAAGTGATTTGGTGCTGTCGGCAAATACAGCTTTCTCGTCTACGGCAGATAATAACTTCTGATCCAGGAAATCCTTTTTACAGGCTCCGGCAAAGAGGACCACTGCAACCGGCAACAGCCCCCGTATAGATAAAGATATCTTGTTGCTCATTTGTTTTCGTTTGTTGTTAGAAGCCTAGTTGTACGCCCAGGTTGAAATTCGCCGTATTGGGATAGGCACCGCCCGTTCCATTCGCGATCTCTGCATCCTGTTGGAATTTGCCCATGTTCTGGATGTTAAGCAGGTTATACCCGGTAAGGTAAACCCGTGCATTTTGTATCGCCCTGGACCTTTGTAACCATGACGAAGGGATCTGGTAGGCTACTTCCAAAGATTTAAGACGTACATAACTCGCATCCACAAACCAGAAATCGGAAATGGTCTGGTAAGAAATATTATTGATGTTGGTATTAAGGCCTATCCTCGGATAAGTGGCAGTGGCTGCCGTTGCCGGTGTCCAGCGCTCCAGGTTCCAGGGGCGCAGGTTGCCGTTAAATGCATCGCCTGCACCTTCTGCAGTTACCTGTACAGCATAACCCAGCGCACTTTGCAGTAACGCACGTACCGTAAATCCTTTATAGCCTACCGTAAACTCTGCACCCAGGTTGGTGGTAGGCATATTGGGTTTCGACAGGTAAGTCTTATCGGCATCGGTGATAATGCCATCCCCGTTCATATCGGCATACTTGAGATCGCCAGGTTGTATCACACTCCATAAAGGAGCCGCTACGCCTTTCAGCACTTTGCCGTTTTCATCGAAATCTCCCGGCTGGTAAAAACCTAAACTGCGATAGCCCAATGTCATATTTAAAGCCCTTCCGGTTTGGGCCTGGTAAGGATAATCCGGCGCCTCACTTACATAGAGGACCTTATTGGTGGCATAGGAGGCATTGAAGCTAACCGAGTAATTCACCTTCCCCGCGTTGCTTCTGTAAGTAATGATCCCGTCAAAGCCTTTGTTCTGCGTTTTGCCGATATTTCTTTTCGGAACCGTTTGTCCTATCAGCAGGGGAACATCTCCCTGGTCAATCAACTGGTCGTAACGATAATTGTAAAAGTAGCTGCCTGTCATCGTCAGCCTGCCATCCAGCATCGTGATTTCAAGTCCGAGGTCCGTTTTTCTTTCTTTCTCCCAGGTTACATCCGGGTTCACCAGCGCACCTTCTACAGTGGTATTACCGTAATAATTAGAGCCTGTGGTAGCATACTGTATCACGGAAGTAACGGCCTGTGGATAGCTGGCATCGGAACCTACTAAACCATAAGATCCCCTGATCTTGAACAGGTCGAAGATGGGGAATGTTTTACGGAAGAAAGGTTCTTCGGAAAGGTTATATCCCCATGAAATGGCAGGGAAGATGCCGAAGCGTTTGTTCTCCTGGAACAGGTCATTGCCATTGCGGGCTACGGTAACGCCCACCAGGTACTTGCGTTTATAATCATAGTCCAGCCTTACGGTGGTGCCACGGTAGTTGACTGGAATAGCGCCTCCGTTAACATAGTTACGCTGGTTCAGCAACAACAGGCCGGTAAAATGATGTCCCTGGAAGGTTCTGTCATAGTTGAGAGAAGCCTGTACAATGGTAGTGGAATTGAAGGCACCGCTCGATACACTTACCCCATAGGTAGGCGTACGGTACTCACCCGAATTACGGATGGAATAACTGTCATTGGCAGGATTATAACGATAAGAGGGTAACCCTGATCTGGTAAGATTGCGGTTTTCATTGTTGTTGCCGGCATAAGAAATATTCACCTTGGCCGATAAGCCGGACGTAATGAAATCCAGTTTTTGCTCGGCGCCCGTCACAATGTTATAGTTGTTGTTGAAGTTCCTTTTGTAACCGCCATTGGCTAACCGGTAAATGGGATTGATCGCGCCCACGGTGGTAACAGCGCCTGCATGTGTAGCATAACTATAGCTACCGTTAGGATTGATCAGCGGCATGGCATAAGGCGCCAGGTACCTGAACGCACTGAGTTCATAAAATAAACCGGCGCTTTCCTGTACACCGCCCGGGTTATTGACTGTTTCAAAACGCCCGTTGATGTCAAACCTGATCTTTAAGGTTTTGGTTGGCGTAATGTCCAGGTTGGAGCGGTAATTATAACGCCTGTAGAAATAATTGGTGTTCACGTAATCGCCTACCGGCTTAAACTCTTTCAATATGCCGTTTTGCGTATAATAACCTACAGAGGCAAAGTATTTCACCAATGAGTTGCCACCACTTACATCAACATTCATGCGGCCTTGCGTCGATGATTTGTTCAGCATTTCATCTACCCAGTTCACATTGGGGTGGCCATAAGGATCTGAGCCATCTTTGAACTTTTGCAGGTCGTCGGCAGTAAAAGGTAACACAGGTACCTGCGATTGTCCATAGGCGTCGTTGATGGTAGCCTCGTTGCGCAGCAGTGCGGTAGTATATGCATCCAGGAAGGTAGGACGGCGTATTACCTTGTTGATGCCTGCCTCAGCCGTAAAATTGATACGTGGTTTGCCGATACGGCCTCTTGTAGTGGTAATTACCAGTACCCCATTGGCACCCTTTAATCCGTAGATAGAAGTAGTGGCGGCATCCTTTAAAATAGACAAGCTTTCTATTTCACTGGCATTCAGTTGCGATAATTGGGTATAGTCGTATTCAATATCATCTACAATGATCAGCGGACGGCTATCGCCATTCAGGGAGTTGGCGCCCCTGATAAAGAAATCGGCGGCATCAGCGCCGGGTTGACCGCTGCGTTGCTGGGAAAAGAAACCCGGCAAACGGCCTGCCAGCGTATTTTGTATGTTGGCCGTGGGTACCGATTTAATATCTGCACCCTTAATGGTACTTACGGCGCCTGTGCTGGTAATACGCTTCTGGCGGCCAAAGCCTACTACGATTACGTCTTCAAGCCCTTTGGTATCTTCTGCCAGGCGTATCAGCGCTACGCCGCTGGTAAAGCGCAATGTTTGTGATAAATATCCTACGTTGGTTACCGTAATCTCGTTATTGTTGCCACGGAAGCGAAGCGTAAACCTGCCGCTGGTATCGGTCATGGTGGCATTACCTTCATTACCGGTTTCTACTATCGTAGCTCCGGCAATAGGACGCTCTTTCTCGTCTAACACCCGGCCCCGTAACGAACGGTCCTGCGCTTGTAATAAACCTGCTCCCCCTAAAGAGAACAATAGTAATATGAAGAATTGCAGTTTCATTTCAGCATTTTTAAGAATGAATAGTTTTTTAATAGCCTGGGTTCTGGCCAAGGTTGGTATTTACCTGCGTTTCCTTTAAGGCTACAGGAAATAAATACATAGCATCCGTGAAATAAGGAGTCACCACATCTTTGCGGGTATAGCTGAAGCTGCCGTTGGTATTTTTTACAACAGTAACGCCATGCAGCATAGTGCCATATACCTGTTTGGCTATCTTCCACCGGCGGATATCCCAGAAGCGTTGCTCTTCAAATGCCAGCTCAACACGACGTTCATTGCGGATCAGTTCCCGCATCTGTACCGCGTTCATACCTGCTGATAAAGTATAGGGAGATAATCCCGCTCTTTGCCTGATACGTTCTACGGCATTGTATACCGTGGCATCCGGACCGGAGTATTCATTCTGTGCCTCTGCGTACATCAGCAGTATATCGGCATACCTGATGATGCACCAGGCAGGTGTAAACCCGTTATCGCGGAACAACGTGTTGGTATAATTGGTGCTGCTGCTGTCGTTGGCGCAGAACTTCTTGGCATAGTAGCCCGTTTGTGTTTGGTTGGGGGCTGTAACGGCATTGTTGGGTTTATCCCTTCCGCCTTCGAATGTCTCTACAGGCCGCTGTAACCACTTCGCACCATTATAGAAAATGGTCTGATCTAAACGCGGATCTCTTTTGATATAAGGGTTGGCAGCATCATAACCGGATGTGGGATCGGTGATGGCTTTGCCATTAGCCATAGGGAAAGCATCTACTAGTTCCTGCGTAGGACTAACCCTGCCTTCACTTTTAGTATTGCCCGGTGTGTAACCTACTGGCGACATATAATACGCATAGGTGTTGGATACACGGGAGTCGCTTGTGCGGAAGAATATATGCTCCCTGTTGGCCCGGTTCAATACCAGGTTGTAACGGTTGGCTTCAAGGTCATAGAGGCCAAGGTCCATAACAGCTTTAGCGGCGTCTGCTGCTGCTTTCCAGCGGTCGGCGCTGTAGCTGGCGTAGCCGGTATAAGCCTTCTCGGGCGTGCTGCTGGGGTTGAATAGGGGGCTGGCAGCCTGTAATAATAACTTTGCCTTTAACGATAACACGATGCTTTTGCGCATACGGCCATAGTCTGGATCAGTGGTCCTGTTGGCAAGTGTGGCGTCGGCACGCAGGCTGTCCTTTACGATATCGAGTTCCGAAACAACATAGTTGACACACTCTTCAAAGCTGTTACGTTGCAGGCGTAACAACTCCGGGTCATTGGGATTGAAAACCTTGTTGCCGATAAGCGGAATACCGCCATATCTTTTAATCAGCTCATAATAAAAATAAGCCCGCAGCGCTCTTGCTTCATTGGCAAACCATACCCTTCTCGACGAATCTGCCCAGGGAACGCGTTGGTAATTGTTGAGGAATAGGTTCGCTGATCTGATAGCTGCATAACAGTTGCTCCAGTTGTCATCGAAGGTGGAGGAAGCGCTATACCCGCCGCGGATCACATTCCACGAACCATTGCCATTGGCGCTGGGTACTGCATCATCCGAAACGCATTCGAGCGGAACACTGTTTAAGCGGGAGTATCCCGTAGGTATACGTGCATAAATATTGGTAACCCATTTGCTGGCCTGGTCGGCGCTGGGATCTTTGGCATCCCAGATATAATCATCGGTGATAAGTTCCAGTGGTTTATCTTCAAAAGCCTTTTTGCAGGAGGCAGTTGCTACCACCAGTAACAGTAATAGCATCGGCTTGTAATATTGTCTCATACGGCAATGCGTTTGTAGTTAAAATTTAATGTTGACACCGAAGTTGAAGACCTTCATGATGGGATAGGCCGATCCCCATGCTTCAGGATCCATGTCTTTACGAACTTTATGTATCTCCGCATAAGTGAGCAGGTTAAGACCGTTGGAGAACACGCGTACATTGGGAATGCCTATCTTCTTTGTAAGCCGCTCCGGTAACGTGTAACCGATCTCTACATTCTTCAGTCGCACAAAATCATTATCCCTGATCCAGAAAGAAGAAGTTTGTGTATTGTTGGTGTTGCTACCGAGCCATACCCGGGGCTGTGTGGCAGTTGCGGCGGTGGCTGCTGTAAAACGGTCAAGCCTGTATTCATATGCATTGTAAGCGCCGCTGTTGCCAAAGCCATTCATGAAATCGCCATTGGTGCCATTCGTGCCGTTGGTGCCACCGATATACGATTGACGGTTCATAGTGCCCTGTATCAGTGCGCTGAAATCAAAGCCTGCAATACTGAATCCTAAAGTGGTACCGTAGTAAATTGTTGGTTTGCCACTGCCAATAGGAGCCTGGTCATTCACATCTATAATACCGTCATTATTCTTGTCTAAATAACGGATGTCGCCCGGACGTAACGATGATTTTGGTGCAGCAGGTAATACCGCTGTGCCGGGATCATTGATCTCATCATAGCTTTTATATAAGCCAATAGCAGTATAGCCATATTGGAGGTCTACCTGTTTACCGGTTGTGATCTGGTAATCGTAAGCCTTGGGTAGTTCTGCATTATAAACCACTTTCGATTGAACCCAGGAGAAGTTGGCGGTAACGAAATAAGAGAATCCTTTGATCTTATCCTGCCAGGTAGCCGATAAATCGGTACCCCAATAGTTGAATTTTTGATAGTTCTGTACAGGATATCCTGAACCTAGTACTGCTGTTGTCATTACCGGCGTAGCTACCAGGTCGGAATATTTATTGTAGAAATACTCGGCGGTGAAGCTGAGTTTGTTTTTCCATAAACCCAGGTCCATTCCTATGTTCAGCTTGCGGGCTTTTTCAGGAGCCAGGTCGGGATTGGCGATCGCATTTTCACCGGTACTACGTTCCAGTGAAGACCCGGGACCGTACCAGTATGCCACACCATTGTTGGTATTGGTAAGATTGTTATAATAAGTCTGGATATAAGCATAATAACCTGCATTGGCCTGGCCTGTGATGCCATAGTTGGCGCGCAGTTTTAGATTGCTGATAATGGAGGCATGATGCTTTATGAAGTTTTCATTGTGAATATTCCAGCCAATACCTGCAGCCCAGTAGGTTGCCCATCGTTTGGCGGGGGTAAGGCGGTTATAGCCGCCATAACTGGCTGCTGCTTCCGCTATGTATTTGTCGTTATAACTGTAGTTCAGTCTGCCGGAATAGGCCGTATAGTTTTCAGGAAGATTGGTTGTATTGAATACCAGCCTGCTTTGCTGGTTGGCTACCGCCAGCGCCGTGATGGCATGTTTCCCGAACGATCTGTCGTAACCGATACTACCTTCAATATACACGATACGCGAACGTTCATTGGGGGTGCCGGTACTTGTTTGCTCTGTAGTATTGCCAAACTTGGTATAGGTGTTATTGATGAACTGGTACACCTCGAAATCCTTCAGGCGTGCCGTATTATAATAGGCGGTGTTGTTATTCGAGGCTTTTACTTTAAGGTAAAGGCCTTTTGTAACTACATCCAGCTTTTGCGTTACATCGAGGTCTACGGCAATATCTCTTACATCCTGGAATTGGTAACCTCTCGATACGGATTGGCCATAAATATTGACGTTACCGCCATAGGTACTGGTGCCGCCATAACTGCCATTAGGATTATAAACCGGGTAGGCATTCTGGGGTGTATTTACCAATGCCGTCATGATGGTCGAAACACTGGCGCCAGGCTGGTTATAACGCTGAAACCTGCCAAAGAGATTCAACTGCACAAAGGTGCTGGCAGTAACATCCAGCCCAACATTGGAGCGCAGGATATAACGGTCCAGCTGTGAATTGGTATTATAAGAATTGTTGCTGCTGGTTTTAAATAATCCCTTTTCTTTCACATTGTCCAGGTCTACAAAATACCGGAAGCCTTTTCCGCTGCCTTGTATATTGAAGTTGTAACGGGTGATGCCTGCGTTTTTGTTGAGTACAGTTCTATACCAGTCTACATCAGGATAACCATAGATATCTGTATGGTTGCGGTAGGCGTTGATCTGCTCCTGTGAATACACTGGTATTATAACGGCAGTTCCTGCATCGTTCTGCTGCGCTTCGTTATATAGGGTGGCGTACTGCCAGGCCGATAATGGTTTGGGTAAAGTGCCCGGCGTTTCAAATCCTGACTGTACCGTGAACGACAGCCTGGGTTTGCCCATGTCGCCTTTGCGTGTTTTTATATCGAGAATACCATAGGATGAGCGCTGCCCGAACATCACGGTAGAAAGGGCGTCCTTTAATACTGATATAGACTCGATCTGCTCCGGGTCGAGCGATAGATAACCACGCTCTACGCCGTCGACAAGAATGATCTGCGCCCTGGCGCCACGGATACTGAAAGTCATTCCGTTACCGTCAAGACCCGGGCCGCCGCTGGTGAACCCGATGTTAAGGCCTGCCAGCCGCCCTGGCAATGCCTGCAGGAACTGCGGGTGAGGCGTAGTGGCTAATTGAGGAGTGTAAACAGTAGAAACAGCATGCAGCGACCGGCTGGCGCGTTGCCGCGCAAACAATGCTTCTACATATTCTCCTTGTACAATGACAGTACTATCGCTATCAGCAGTTTTGTTGCCTGCTGTTTGCGATAAAGCAGCAACTGCCGGCAATAAGAGCAGCGCAAGTAGTGCCGGCCTTCGTTTTGGCATGAACACTTTTTTCATACAGCTTTTTTTAAATGAGAATCTTGGATGAAATGGGTTTAGGGCTATTTTTTGAATTGAATATTTTCTGCAAAAGCACCTATACGCATATTGGCATCGGCAGCTTTCAATACCAGCTTGCCATTGATGACAAGATTTTCGAACGTAATACCATCTATCTTGTGGTCTTTGTCTAACCCGGCAATGATAGGGTAGGTGGTATTACTTCCGTTATAACTTACGTTCTTGAAATGAATATTCCTGACCGCGCGCCCCGGGCCGGTGTTATACTTGCTGTTATATACCACCCGGATATTAAACAACTGTCCTTCTTCAAAATCATCTACCCGTATATCTTCAAAACGGATATTCTGGATCAGGTTTAAATCGCCGCAGCTAATGGCCATGCAGCCTTCATAATTCGGATCATCCTCATCCTGTTCAAGAATATCGATATTCCGGAAGTGGATGTTTTCAATCGTATCTCCTGCATAATTGGTATTGCCATGCAGCCCTATATTGATCGGGTGGGCTACATCGGCCCAGAGCGTGGCATTGGTGATGCTATAGTTGCGTGCACTACCATAAAAATTCCAGCGATGCCCGTAAATGGCAATGCAGTCGTCCGAATTACGCATGAATATATCGTCGATCACGACATCGGAGCAGCTCATAAGGTCAATGCCGTCACTCCATCCCTGGCAACTGAACGACTTGATATCTTTTATGGTTACATGCCGCGAGGCGCCGCCGCTAATGGTGTAGTGTTTGGGATTGATGAAAGTAACACCATTCACCTCTACCTGATCCGAATGGTGAATGGCCACTCCTTCCTGGGCCTGGTCTATAATCCCGCGACCAATAATGCGTACGTTTTTAACGCCCTCACATAAAAACTGTCCTCTCACAATGGCGCTGCCATGGATATACACTGTTTTGCCGGATTTGATCCTGAAGATCTTTTTAACGGTGTCGGCCGGGTAGTGAACGCCGGGGCCGAAATAAACCACATTGCTGTCGGCTGCGGATGGCCGCTCCTTTTCCAAAGCGCTGGCAAACAAATGCAGGTTGTGCAGTTTGTCGTGGTTGAACTCTATCGATAATTTCCTGGGATCCTGCAGGGTGAAATAAATAACATTGCCGTCTATGCGGGGTTTGATATCATGAATAGCAGGCCTTACCCTTACAGATTGAATGCCTCCGTTATTCTTCCGCACCATTACCTCTACCGGTCCAGCCATATCGAAATGTACCATGGAGGCTTCCTGCACTTTGTCGAGATCAACCCTGACCTTGTATTCAAACAGGTCTTGCCAGTCGCCACCGGCTTCACGTACACGCACCGTGTAGTCGTCATTATGCATATTATAGACAACAGCAGCAGGTGCCGGGTAAGTAACTAACCGCTGCGCCTGGGAAATAAGGCAAAGGCAAAGAAGCAGTACTAACAGTAATACCTCGCGACGCGAATAAGACGATGGTGAGGCGCCGGATACGTTGGCTGTCGGCAAAATAGTCGCGTATTCCCATGCCCCGGTTAATGGTACGCTTACACACCTGTGATTGCTGGCTAGTGGAACAATTTGCTTGTGTGCCCTGGTTAAAGGATAGGAGATGTGTCGTTGATTGCCAGTTAATGGTACGCTTATACACCTGTGATTGCTGGTTAGTGGAGCAATTTGCTTGTGCACTCCGGTTAAAGGATAGGAGATGCGCCGTTGATTGCCCGTTAATGGTACGCTTATACACCTGTGATTGCTGGCTAGTGGAGCAGTTTGCTGGTACGCCCCGGTTAAAGTAGCGGTTATGCACTTGTTCGCAGATACTAACGAAAGGGTTAATCTGACAGACTTTAAAAACGAAGCGGTCGGCTGCAATGGGGCAGCAGAAAGCTGCAGCGGCTTGCCGCAGCATGGTTTCAAGTAAAGCATAGCAATCCTTAGTTGGGTTGTTGTAGTTCATGGCGTTTCCTGCGCCAGTAACCCAAAAGTAGAGCGGCTGCCTGCGATAGGGGGTGGTATTATGATCCTAAAACAGGGGTGTTTTTGCTCATTTACAATAGGGGGATCTTAATCCGGCTTGATAATGTTCTTATTGACCTGCAGCTTGTTATGAAAGGGTTTGCGAAACCGCTTGATGTATTCCGACGGCCGCATTCCAAACAGCCGGGAGAAATGTTCCCGGAAATATTTGATATCGTTAAAGCCGGTCAGTGAAGCGATTTCGGTGATATTGTTCTCCGTGTCGATCATCATTTGAGCGGCTTTTCTTAACCGGATGAAACGGATAAAGCTTACAATGGACTGTCCTGATACCGAGTTCACTTTCCGGTAAAGGCTCGACCTGCTCATGCCCATTTTGGTGCAGAGGGTCTTGATGGAGAAGGTTTCGTCATCGAGATATTCCTCCACTATCTCAATACATTTCTGTAGAAACTCGCGGTATTCTACTGAAACCTTGCTGTCGTTTTTCTGAAGTGTGATCTCGTTATAGAAGAATTGCTGCAGGGAGTTATGCTTTTTCAGCAGGTTGATGGCCCTGGCCTTCAGCAGTTCCTTTTCAAAAGGTTTGGTAATATAATCGTCGGCGCCTGCCTCCAGCCCCTGTAAACGGATTTCCGATGCCGTAGTAGCCGTAAGCAGGATAACAGGAATATGCGTCAGCGACGGATTTTCCTTTACCCGCCGGCATAGTTCAACCCCGCCCAAGGCTTCCATGGTAATATCGCTGATGATAAGGTTGGGAAGATATTGTTCGGCCAGTTGAAGCCCTTCTTCACCGTTGATGGCCTGTAATACGTTGAAGTCTTTGCTGAAAACCTGCGATACATAACGACGCAGGTCTTCATCATCGTCAACAACCAGTAAAGTGGGTATTTCCGTAACCAGCGTCACCAGTTCTTTGCCTTTATCAGCTTCTTCGGGCATTTCTTCAAACGCAGCCCCGCTTTCAGCCGGATGGTTTTCCTGCGGTGTAGTAATGTCGGCAGACTGTGCATATAAATCTGTTCCATCTTCAGGAGAGCTTCTCTTTGATGTTGCTTCACCTCCACTCGACGCATTGCCTTTTGAGTCAGGACTGCTTCCGGTGAGGCTGGCCTTTGATCCGGCTCCGTAGATTTCCTGTCCCCCAAGATGGGCGGTTCCTTTCAGGAAATGTATATGAAAGCGCGTGCCCTTACCCGGTTCACTTTCATAACTTATCTGGCCTTTATGCAGCTGCACAAAATGTTTCACTAAATACAAACCAATGCCGAACCCGCTCTTGGACGAGCTGGAATGCTCCGGCACCTGGTAGAAACGATGAAATAGCTTCTCTCCCGTTTTAGCAGGTATGCCCGGCCCATTATCCGTTATTGTGATCTCTGCTGCTGTTGCCGATGAGGTAAGTTGTAACACGATCTGGCCGCCGGCAGGCGTAAACTTGATGGCATTGGATAACAGGTTATATAAAATGATCTCCAGTTTTTCCCGGTCTGCCCACAACAAAAGTTCTTCTTCCGGGCAGTGAATCTGGTAGTCGATCTTTTTGATACGTGCCTGTTGCACAAAGCTGAAGAACACTTCACGGCAGAGCTCTACTGCATTTAGCTGCACGGGACGCAGGTTGTCGGCGCCAGACTCCGCTTTGCGGAATAACAGTAATTGATCTACCAGGCTTAACAGCCGGCGTGCATTACGGTACACCATGTTCAGCTCATTCTTTTGAGAAACATCTTCTTCGGCCTTCAGCATTTCCTTCACCGGATCTATGATCAGCGTGAGCGGTGTCCGGAATTCGTGCGATATATTGGTGAAGAAAGCAAGCCGTTTTTCATTCACCTCTTTTTCTTTCTGTGTTTTAAGTTCTGCCTGCTGTGCCTGCAGTTGTGCTACTTTGATCTCATATTGTAATCTGTTCTGGCGTATGCGGTAACCCATGAGCAGGTAAAGTCCGCCCAGCGCGCAGCCTGCATATAACAGGTAAGCCCACCAGCTTCGGTACCAGGGTGGTAATACTACTACGCGAATCGCCAGCTCCTGCAGATTCCATTCTCCTTCGCCATTGGTACTCTTTACCCGGAAAGTATAAGTGCCTTCATCCAGGTGCGTATATAAAGCCGAGCGCAGGTTGCCGGTATAGTTCCAGCTTCGGTCCCATCCATCCATATAGTAAGCATAGGAGATCTTTCCGGGAGCGCTGTATTCCAGTGCTGTAAAGCGGAAACCCAGCACCGCCTCGCTATACGGAACGGTAATGGCATTGATAGTACCTGCTGTCGTATTCTTGACCGCGCCGGAATCTTTTGTGACAGGGGTATTGTTGATGGTAAGGTCAGTAAGTCGTAATGGGGGCATCAGGTGTTCGCCCCGGATCCCGGCAGGACGAAAGATATTCATACCCTTGATGCCACCAAAAGCTAGCTCACCCGAACGTAAGGCCAGCGCACTGTTATAATGAAACTGGTTGCTTTGTAGTCCATCTGTCTGGTAATAGTTTTGGATACTATGTTGGCTTATATCGATCCGGGCAAGACCATGAACCGTGCTTACCCATAAACGGCCATTCCCTTCTTCCAGTAGGGTCAGTACTACATCGCTGCAAAGCCCTTCATTCACGGTATAGCGCGTAGTTACTTGCTGTCGTTTCCTGTCGAACAGCTGTAGACCGCCGCCTTCTGTACCCAGCCATAAGTTGCCTTTACTGTCTTCATAAATCCCCCTTACGGCATGACCGATGGGATAGAAAACATGTTTCTTATTTACCCGGTCTATTTTTACAAGCTGGTTGAGGTTGCCGCCCCACATGTCTCCGTTGCGATCTTCATAAAGCGTGAACAGGTCGGAGAGTTTGTTGTCGAATAATTCAAAACTGTTTAGCGCATCATTGAATAAATACAGAGCGCCATAACTGCTGTTCTGTCTTAAGGTAGAAACCCAGACGCGATTATTGCGATCGGCAAGCAGGCCATACGTTACCTTGTCTTCTGTATGCGTGATACTGTTGATGAGTTTATACCTTTCTATTTTGCCTGTAGCAGCATGGTAACAGCTAACACCCTGCCGGAAAGTAGTGATCCAGGTATGTTGACGACTATCGGCTTTGATGCCGGTAATGGCATTGTCGGACAGGGTTGCGGCATCGCCGGGAACACTCTTTAAAGCAATACGTTTATTCGTTACCCGGTCCCATATGGAAATACCTTCCCCATCGGTGCCCATGAACAACTTGCCGTCCGGCGCTTCATACAAGGCAGAGATGACACTGGTGAAATCCTGGCCATTGGTTTCAGCAGTTACAGTATGGAAACGGCTTTTATGAACATCGATGATACCAACGCCATCCCTTGCGGTGCCTATCCATTTGCGGGAGTGTCCGTCTATATAAATAGCATGAAAGCCGGCGGCTTTAATGGGCCAGGGGCTTATGTTGGCATCTGTACAGGTAGCGTTTGCATCTTTGGTATTCCATGCCAGCAACCTTCCTGCAGTAGTGCCTATCCAGCACATGCCCGCTTCATCGATGGAAAAACAAACGATGCCGCCGGCCGACGGTTGCTGCATGCGGTAATCAGTGGCCGGTACCAGTTGATTGTTCTGTGGAGTGTAATAGTAAAGCGCTGTGTTACTGGCAATCATCAACATATTGCCCTTAACCTCCAGGCAACCGGCATCGGGTAAAGCTGTGTTGATCAATACCAGCTTCCGGCTTTGACGATCGTAACGCGCAAGCCCATATTTAGGGATCAGCGCCCATACATTACCCGAAAGATCACATCTCACCGCTTTAACGCTGTATTGCAACACACTGGTATTATTGGCGATCAATGGAATAGGCTGTGCTAGCAATGTGGCATTCGGGCAAACCAGCAACCCGTTTCCTTCAGTGGCAATGAAAAGATTGCTTTGCTTGTCGGATCGCAGATCCTTTATCACACAATTCAATGCCTGCTGGTTGCCATTACCAGCCAGGCGTACCGTCTGAAATCTTTCGAATAGGGGTGATAGCCGGCTAAGCCCCTGCCGCGTGCCTATCCATAAATGATGAAGGCTGTCTTCGGTAATAGCCAGGATAATATTATGAACCAGCGAGCCGGTATCGTTTTGTTTGTTACGGAACACTTTGAAATCATAGCCATCATAACGGTTCAGCCCGTCGAACGTGCCCATCCACATGAAGCCATTATGGTCCTGGAAGATACTTCGCACCGTATTGTTCGATAAACCCTGTTCATTACCAAGTAAAGAAAAAGGCGGATTGGATTGTGCTTTTACGGTAGTGTAAAACAGAACAAAGACCAGGTAAAAACAGCTAAAAAGCAATAGCGGTTTATGGCGGCTCAGGCAGTACGGTTTGGCAATCATATGGAACATGGCAGTAGGCAAATCGTGTAATTGGTAATAGCAATTTATGCGATTCCGGGGAATTGGGGTTGTGGAAATAATGTGCCGGCGCTTTGCCGGCGTGGTAAAGGTGCCGGGAGGGACAGGTTTGCATATACTCATAGTATACTCATCGTATACATATAAAGCGTTCTTTTTCGTAGATGGATAGTAATGTAGAGAAAACTATTAAGGTAGGAAAGGCGCCTGTTTTCAATAATAAATAGACAGGCTGTGGAAGATCAATAATACAACCTGTAAGCAAGGGAAAACAATGACTTTAGTCAATAGGAGAAAACGGGTACCGATTAGTGAAACAGGCTATGCATATTGCTCCCGCAGGTGCCGGAACAAAAAGAGGCCGTATCAAAAGAATGATACGGCCTCAGTCATATGTCGTTCTGTCGCAAAACAGAGAACCTGCTCGTACGGCTATTAAATATGTGCCTGGATTTTCTTCACCAGTACAGATTTAGGAACGGCGCCTACTTGTTTGTCTACTACCTGGCCATTCTTAATGAAAAGGATAGCAGGGATAGAAGTGATGCCATATTCAGCGCTAACGTCGGGGTTATTATCCACGTCTAGTTTACCTACTTTGATCTGGCCGGCATATTCAGTAGCCAGTTCGTCTACAACAGGACCCAAAGCGCGGCAAGGACCACACCATTCAGCCCAGAAATCAACAACTGTAAGTTGGGCATTGTCCAGTACTTCCTCTTTAAAATTCGCATCAGTGAATGCTAGTGCCATAATCTATTGTTTAAATGGTTCAATTCAATTTGTTAGTACAAATTTAACCCAACCTGCCCGGACGGACAATGCACGTTTTTCTTTTTTCATGGTACATTTTCCCCCAAAGCGCCTTAAAATGTTACAAAAAAGGGGGTAAAAATGCCGCCAGGGCCGCCTTGGAGCCGTTTAAGAGCCCCTTAAAGCTGCTCCAGGTGCCTGAAACGCCATCCGGTACTGTATTTTAACTCATCCCGCCACTATTCCGAATGCTGGTACGACTTGCGGAATTGCTGCGGTGCCAGTCCCACCTGGTGTGTAAAGAGCCGGATAAAATAAGAAGGATCCTCATACCCGAGTTTATATCCTATTTCCTTGACACTCAATTCAGTATGCGCCAAAAGCCGTTTCGCCTCCAGGATGATCCGGTTTTTGATGATATCATTGGGAGTCGTATGGGCGTATTTCGCGAGTCGTTTATGCAGCGCTTTGGGAGTGAGGTGCAGCAGCGCGGCATAGTCGGCAACACTATGTTTGGAAGTATAATTCCACTCGACCAGCTGGCTGAACTGGCGGGAGAACTCCAGCTCTTCGTTGGAATTTTCTTCGGCCTGGTGCGTCTGTTTCCAGATGCGTGTAGCCTTGATAATGATCTGTTTAAGAAGAATGCGGACCATTTCCTCCAGCGTACTTTCCTCGCCTGCCAGCTCCGATTTTATCTCGTTCAGAATGCGTTGAATATCCAGCGACTGTGCCGCATCGAGGTGAACGACGGGAATATCGTAGGCATTGTGAAAGAGGATGCCGTCGCAGGCCACTTCCTTATCATGGATTTCCACGCAGTAGAAGTCGCGGTTATAGTAGAGCAGGGTGCCTGCGGTAGTATCGCTTTTGATCTGGTACCATTGGTTGCTGCTAAGGAAGAAAAGGCTATCCTGTTCAAGTTCATATTCGGTAAAATCGACCTGCATTTTGCCGCCGGCCTTAATAAAGAAAACCTTCACATAATCCTGGTAGGCCGAAAGCTCATAAGAATTACCCGCATCATCCAGGTCTACCACGCCAATCTTTTTAAAAGCAAACTGCTTGAACTGTTCCATACTTGTGGTGTTGGTTTCTGAGAACAAATGTATCTCAAATGCCGCGGTTGTTAGTTGCATATATTTTCCAGCTACGGTTTCCCGTAAAAAATCCCGTTTTGTCCTATCTATTTTTGGATAGTTCTTAATTAAAAACCACAGATATGCCACATCCTGTATTAAATGAAGATTGGTCCGATTACGATGATCGGAAAAATAAAGGCGGACAAGACCGCTCTAAAGTTGCTTGTACTGAAAGCTGGGAAAGAGATTACATTGTGAGGAAGCTTAAAAAGCATTATCCTAAGAAATCAGAATCCGAGATCCTGCAGGCAGTAGAATCTTGCTGCAAGTCAATCAGTGCGCCGCGTCCAAGAGATAAGTTCATGGATTGTGTAGATAGCAAACTTAAAGGCTAAGCCTGGTGAGAGGAAACCGATAATGAAAGTCTTACTATGTTTAAGCTGCTTGCAACCTTTACTAAACAATGGAAAATACTTTCACGGGTATTTCTTCTTCTTTTTAAACGGAAGAAGGCTATTCAGGTGGCTTTCTTCCGGTATTCTTACCGCTATCTTTTTCAGCAGAGCTACCTGGTTGTCGAAACCCATTGTAAGAATGTTCTGTGGTGTAAGATTCGTGGATATGGCGTTTTTATAGAAGAGAATATTGTTCTGAATATAAGCAACCTGTCTCACCGCCGTTTAGAACTGGTAGTGCAGGGATTATTTTCCAGGCGTGTGTTTTACCTGGAAATTAATCCGATTTGTATGCTACAGACTGAATCATTTAAAACCAGAATCACCGGCTGGGAGCAACCAGCTTTCCTTATGACAAAAATAAATGTATCGTTGCCCGAAATAGCTGTGGTGAAAAGGCCACAGACTTGTAGCCGGGTAATAAATGTAAATGTGTCACCTATGGCCTTCTCCCCTTCATTATTTAACCAAGCCGATTATATATGACAAAAGATTACAGCAACGTAAAAAGAGCTGGTTTCGTTGTTCGCTTCTTATGGAGGGCCGCTGGTGGCGACCGTGATTTGCTGGAACGTGCCACCTATAGCGATAGGGTGAAGTATGTTTGTTTGGGAGGTATTGTTTTTGCCACAGGTGCTATGGCAGGCTTGGCGGGTGGATATGCCTTCTATACCATTTTTGAACCCCGGAGTTCTGCTATTGACGATGCCATCAGTTTTCCTACGGTACTTGCTTCTTTGTTTTTTGGTATTGTTTGGGGACTCATGATCTTTAATATCGACCGCTTTATTGTTACAAGTACAGGCAAAGGAGATGGCACGGAAGCTATTACCTGGGAAGAAATAAAAGGTGCGCTACCAAGGATCATTATGGGAGCCATTATCGCACTTACGATTTCCAAGCCTGTTGAAATAAGGATGTTTAAAACAGAGATAGATATCAAACTCCGAGAGAAACAATTGGAACAACAAACAGCCTACCAGGCAAAAGTTGATTCGGTATATAAGGACAGGGAGCTGAAGCTGGAACAAGACTTTGGCCAGGTAAGCGAAGAACGGAAAAGCCTGATGCAAAGGATAAGAGATTATGAAGATCAATACAAGGCCGAAACTGCACAAGGCCAGGGGGGAAGAGGACAAGGAGAAGGTCCTGTTGCCAGAGCGCTGAAAAGAGAGCAGGAAAAATTGGAAGTTCAGTTACAGCAGTTCGATCAGATACACAGCGCCGAAGTAGCTGACCTAAACAGGCGTAAAGTAGAACTAAGAGCTGCAAAAGAGAAAGAACGCAATAACAATGAGAAGATCGCGAATGGTCTGGATGGATTACTGGAACGTATTAAATTGGCTCACGAAATAGCCGGGGTAACAATTACCCTTTTTATTACCTTACTATTTATGGCTATTGAGCTGACGCCAGTGTTCTTTAAGCTAATGCTTACCAAAACGCCTTATGATTACCTCGTGGAAAACAGAGATGAGTTAATCAAGGCCCAAAACGGAATAGAAGTAAGATATGATTATTATAAAGATAAGCAGGGGCTGGAAAGGCATCTGATCATTAACCATGAAGCAGATCGTATCATCCAGGAAAAGATAGTTGTTACCGACATTCAGAAAGAGCTGACAGCCTATGCTGTACAACAGTATAAGCAAAGGGAAATGCAAAAGATCAATGAAAACCTGGATACTTATATCCAAAGTATAAAGGCAGATGCATAACCTGAAATCTATTTATTTTTTCCTTGCCGGAGAAGACCGGGCGTTTATCCGGCGATGCGACAAATATGCGCAGGGCATTTTCTGTTATATACGATTTTATGTATTGCTCATTTTTTCCGGTTGCTGGGTAAGTGCCACTGCTTTTACGTATTCACTTTTCCAGGGAAATAAGTGGATGTGTTTTCCTATAGGCGCTGTATGGGCGCTTCTGGTTACGAATATGTACCTGCTGTTATTGCATACGGTGTCACCTGCGCTGCTTCCTGTAAAGAAAAAGAGACTTTTAGATAAGGCTAGATCTTACATCGATGTAGCAATGTTCTTCAGGCTTGTCTTCATGTCTTTGCTGGCGGTTATTATTGCCCAACCGATAAATGTGCTTTTGCTTTCTCCTTATGCGCAGGAGAGTCTTGATAAGTATAAAACGGAATATAGGGCAAGAATGATGCTTGCAGCGGATAGCGCTTTAATTGCGGGGGAGTGCCGGTGCGGTAATGAATTGGTACAGTCCGAAACTCAGATTGTGACAACCGATAACAGGGAAGCTGTTGCAAAAAGATATGCCTGGTTGCATCATAAAATATCCGAAGACTCTATGTATATGGCAGATGTTAAGTTGTTGCTGGATAGTCTTACGAGTTGGCATGGACGCTTTTCTGATCGTTGGAAACACATTTCAGATAGCACGAGACTGGTATTGGATGCCAAATTACGGGAGGAGCAGGAGAGTGATTCCTTATTCCTGATTCAGCTGCATGAGTTACTGGCTTCATCCGATGGGGGGCATCCCTATTTACTGCATAATATAGTTGTGCTTCAAAAATTGATAGCCGGGAAGATTAAGAATGATAACCGGCTACAGCGGTTGATCGACAAAAGTAATTTTTACATGAAGACCAACCAGATCATTCTTGGAGAGAATCCATGTTCCTGGCTGATAACGATACTGGTATTAGCCCTATTTCTTCTCCCGATTTATTTGAAATATTCTATCCGGAAAAAAAGTCTTTTTTACCAGGAGAAAGAAAAAATAGATCGCCAGTTGGTTTCGGAAAGCTATCAGCAATTCAAAGAGCAATACCGGTTAGCATTTATTGCTTCTATTGAAAGATATAATACACAGAGCTGGAAAAGATTGATGCCATGGCTGGAGAAATTGAAACTTGTTCACCCCGAAGCCTTCGTGAAAAAGAAGCAGCATCTACAAGAGCTGTTTAAGGCTGATGTCGAAAAATATGAATATTGGGCAGATCATCCTTATCGCACCATTCGAAAATATGATGCTATCAAACTAGCCGGAGAAGCCGATTTATTAACCCTTATTTATCCCGAAGAAGAGTGAGTCTTGTCCTGACTATTATAGTCTTATTGCTGCTGGCCCTGCTGCTCTGGCTTTTTAGAAAGCAAAGGACAGCTGTTGCCGTGTGTACGCCGCAAGCGGTGCCTGCCCCAATGCCGGTAATGAGCTCAACGCCAGAAGTGAGATATAGCCGTCTGTCTGAATCCGAGATAGAAACAGAAATGGGGAGGAGGTTCAGAAGGGTGGTAATAGAAAAATCAATTCCCAGGTTAACTTACTTGTATGGCCGGCTGAGAGGAAAGTTTTGGGCCGAAATGGATGAATATACCGGTGCATCTGATTTGTTTGTGAAACGATACCAGTTTCATATTTATGAAGTGACATTTTGGGTAAATAAGGATGACGGTATTTCTAAAGGAATACCATTCGGTTTTGAGCCCGATGCCAACTTTCCTATGCACAAGCTGCCGCCTACTATCCCCTGTCACCTGGTGATTGAAGGCAGTACTCAATACTTTGGAGTGGTGCTGCATGATCCCCAATTTGCGGACGTTACATTTAATCACAAACTGCAACAGGAAGAGGGCAGAGAGTTGTTCGGTACCATAGAAACCTACGCTACAGGTTATATACTGGATGAGTTGAAAGAGGTATATGAGGAAATAGAATATTTGCCCGAAGAAATGTCTCATGTAACGCCTTCTGTAATGCCACAAGGAATAGCTGTGGATAATGAACGCTATGCACAGGCGGCAGCATCACAAGGTTTAGTAGCAGGGAATTCGCATAAATGGTGGGTGATGAACGGAGCAGTCAGGAGTGTTCATTCCAATAGTATTTATAACGGCTTTGAGGGCGTTATCAGTTGGGTGATTCTAGCTCTGTTTATGCTGGCGCTGCTGCCACGCCTGATTTTGTTTTTACCGTTTATTGGCGTGATATTGGTGTTCAGGATGATGCCTGTTATAATTTGGAAATGGCTGATGATAGCTATGATAGTCTTGGTGCCACTCTTTTTTATAATCTCTTTATTATTCCCTGGCTATAGAGTTCGTTCGGTAGTTAAGCCACAAGCAATCAATTATGATAGTGTCACAGGGGTAATACCACCATCCCCGAGGCTGGCTGAAACAGACCAGGCGTCTGAATCGCAAAGGGATTCGCTTATCCGTCATTATAGAAAATGGTACGATTATAAAGGTAAGCTCTATGAAGGCAGTTATTATATAAAGGTTAGTGACTATTCCAGCGCGCATAAGTGGAAAAATTCAATTGCTGTAACTGGTTCAGGTGAAGGTGCGTATGATTATATGCTGTATTTGCTGAAAAGACACGATCAAAACAGGCTTTCAGGTTTATATGAAATGTTTGATAGTATAAAGATGGCTAATAAACTGGATTCAGTTCAATTCGCCGATGTAATAGTTTCGTTTGTACAACAAATACCTTATTGCCTGGTATTGGAAAAGGCTTGTTCTCCCTCTCTTTATTCAGATGCATTTATCAGGGACTATTTGTCTTCCGAAAATGCCCGTTGTGATGAGTATGAAAGGTTTGGAATAAATAGTCCTGTAGAATTTATGGCTACCAGTAAAGGTGACTGCGATACGCGGACCTTATTTTTATATGTTATATTCAGGCACTACAATTATAAAGTAGCGGTGTTGAGCAGTGAGTTTTATAGCCATTCTTTATTGGGCATCCATCTTCCTTTAACAGGGCAGGCATACTATTATAAAAACGAGCCTTACTATTGTTGGGAAACAACATCTGCCGGTATTCCGGCCGGAGCGATCCCTAAAGAAGTGGACAAGCTCGATTATTGGCGTTTATCATTGACTTCAGATTAATATAAAATGATGAATAAAATAATAACCCTATTGATAGCTGGTTTAGCGGCTGTTATGGTTTTGCTGTTGATTACGCGCTGGGCAACCTCGAAAAAAAGAAAAGGCGAACAAGACGAGGTTATACAGTTGCCTACGTTCGTATGGATGACTAGTATATTGGCGGCAGGCGGCATTATTATGTACAGGGTATTGGTTGCGGCCGGGCAGGCCGTTGATATATGGATTAAGTTGAAGCCGTCCGATGTGCTAAAGGATATGGCCACAACCTGTTGTTTTATGATTGGAATAGGTGCATGTTGGCTGCTCTTGCTCATTGGAATTACGGCAGCATTGGTTCCGGCTGTGCTAACCGGCAATAATAGAAGAGAAGCAAAAGTTGAAGTATTTGAGGCCGGCTATTTTGTAGTACAGGGAGGCCTTTTGCTAGGTACCAGTCTTTTAATGATTCCGGTATTGGATGAATTGCTGGCTTTGTGTTTGCCTGTCTATAAGCTGAATTATTTTCATTAACGAAAAAGTCGCTGAGTAACACAGTTCCTCCTAAAGCCCAAGTCTTGCATAGCGCTCATTTATCTTAACCTTGTACGCTTCCTTTTTCTGATCCGACAGGAAAGACCGGTCGAGCCATTCCAGGGCAAGTGGTTTGTTCTGGGAGAACATTTTGTAAGTAGCACTAATTTGCCTGGAATTCAATCCCAAACCACTAGCCAGATCTGATAAATGTTGTTGCAGTAACTTTCTTCTTTTGCCACCAATGGTAAGGGCCAGATCATCTTCATCTTCAAAAACCAGGGTAACATTTAAAAGGTCGTATGCGGGTGAGAGTCCCCAACCATCTTCTCCCTGAATCAGGGAGAAGTTTTTCAGATGCATATCAGTATTTCCCGTCAGGAAACAAAAAAGTACCAGGCGGAAGTATTCTGTTTGATCAAGTAAAGTATTGACAGAATATTTTTCAATAGCCTTTCCTATTCGCTCGTGAGAGCCTTTGTATTTATCGCGGGCTTCTAACACCTGGAACATGTCCAGCATATGAATCTTTTCGTTGCTGGCAGTACGGTCAATTCTTTTTGTGATATAGGATAGCTCACCGGACTGCAGGCGAATCAGGCTGGAAGGAACTGTTTTCAGGCCAAACACCTCTTCTGCGATACGCATAGTCACATGCTCGTTTTCAGGCATCTGATCGTAGTCCTGATGCGGCGGCTTGAAGATATAGTTGCCACCTAAAGCATTCACGATGGTTAGTCGACCCTTGGCACCGTCTTCCAGAACTTCCTTGACAAGTGTCAGGGATAGTTTAGGTTGTACGCCCGGAACGGCGATCCTGCGTTCAACAATGTTCTTTGCTAGTTCAGCCATTTGATCCAGGGTATAACTTAGCCTGGGAGGCACTTTGTCTCCAAAAAAGGTAAGACTGCAACGTTCATGAAAATCATTGCCTGAATCTTCAGCAAGCGGCTGATAACAGTATAAACAATGTTTACTCATGTTCTGAAATTATTGGCTCGACACTTACGGCACCTATACAATTGCTGCAACAGGCTAGCAGGAGTGCCATGCGATCATTCTTATTGATTTTCCAGTTTGTAGCTGCAATATCCAGAAGCCAGCCTTCAGGTATAAGCCCTTCGAAAAATGGAAAGAGACTGTTTGCTTTGTAAGATTGGTCTGTAACCGGCATAGAAAAACAAATGAATTGAGAAGGGTACTCTTTCACGTACGCAGGATCATACTGAAAAACATACAGTCCGTCATCAGTTTCGGTAAGAATGCCTGCTGTTAGCTCCTTATAATAAATCCTCGCGCTCCTCATGTTTTTTCTTGTTGATCTCTTGCTTATTGACCGGTGCCAGTTCATGGCCGAACATGCTTAGTACATGGTTAACCTTCTCCAGGTTAAGGTTGCCTTTGCCTTGTTCAATTTTACGCACTACAGTAAGTGCCACGCCGGTACGTAGCGCAAACTCTTCCTGAGAAAGCTTCGCTTTCTTTCTTCTCTCCTTTACAAAAGCGGCTAACGAATCAATCATGTCAATAATTATATGCAATACGATATAAAAATAGGAAATAATTAATGATTATATGCAAAAGAATATAATTTCAAGGCTTTGTCCTTATTATATGCAATTAGATATAGTGCGCGCATTCCCAAACCCATCCCCCCGCGTATTATTGAAATAAACATACACCTCCTTCCCCTCATCCACCCACGCTAAAATCCGCTCTCTCACCTTCTCCAACTCCCCATCAGAATAACTCCCTCCATAATTCGCCTCCGTACCATGAAACCTGACATACACCACTTTCGCCTTCTTATTCAACTCCCAGGTCTCAGACTTTTTCATATCATGCAACACCACGGAGAACCCAAACTCATCCAGCATCTCGTATACCTCGCCTATATACCAGCTATTATGACGAAACTCCACCACCACCTGCCAACCCCCAATCTCGTGCAGTAATTCCAGCAACCTCTCCACTTTTGAATAAAGCGAAACGGTAACAGATCCAGGAAACTGCACCAGCAGGCAGCCCTTTTTATCTCCCAACCCTTCCGCCGCCTGCATAAAGGCTACAACATCTTCTTCCTTAAACGCAAGACCTTTCACATGTGTGATCTCCTTCCATAACTTAACGGTAAACCGGAAATCTTCCGGGACTTCTGCTGCCCAGCGGGCGAAGGTTTTGAATTGAGGTACCTTATAAAAGGAGCTGTTTATCTCAACGGTATTGAACAGGCTGGCATAATAAGTCAGGCGGGAGCTGGATTGAAACTCCGGCGGAAACTGCGTTTTATTAAAAGGCAGTACAACATTGCTGGTTCCTATTCTTATGGATAAAGTCTTTTCGGGCATAACAAAAGGTAAAATAAAACCATGCCGTGATAATGTAAAGGAGCGACTCAATACTGCCGCGCCCTGCTAAGCATCTGTAGAATACTGTTGCGGATGCGTTCGCGCTCATTAAAGGCAATCAGGTGGCCCCTGCCGGGAATCAGGTCTATACTTAGGAAGGGAACATTTACCATCTTCTCCCGGGCGAACGGTGCATTGCTGGTGTACACCAGTTCGTCATTCGCGCCTTGCAGGTAATGCACCGGTACTTTTATACGCGGCCATAGGGGTAGCATGGCTTCCAGCTCCTTCGGATGAGCCAGCTTTTCGGCATTGGCTGTTTGCAGCATCCGGGGAATGATCCAATGCACCAAAGGGCTTTCTATCATAGGACTGAACCAGTAAGTCTTTTCCTGGCGGGGTGCGAGGGCGGGAGCCACCAATACCAATCCGTCTACCACCTCGGGATAATCCATGGCAATCCGGCAGGCGATGGTGGTGCCGTAAGAAGCGCCTACCACAACTACCGGGTGATGAACACGCTGCAAACTATCCAGCAATGGGCGGATAATTCTCGCCTGCTCCTCTACCGAAGTAATGGGATTGGCCAACCCCGAATAACCATAACCCGGGCGGTCTACCGCGATAAGATGTGCCCGGTTAAGTAACAGGCTATCCGTCAGGTAATCTCTGTAGTAGGTAGAAGAGCTGGGCGCCCCATGAATAAAGAGAATGGTGGCGCTGGTATCCTTGCCGGTAGCAATATAACGCAGCTTACGGCCATGTGTTTCGTAATAGTTGATTTCAACGGGTACACCTTTTTTGCCAAACCAATCGGTGATCTCTTCATTATCCATCCTGAACTGGATAAAACGGTCCAGCACCAGCAACAACACAATAAAAAGAATCACTAACACCAATGCCGTCCGCCATGCGAACCTGATAATCTTCCGGGTCATGTTGTCAAACTTACTGATTTTTTCTCCTGGCCGGAGGTGATGCAGGTCTTCCTGCGTATTCCTTTTTTAACCAACGGCATGCCGGAAACGGATGTCGCCACGGCCCATATCCCCATGTGGCTGTCTCTGTAGAAAGTTTGCCGCAGGATATGTTATTGAATCATCCTTTAATTCGATTGTATGTTCCTGCCTGTAAAGCCCGCAGTGGCTTCTTTTTCTAAACTCTTGTTTGTGGCCGTGTTGCTGATCGCTTCCCTGTCTGTTTTCGCTGCGAAGCAGAAAATTGTCGTGGCGCAGGATGGCTCCGGGCAGTACACTACCGTTCAGTCGGCTATTGATGCAAGCCCTTCCAATAGTGCGGAGCAAACGGTGATCTACATTAAGAACGGTCTTTATGACCAGGAAAAACTGATCATTCCTGCGGACAAACGTAACCTGAAACTGGTAGGAGAGAGCCGGGAAAAAACCATCATCAGTTACGCCATCTTCGATTGCAACAGCCCCGCTTCTGCCAATAAATGTCCCGATTCTCTCTGGGTGAAATGGAAACACAATTCCGATCTTATCCGTACTTCTGCTACGCTTACCATCCTGGCCGATAGCTGCATCCTAGAGAACCTCAGTATCAAAAATACGGCTGGGCCTGTAGGACAAGCACTGGCACTCACCCTGCGTGGCGATAAGATCATTTTCCGCAACTGTAATATCACCGGCTACCAGGATACCATTCTCATGGCCGCCGATGGCAAACGCAATTATTTCTATAACTGTTATGTGCTTGGCCGTACCGATTATATCTATGGTGGTGGCATTGGCTTCTTCGATAACTGCGAAATAGCAAGCTATGGCGGCGGATGGATCACCGCGCCTTCTACTCCCGAAAAGCAACTCTATGGTTTTGTGTTCGATAAATGCCGTTTCAGCTTCGCTTCCGGCAGTCCCCGGAAAGGTGATGATGGCAGCCTGGTAGCTATTGGCCGCCCCTGGCACAATTATCCGAAAGTGGCGATCCTCAACAGCGATCTCGGCGACCGTATCGACCCGCGTGGATGGCCTACCACCTGGCGTATGGATTACGCTTCGGAAAGCGATAAACTGCATTTGTTCGAATACAATAACACGGGAAAAAGCGCCGACTTCTCTCAAAGGGCGCCCTGGAAGGGCATGAAACAACTTTCCAGGCAGGAAGCGGAAGCCTACTCGGTAGAAAGTGTACTGAAAGGCAACGACAACTGGAAACCCACCCGTAAATAGCCGAAGAAACTGTGGGCCTTGTAATCATTTAATAGTTACTTTTAAAATACAATATCGAACATGAAACTTGGTAATGTGACCCTCTTATGCCGCTATAAATGGCATATGAATCGTCTTCTGATTGTGCTGCCATTATTACTATTGCTGTCTGCCTTCATTATCGATTCAAAACGTCCTGTAATATATGTCGTGGGCGACTCTACCGTTCAGAATAGTGATGGCAACGGTACCAATGAATACTGGGGCTGGGGTACCTTGCTCAAAGCGCATCTCGATACAACCCGCATCAGTCTTCATAACCACGCAAAAGCCGGTACCAGCACCCGCACTTTTATGTCCGATGGTCGTTGGGACAAAGTATTGGCACAATTAAAACCCGGCGATTTCGTGCTGATACAATTCGGTCATAACGACCAGGCGGCGATCAACGATTCTGCCCGGGCAAAAGGTACGTTGAAAGGTATTGGTGAAGACACGGTTCACATCTTCAATCTTAAAACCCGCCAGCCGGAAATCGTTCATACATATGGCTGGTACCTGAATAAATATATTAAAGAAGCAAAGGAGAAGGGAGCCATTCCCATCGTATGCTCCCTGGTTCCCCGCAACAAATGGAAAGGGGATAAGGTCGATCGTGAGATCGAATATGTAAACTGGGCAGAAGAAGTCACCAAAGCCAGCGGCACTTTTTTCATTAACCTGAATCAGTTGATCGTAAACCAGTGGGAACAACAGGGCAAGGACGCCATTAAAAAGTTCTTCCCGGTAGATGGCACCCATACCAACCTGGCTGGTGCTACTGAAAATGCAAACGCCGTAGCCGAAGGGCTGGCTGCTTTAAAAGATTGCCCGTTGAAAGGCTATCTGAAATAGAACGATTATCTCTTTTTTTTATACTCAAGCAAAACAAGGGGCTGTTTCTACAGCCCTTTCCTGTTTTCGGCAACGTTTGCGTACTTTCTAAATCCGGGAGAGAAAAAAATATCGTAATATGCAACCGATTGCACGATTTACCATAATTGTTTCTATATGAATCGCCTTCCTCTTCTAAAACCTCGTTCTACATCGCTTGTCGCTAAAACCGTGGCATTGGCCGCACTTGTTGGCTTAAATGCTTTATCCAGTCATGCTCTTGCCCAGTCGAAGCCGTTTGTATCTAAAGTATGGGTGGCCGACAATGGTGATGGCACTTACAAAAACCCGGTATTGAATGCCGACTACTCCGACCCTGATGCGATCAGGGTGGGCGAAGATTATTACCTCGTTGCATCCAGCTTCGATGCAGTTCCCGGTTTGCCTATCCTGCATTCGAAAGACCTGGTGAACTGGACCATTATCGGTCATGCCATGCTGCGCCAGACGCCGCTGGATCATTTCTCCAAAACACAACATGGCAATGGTGTTTGGGCGCCCGCCATCAGGTATGTGAAAGGGGAATTCTATCTCTATTATCCCGATCCCGATTTCGGTATTTATTTAACCAAAGCGAAAAAGATCACAGGCCCCTGGTCCGACCCCGTATTGGTAGAAGCAGGTAAAGGCCTCATCGATCCCTGCCCGCTTTGGGATGATAATGGCGATGTGTACCTCGTGCATGGCTTCGCCGGCAGCAGGGCAGGTATCAAAAACCTGCTGGCAGTGAAGAAACTGAATGCAGAAGGTTCGGCTGTAACCGATGCCGGCGTCATCGTTTACGATGGCCATGACCAGGATCCCACTACCGAAGGCCCCAAGTTCTATAAACGCAATGGCTACTACTATATTTTTGCCCCGGCAGGAGGTGTTCCCACCGGCTGGCAATTGGTATTACGCTCTAAAAATATCTATGGTCCCTACGAACGCAAAGTGGTGATGGACCAGGGCAAATCGCCCATCAATGGTCCTCACCAGGGTGCCTGGGTGAACACAGTTACCGGCGAAGACTGGTTCCTGCATTTCCAGGATAAAGATGCCTACGGCCGTGTGGTACACCTGCAACCCATGAAATGGGTGAACGACTGGCCGGTGATTGGTGTAGATACGGACGGCGATGGAAAAGGAGAACCGGTAATTACTTATAAGAAACCCAATACCGGTAAAAAATACCCTATTACAACACCTGCCGATTCCGATGAATTCAATGAGCCTAAACTGGGCTTGCAATGGCAGTGGCAGGCCAACCCGCGTGTTACCTGGAGTTTTATGAACCCCACCAAAGGCACGCTGCGTTTATACACGCATAAAGTACCGGATAGCGCTGTAAGCCTCTGGGATGTTCCCAATGTGCTGTTACAGAAAACACCTGCCGATGAATTTACGGCTACCGCCAAACTTTCATTTTCCCCAAATCCAAAACTGGAAGAAAAGGTAGGACTGGTAGTAATGGGATTGGATTATACCTCCATAGGTCTTAAATCGAAAAAAGATGGTATTTACCTGGTGCACGGCCTTTGCAAAGGAGCCGGTAATGGTAAGCCTGAAATAGAAAAAGAGCTGGTAAAAGTAGAGGCCCCCGTTATCTATCTCAGGTGCCAGTTCACAGCAGGCGCCAAATGCCAGCTTTATTACAGCTTCGATAATATCAACTACCAGAAAGCCGGTGATACTTTCATTGCCCAGCCAGGTAAGTGGATCGGAGCCAAAATGGGCTTCTTCGCTACCCGCACCACCGAGATCAATGATGCCGGGTTTGTGGATATAGACTGGTTCAGAGTAGAAAAATAAGCCGCCTCATAAAAAGAAATAGCCATGATTGTTGCCATTAAAAACGGGGATGAATTCGCCTTCGAACAGGCTTTCCTGCAGCTACGCGGCAGGCTTTATGGCTATTTCTTTAAAAAAACACATTCGGAACAGGATGCCTTCGACCTGGTACAAACCACTTTCCTCAAGCTCTGGAAGTACCGTGGCTCCCTTAACGAACATTACTCGCTGGAACAGCATCTTTTCCGGATCTCCAAAACCGTTTTTATCGACTACCTGCGAAAAAAGCAGAAATCCAGCCAGGTGGTGGCGCTGCGTTCCGCTGAGTCATCCTGTGTCACCTCCGAAGAGTTCGACCTCAAATCCCAGGTATACAAGGCGCTCGACACCATGCCCGAAATTCGCAAAAAAGCCTTTGAATTGCACCGCTTTCATGGCTTCACCTACTCCGAAATATCCTCCTGCCTCTCCATTTCTGTGAAGTCTGTCGACAACCATGTCACCAAAGCCGTCAGGCAATTAAAGAAGGTAATCTCCATAGGAGCGTATTAAGTCTTATCTTTTTCCTGTAATTTTTTTTCTCCTGCCGGAGGTATCGTCTTTTAAAAGGCGTATTTATTCTATAATAAATGGCCCATGCATGTCAGTAAGGAACTAATAAGAAGGTTTTTCGAAGGGCAATGCAGCGAAAATGAAGCGAAAGAAGTGGCGCGTTGGCTGGAACAGCATCCCGAAGCGATGGATGAATATTATAATGAAGAAGAATGGAAGAATGAACCTGGAAAGGATTTGCCTGATGATGAATGGAACCAGATGTGGGCCAGTCTCGAAAAGCAAAAGCACAAACAGGGACGTACCAGGATATTCCTCTACGCCGCGGCTGCCTGCATTTCTATCGTTGCCTTGTTCAGTTACCTGCTGGGTACTTATAAGATCAAAGCAGATAGCAGCCTGGCAACCGCAAAAACGGATGCCGACGATAGTAGCTATAGTATTATGGAAAACCACTCCGATACTACCCTGCGCTTCATTACCGAAGACAGCACTGTAGTAATGCTGGCAGCGAATGCAAGTATCCGCTATAGCAAACTAAAATGGAAACAGGAAAGAGAAATCCTGCTGAATGGAGAAGCTTCTTTTGATGTCGCCAAAGATAAAACCAGGCCGTTTGTAGTGTATACACATGGACTGGCAGTAAAAGCCCTGGGAACTTTATTCTCCGTGAAAGCAGGCAGCGCTTCGAACGAAGTAAAGGTGCGCTTGTACGAAGGAAAAGTGCTGGTAACGCCCGATAACAGGGCCGTGGCAGACAAAAGAAATATTTTTTCCGAAACACTCTCTCCCGGCCAGGAACTCGTGTTGGATAAGGGAAATACGATGCCCTATGTGCAGTATTTCCTGAAAGCAAAAGAGCAGGTGTTTGTAAAAAGAGAAACGCATAAAGCGAGTGAACAACCTTTAACGCCTTCAGGTTGGTTTGAATTTACAAGCCAGCAGCTCGATGATGTGTTCTCCACGCTTGAAGTGTTGTATGGTGTAGATATCAGCTATCGCAGAGACCTGGTTCAGAACATGTTTTTTATCGGGCGCTTCGAGCCTACCGATTCTATTGAATATATTTTAAACGCTATAGCCTTGTTGAACGATTTACATGTAAAGAAAAAGGCCGGTAACAGGTTCGAAATAACCGGCCGCTGATAATTAACCCGATTTTCTTTTTTCTTAAACCGGATTGCTTAAAAGTATGAGAAGTCAATTACTATTCTCACTGCTACTCCTTTGCACATTATTGAACGTTGATGTAAATGCCCAGAACAGCTTTGGTACTGTAAAAGGATTGGTACGCAGTGACGCAGGTTTAGCCCTGCCAGGTGTGTCCGTTACGGCAGTAGACACAAAAACGAATTTTAAAGCAGGCGCACAAACCGACAGTACAGGCGTCTTTATCTTCAATCGCTTACCTGCTTCGGGCGACTATCGCTTTGTTTTTTCAAGCGTTGGTTATGCCGAACAGGTGCTGGACGGCTACAATGTAAGAGCCAATGCCACTACATCCGTGATGGTGAAAATGGCTACGGCTGCTTCCAATCTCGACGATATCGTGGTGATCGGTTACCAGACTGTTAAACGAAGAGATGTGGTGTCTGCAGTATCTTCCCTGGGCGCAAAAGATTTGAAAGATCTTCCGCTCAACTCTTCTGCAGAAGCGCTCGCCGGCCGCCTCGCAGGTGTGGTGGCTTCGGCTACCGAAGGCTCACCAGGGGCTGCCGTTACAGTGCAGGTGCGCGGTGGTAGCTCCATCACGCAGGACAATGCGCCCATCTATATCGTGGATGGTATACAAATGGAAAATGCACTTACCTTCCTCGCGCCGCAGGAAATTGCCAGCATCGATGTGTTGAAAGATGCCGCCTCTACTGCTATCTATGGTGCCAGGGGCGCCAACGGTGTTATCGTTATCACTACCAAAGGCGGCGCCAACAGGCCTACGCAGGTTTCCCTCGATATGTTCTATGGCATTCGCTCTATCGTGAATAAACTGGATGTGCTGAAGCCATACGACTATGTGCAATACCAGTACCAGTTGTATAATACCGATTCTACTACACGCGCCAGCTTCTATAATCGTTATGGCGATTTTAAAGATATCGACAACTATAAGAACATGCCCTTCCAGGATTGGCAGGATGCCGTGTTTGGCCGTGATGCAAAACTCTTCACGCAATCGCTGAATATTTCGGGTGGTACCAAAGCCACAACTTATAGCCTTACACTCAGCAACTCGAAAGAAGAAGGCGTGATGATAGGCTCCGGCTTCAGGAGAACATTGGCGTCTTTCAAGTTTGATCACAGGTTGTCCGATAAGGTAAGGGTGGGTTTCAACGTGCGCTATAGCGATCAGCAGATCGATGGCGCCGGTACTTCCAGTACAGGCACGCAGGGTAACAACAGGCTACGCAATGCCGTAAGATACCAGCCTTACCTCGGCGGCAGCGTAGGTGTCGATATCTTTGACCCCGACTACCTGCAACAAACCAACCTTACCTCCCCGGTATTATTGGCAAACAATGAAATCAGGAAAGCCATCGATCGCAACCTGCTGTTGAATGGTTATGCCGACTTTGTTATTACAAAGGGATTACAGTTCCGCAGTACCATAGGTGTTACGCCTACCACATCCAGAACCAATATGTTCAATGGAATGGTAACCGGTACGGCGCGTCAGAATGGTAACCTGCCTGTATTGAATATGTCTACCGGCGAAGGTTTCTCGCTTACCAATTCCAATACGTTGACCTGGGATAAAAAGATAGGTGAAAATCATGCGCTGACTGTATTGGCGGGACAGGAGATCTATATGTCTAACAACAAGAACTTTTCAGCCAACATTAAATGGATGCCGGCAGATATTACGCCGGATGAGGCTTTTGCAAATATTCAGCGCGCTTCTCCTCCCTTGGGTAACGTGCAGGATGCGCCTACGACAAGATGGAGTCAGAACAGGCTGTTCTCCTTCTTCGGCAGGGTGAACTATACCTATAGGAATAAGTACATCCTTACTTTCAGTGCCCGGAGAGATGGCTCTTCCAACTTTTCACCGGACGATAACCGCCAGTGGGCTACCATGCCTGCCGCAGCAATTGCATGGCGTATGTCCAGGGAAAAATTCCTGGAAAGCTTTCTGGAAAGTATGAAGGTGAACGACCTGAAGCTGCGTTTCAGCTATGGTGCTGCAGGTAACAACCGCATAGGCCAGGATCTCTGGCGCACCGTTTACGGTAACTCTTCCAATGCCAACTACCCTTATGCCGAAGCGCTGACGCCCGGTATGGGCCCCTTGTCGCTTGAAAATAAAAACTTACGCTGGGAAACAACGGTTTCCAGGAACCTGGGTTTGGATTTCAGCTTGTTCAACAATAAACTCACCGGCTCACTCGACCTGTATTCCAATACTACCAAAAACCTGTTGCTGAATGCGGTGATTCCTTCTACCACCGGTTATACGCAACAGATCCAGAACATAGGCAGTACCAGGAACCGTGGTATTGAGCTGCAGTTGAAAACAACAGTGCTTGCCAAAAGAAATTTCAATTGGGACGTGAACTTCAACGTATCGCATAACAGGAACACCGTACTGGACCTGGGTAGTAATGTAGATGGAACGAAACGCCAGTTCATTTATGGTTACTCCGGATGGGTAACAGGTTCTATCGCCGACTACCTGGTAGAAGTAGGACAGCCTATCGGGCAATTCTATGGCTTTGTAACGGATGGTCGTTATGAATTAAGTGACTTTACTTATGATGCCGCCGCCAAAAAATACACGCTCAATGCCAATGTAGCCAATAACAGGGTGGCATTGGGTAACGTAGATCCTAAACCCGGTGATCTTAAATTCAAAAAGCTGTCTTCTAAAAACAGTATGCAGATCGATGATGAAGATAAAACTGTACTGGGTAATTCTCAACCTAAGATCACCGGCGGCGTAAATCAGCAGTTCACCTGGAAGAACTTTGATATGAGCTTGTTTGTGTATTTCTCACTAGGTAACAAGGTGTACAACGCCAATAAAATTGAGAACACGACACAATACCTGTATAAAGACAATAACATGTCTACCGAAGTACTGAACAGGTGGCGTGTGATCGATGACAATGGTAACAGGGTGAGCGATCCTGAAACGCTGGCTGAATTGAATAAAAATACAACGTTCTGGACACCGCCGGGAGGACAGTTTACACTGCATAGTTATGCCATAGAAAACGGTTCCTTCTTAAGGATCAGTAACCTTACCATAGGCTACAATCTTCCTAAGACGGTGGTAGAAAGTATGAAGGTCTTCAGCAGGTTCAGGGTATATGCAACGGTGAATAACCTGTATACTTTTACCGGTTATTCCGGGTTTGATCCCGAAGCTAATACCCGCAGAGGCACGCCGCTGACACCGGGGGTAGATTACGCCGCATATCCGCGCAGCCGCCTGGTAACGGCCGGTGTAAACATCACCTTTAAATAAATGCTTCTTATTTTTTGATCGATGAAATGTATTGCCATGTTCTTCCGTAATAACATAATAACAGCAGCGGCTATCGCCACGCTGGCCCTGGCAGCCTCCTGCAAGAAATTCATAACCATAGATAATCCTTCTACTGTCACTTTAGACAGGGAGTTTGAAACTGTATCATCCACCAGCTCGGCTTTAACAGGGGTGTACGCCCTTATGGCCGGCTCCGATGGTTATGGCCAGCGCCTGGCGAATATATTCCCGCAGTCGGCCGATGACTTTAAAGCCGGCGGTAACTATAGCGCGCTCGACAGAAGGGGCATTGGTATGTATGGCGTGGCGCCCGTAAACAACGAGCTGCCCGCTTCTTTCCGCCGCTTTTATATGGGCATTGAAAGAGCCAACCTCTGTATTAAATATATCCCGCTTTCTCCCGCTTACCTGAATGGTAGCGAACAACAGAAAAAGGATATGCGCCGTATGCTCGGTGAAGCATATACCCTGCGCGCGCAGTTCTATTATGAACTGGTGCGCAACTGGGGTGATCTGCCTTTTCATGATGTTCCGGCAGCAGACCTGGCCGACTTCTCCCTGCCCAAAACCGATAGGGATTCTATTTACGACCGTGTACTGGGCGATCTTAAAATCGCCGAAGAATATGTTCCCTGGAGAACGGAGTCTACGGATGCTGCCAATGCTACCCGCATTACAAAAGCAGCAGTAAAAGGTATCCGGGCCAGGATAGCGCTTACCAGGGGTGGTTATTCCCTGCGCTTTGCACATAGCATCTATGGACAGCAAATGGCACGCCCTGCCGATTACCTCGATTACTATAAGATCGCACGTGATGAATGTTACGATATCATTCAGCGTGCTTCGGAACATGACCTGACCACTTCTTATGAAAATGTCTTCAGGGCTTTGCATTCCAACATTGCGCTCGATGTAAACCACGAGATCATTCTTTGTGTGGGCGCCTATGGTAATAACAGCAGCAGCCTTGGCTACTATAACGGCGTACGGCATGCCGCAGGCTCCCGCTACAGCAATGGCGGCGGTGGCAATATTGCCATCCCTACTTATTTCTATGAGTTCGACTCTATTGCAGATGTAAGAAGAGATATCACTATCGGCTCTTACGAAATAGATGCTTCCAGTAACAAGATCCTTAATACTGCCGCCAATATGACCGACGGTAAATTCAGAAGGTCATGGACCAATATCGGTGGCGCCGCGCAAACGTTGAATATTGAATGGCCGCTCCTGCGCTTTTCCGATGTGCTACTCATGTTTGCCGAAGCGGAGAATGAATTGAACAACGGACCTACCGCCGAAGCAATCGCCGCTTACGAAAAGGTAAGGAAAAGAGCCTATGCAGGTAACCTCGACAGGATGGGCGCTACGCCTACCAATAAAAACGATTTCTTTACAGCGCTTGTAAAAGAACGTTACCTGGAATTTGGCGGCGAAGGCATCCGCAAATATGATCTTATCCGCTGGAACCTGCTTTACTCCAAAATACTCGAAACCCGGGCCAAACTCAGCCAGATGATGCTGGGTGAAGGACGTTATGTAAATGTGCCCGCAATTATTTATGTAAAAGCAAACAGCTATAATCCGGAGAACAATGTGGTAGCCGAAGAAAATACGCTTTCGCTATATGGCGGGGTGCCTTCGAAAGTGTTTTTTGAACAGGGACTTGGCGGCGGCACTACGCCAGCGGGTTATACTGCCAAAGCCTGGCGCAACTCCATCAACCTGGAGTTTATATCGGGCGACAACAGTGGCTTCGCGCGTTACTTCGAGCCCAATAAACGCGAATTGTTCCCGCTGCCTTCTGATATCATCAATGAAAATAACAAGCTCAAAAACGATTGCGGCTGCTTCTAAACAGCACTATCTCTAAATAGGACTATTATGAAACAGTACTTATATATCCTGCTCGTGCTGCTTGGCGGAATGTCCGCCTGTAAAAAGGAAGAACTGGGCGAGCTGCGTATGTTTACGCCTACGGGAACCGTTGCCGTCTATCCGTCTACTTCCAGCGTACTGCTGCGTTGGAAACAATCCATTAATACCGATACCGCTTCCACTTCGTATACGGTAGAGGTTTCAAAGGATTCACTTTTTGCTACTACGGACTTTACTTTTCATACCGACTCTGCTGCCATCACCTTACGTGATACCAGCCTGGCGGTGCGTGTGGGTTATTTTGCCCGTATCAAAGCCAATGGCAACAGCGGAAGAGTCGATTCCCGCTGGTTACAAAGCCAGAAATTCGCGATCATAGGTGAGCAGTTGATGCTGCCCATCCGCGACCCGGAACTCTTTGATACGAAGGTGACGCTGCGCTGGAAAAAAGCAACTGATATCACCAGTATCCTGCTTGTTAGTCCTGGTGGACAAAATACTTACCCCGTATCAGCTGCGGAGCTGGCCGATTCCATGAAAACCATCACCGGTTTAACGCCGCTTACGCATTATACGATGGAATTATATGCCGGCACGAAATCCAGGGGTTACACCAGCTTCACTACGCTTGCTGCGGTGAACTACAGCTTTGCCATTACGCCTGCCGATAACCTTGCCACTGTTATCGACACCTGCTCCAATGGTGCTGTTATTGGCCTTGCGCCGGGTGAGTATGGCATTGGTACAGTGGGTGCCTATATCATCAGGAATAAATCGATCACACTGCGCGGAACCGCGGGTGATCCTGCACTTACAAAAGTGAACTTCAAAGAGTTTACACTTAAGGGGAATGAGGCCGGCCTGACCTTATATGCGCTGGAACTGGATGGTAAAAACAATACTGCCACCTATGTCATTAACCTTACTGGCCTCAATGCCGACGGCGATAATGCGGCATTCAAGAATGTCATTATCGAAAACTGCCGTATTCATGACTATACCAACTGCCTGTTACGCGCCAACAGGGGCGCCCAGGCCGGGTCGCATAGTATTAACGTCATTCAGTTGAGGAATAGCCGCGTGTATAATAATACCATGGGATCGCCCTATACCGAGTTTACGATGGATAAGCTGAACTTTTCCCAACTGCTCATTATGAACAATACTTTCTATAAGGCAGGGCAAAGTATCGTGTCATGCGGCACCGCTGTAACAGCCGCCACTACACCAAAGGTGACGATCGATCATAACACGTTCAACAGCTTTGGCTTTAACAATAGTAGGGTGCTTTTCGATGGCAATGCCAATACAGTTGCGTTTACAATTACCAATAACATCTTTGCCAATACACCACGCACAGGATCGGCTTATGGCGATGCATTCAGGGCGTCCGCTACTTCATCGGTTGTGTATTCTTATAATAACTCGTTTAATTTTTACAGTACAGGCACTACTGCCCTCAACCTGCCCAATGGTACCAATATCACCAAGGCAGGCAACAGGAATATAAGCCTGAATTGGGATGCCAATACCACCAACTTTACATTGCCCGCTAACTCGGAACTGAGGACGGCAGGCTCAGGAGGCTCCGCCATCGGCGATGTGAACTGGACGTATTAAAATCACTTTCCGCAACAATGGCTTTTAAACAGGAACTACTAATATTCGGGATATGACAGTAAGAAGATTCATGATATGTTTGTTGTTTGGCGTTTTATGGTTGTACGCCGGCACGGCTGATGCACAACATCAGCTGTTGCCGGAAATACCGCAACAGCATTCTTATAATATAAAAGACGAAGGCGCCATCGGTGATGGCAAAACGCTGAATACGGTCTTCATTCAGAATGCGCTCGATAAAGCCCGCACTTCCGGGGGGATAGTAGTGGTGCCTAAAGGCGTATTCCGTTGCGGACCGCTCACCATGTATAGTAAAACGAACCTCATCCTGGAAGAGGGCGCCGTGCTTACGCTCACCAGCGAGATAGAAGGTTTTCCGGTTGCAGACAATCGCTACCTGAATTTCATCAACGTAAATAATGCTACCGACATTAAGATCAGTGGTAAGGGTACGCTCGACGGACAAGGCAGCATCTGGTGGCAGCGATTCATAAATAAGGAAATCACGGCGCGCCGGCCGCAAATGGTATTTATTTCCAACAGCAGTAAGATTGAGGTGGAAGGCATTACTTTCCTGAACCCACCCAATACGCACCTGTCATTGAAAAATACAAGCGAAGTGTACATTCATGGCATTACCATCTCTGCCCCTGAGAAATCTAAGAATACCGACGGCATCAATATCTCGGCGCGTAACTGTCTCATCGAAAAATGTAATATCAGTACAGGCGATGATAATATCGCCATCAACTTCGGGAATAAGCAGGCCGCAGCAGACGGACAGGAATGCCGTAATATCGTTATAAGGGATTGTTACTTTGGACATGGTCACGGATTGTCCATCGGCAGTTATACTTCAGGCGGATTGAGCAACCTGGCCGTAAGCCGCTGTGTATTCGAGGGAACCACTTCTGCCATTCGCATTAAAACGGCCCGTGGCAGGGGAGGACTGGTAGAAAATATCAGTTACAGCGATATCTCCATCAAAGACGTGAAATGGCCCATCTTCATATCGGAATACTATCCCAAAGAACCCGCTGCTCCGCAGGACGATACGGTTACACAGGCGGGAGAAAGAACTCCTGAATACCGTAATATCTCTTTAAAGAACATAAAGGTTACCGGCGCAGGAGAAGCGTTGAAGATCTGGGGACTACCGGAGTCGCCGGTGAAGTCGCTCTACTTTTCAAACGTTACCGTAGAGGCGATATTGGGAGTACAATTGTACCATGTAAAAGATGCTGTATTCGAAAGCTGCCGCTTCTCTTCGCGGAAGGGGGAACGGGTAAGCACTTTCAAAGCAGACTTCAAAGGCAGCCTCTGACAGACTGCTCTTTCACCTATTTGATAAGCTGGAATTTTGTCATTTTCACAAATCATTGCTCATGCCCAATATCAAAACCTTTATCGCTGCGTTGGCCTTACTACAGGCCGGAACGGTAGCAGCGCAGGACGATCTGAAGCTCTGGTACAATAAACCCGCGCAGGCCTGGACAGACGCGTTGCCGTTGGGTAACGGCCGCCTCGGCGCTATGGTATATGGTATCCCTGATTCAGATACCATTCAAATCAACGAAGATACTTTCTGGTCAGGCAGCCCTTACCAGAATACGAATCCCAATGCCAAAACAGCATTGAAGAAAATTCAGCAGTGCATCAATGATGGCAACTATGCCGATGCGCAGAAGCTTTCTCTCGAAAATATTATCGGCGATCGCAACATCACTTCACACGGACAGGTGTACCAGTCGGTAGGTAACCTGGTATTGAAATTTCCTGAACACCGCCAGTACGAAAATTATTACCGCGATCTCGATCTGTCTACAGCCATTGCTACTACAAGGTATAAGGCCAATGGCGTACAATACACACGCGAAACTTTTACTTCATTTACCGACCAGGTGATCATCATTCGCCTCACTGCCGACAAGGCCGGCAAGATCGATTTCAATACCTCTTTTGCAGGCCCGCTGAAAGCGAATATGGTGACTGCTGTAAGTAACGTACCTGCCGGCTTGAACAACCTGATAGTCGTAAACGGGAAATGCACGCGGGAAAAGGAAGAGAATATTCCCAACCTGCTGCATTATAATGCCCGCATTAAAATTGTCGCCGAAGGTGGCACACAAACTGCGGAAGGCAATGGTATTAAAGTCTCCGGTGCCGATGCAGCAACTCTTTTCATTGCTGTTGCTACCAACTTCAATAACTATAAAGATATCTCCGGCAACGCGGAACAGCGGGCGGAAAACTACCTGTCCAGGTACACGGAAACATATGAGGCTGCAAAGGCAGCGCATATTGCTGCCTATAAACAACAGTTCAACAGGGTACAACTATTCCTGGGTAAATCCGGGCAAACGGCAAAGCCTACCGATCAGCGTATCATGGAGTTCTCCACTACCAGCGACCCTTCGCTGGCGGCTGCTTATTTCCAGTTTGGCAGGTACCTGCTCATCGCCGCTTCGCAGCCCGGTACACAGCCTGCCAACCTGCAGGGCATCTGGAATCCCAACGCAGGTCAGTATCCTGCATGGGATAGTAAATACACCACCAACATCAATGTGGAAATGAACTACTGGCCCGCAGAAGTAACCAACCTCAGCGAATGCCATGAGCCTTTCATTAAACTCATAAAAGAAGTAAGTGAAACCGGTAAGCAGTCTGCTGCCGGCATGTATAGCAGCCGTGGCTGGACCCTGCATCATAATACCGACCTCTGGCGTTCCACAGGGGCCGTAGACAAAATTGCAGGTATCTGGCCTACTTGTAATGCCTGGTTTTGCTTGCACTTGTGGGAGAAATATCTCTTCTCCGGTGATATCGCTTACCTGAAAGAAGTATATCCCATCATGAAAAGTGCTGCGGAGTTCTACATGGATTTCCTGGTGAAAGATCCTAAAACAGGATATATGGTGGTATCACCTTCTATGTCGCCTGAAAATACACCGGGACTTCAAACCTATGAAGTAACGAACCCCGATGGTACCGTGGTGAAAGAGCGTTGCTCTGTGTTCTCCGGTATTGCCATGGATAACCAGATGGTATTCGACCTGCTGGCCAATACGATCGATGCGGCGGCGATCCTGAGGGTCGACGACCAGTTCACGACAGAACTGAAACAACTGCGCGGAAAACTGGCGCCTATGCACATAGGCCGTTATACACAGCTACAGGAGTGGCTGGAAGACTGGGATAGGAAAGAATCTTCACATCGTCATGTTTCGCATCTCTGGGCCATGTTCCCCGGGCGTGAAATATCACCCTATACCCAGCCAAAGCTTTTCGAAGCTGCGCGCAACTCGCTCATTGGCCGTGGCGATGCCAGCCGTGGCTGGTCTATGGGCTGGAAAGTATGCCTGTGGGCGCGTTTCCTCGATGGCAACCATGCCTATAAGCTAATACAAAACCAATTGAAGTATAAGCCAGCTACAGCTACCATCAAAGACCAGGACGGTGGCACCTACACCAATATGTTCGATGCACATCCTCCTTTCCAGATCGATGGCAACTTTGGCTGTACTGCCGGTATCGCAGAAATGTTGGTACAAAGTCATGACGGTGCGGTAGCATTGCTGCCTGCCTTACCCGATGCCTGGCCCGCAGGTTTTGTAAAAGGATTGAAAGCACGTGGCGGTTTTGAAATTGTGAACATGGAATGGAAAAACGGTGCACTTGCTTCTGTTACCATCAAATCTTCCATAGGCGGAAACCTGCGCCTGCGTTCTTATAACCCATTAGAACAACAGCAGTTGGCAGTAGCAAAAGGAGAAAACAAAAACATTCTCTTTAAACGTCAGCCAGTAACAGATCCCGTTATATCAGCCCAGGCTTCTTTTGCGGGAACAGGCTTGAGACACTCCTTCGAATATGACATAGCAACCCAGCCTGGTAAAACGTATACTTTCCTGGCTAAATAAGATATAAAGCCTTTATCCTTACAAATAAGATACCTGCGGCATCTCAGCTGGAGCTGTGGGTATCTTGTTTTCTTCCATCCCCATGCGTCTTCAGCCCCGTACCCTGCCCAATAGCATATTGGGATATTTATGGATAATTTTATGGGTATGGTAAACCCAGCTTCATTATTAGCACCTTCCTAATTCTGCGTCCGGTATTCATTGGGCGAGATGCCCACCTTTTGCTTGAACAATCTTGTAAAATGCTGCGGGTATTTGAACCCAAGCTCATAAGCCACTTCGCTGATCGATTTGTCGATATCGAAGATCCGCTCCTTCGCTACATTGATCAGTTTGGTTTGTATATACTCCTGCGCCGACTTTCCCGTTTCTTTTTTAATAAGATCACCGAAATAATTGGCGGATAAATGAAGCGCTTCGGCGCAATAAGCCACCGAAGGCAATCCTATCGTTTGAGGTTTGTTGGAAGAAAAATAACCGGCGAGTAAATCTTCAAACTTTTCAAGAATACCTTTATTGGCATTTTCCCGGGTAATGAATTGCCGGTCGTAAAAACGGGTACAATAATTCAGCAATAGCTCGATGTTGGAAGTGATAAGCGTTTTACTGTGCTTGTCTATCGACTGCTGCAGTTCGTAATCGATCTTTGCAAAACAATCTAAAATAAGCTTACGCTCTTTCTCCGAAAGATGCAGCGCCTCGTTGGTGCTGTAGGAGAAAAAATTGTAATCGTTCATATGTTTTCCCAGCGGCGTATGATGCAGCAGGTCGGGGTGGAAGATCAATCCCATTCCGCTGGGCTGGTAATATTCATTACTGGTAACTTCCGCTACCTGTCCGGGTGCAAAGAATACCAATGTGCCATCCTGGTAATCATAATAATTATTGCCATACCTGATATCGCCGCATTTCACCTGTTTCAGTATAATACAATACATATTGAAATACATTTTGTATTGCTTGCGCGGCGCAGCTTTTGACAGGTCTACAACACTTACCAGCGGGTGTAATACCTCGTTATTGTTGTAGTTATTGTAATCGCTGATCGTGTTGAAATTTATGATATCCATAACTGCACTTATTTCTTATACAAATTTATATATTTCAATACTGTGCCATCGAAAAGGAGGCTGCCATCAGTAAAAATGGTAAGAATGCCAGTAATCCGTATAATATTCCGGCGCCGCTCCCTGGCTACATTTGTATGCTTCTGGCGAAGACAAACAAATTAGTAGTAAGTCTTCAGATCTTCAATGAAATAAGAAATATGGAAAACGTAATCCTTAACAATGGTGTGGAAATGCCCATCCTGGGTTTTGGGGTATACCAGATCCCTGATGCGGGCGAATGCGAAAAATGTGTGCTGGATGCAATAGAAACCGGCTATCGTTCTATCGATACTGCGGCTGCGTATGGCAATGAAAAGGCAGTGGGCAATGCTATCAGGAAAAGCGGTGTGCCGCGTGAGGAGCTTTTTATCACTACCAAGCTATGGATCCAGGACCAGGGATATGAAAGCACAAAAAGGGCATTCGATAGATCGCTGGCCCACCTGCAACTCGATTACCTGGATTTATATCTTATCCATCAGCCCTTCGGCGATGTGTATGGCTCCTGGCGCGCAATGGAAGAACTATATAAAGAGGGCAAGGTAAAGGCGATAGGTGTCAGCAACTTTCAGCCCGACAGGGTAATGGATCTCATCACTTTCAATGAGGTGATTCCTGCCGTGAACCAGGTAGAAACACATCCTTTCTGCCAGCAGACGGCAGCACAACAGTTCCTGGAAAAGAATAAAGTGCAGATAGAGTCCTGGGGGCCTTTTGCTGAAGGTCGCAATAACCTGTTCCAGAACGAAGTACTGGCTGCTATAGGTGTAAAGTACAATAAGTCCATCGCACAGGTAACGCTGCGCTGGCTGATACAAAGAGGAGTGGTGGCAATTCCTAAATCGGTCCGCAAGGAACGTATGAAGGAAAACTTCAGCGTTTTTGATTTTGAATTAAGTACGGCAGATATGACTGCTATTGAAACCTTGGATGAGAATAGAAGCGCTTTCTTCGATCACCGTGATCCGGAGATCGTGAAAATGCTCAGCGGCTTTAAAATAAAACACTAAATTAAAAGACTAAAATGAAAAAGAGAATACTGGGAAGTTATGGCCTTGAAGTTTCTGCAATGGGGCTCGGCTGTATGGGATTAAGTTTTGGCTACGGCCCCGCTACAGACAAACAGGAAGCCATTAAGTTATTGCAGGCTGCATTTGAAGGAGGGATTACTTTTTTCGATACTGCCGAAGCCTACGGCCCTTTTGCGAACGAAGAACTTTTGGGTGAAGCACTGGCCCTATTCCGGGACAAAGTAGTGATCGCTACCAAGTTCGGATTCAAAGAAGGTAAACCTGGACTGGGTATGGATAGCCGTCCTGAAACCATCAGGGCAGTTGCTGAAGCCGCTTTAAAAAGACTGAAAACAGACTACATCGATTTGTTTTATCAACATCGTGTAGACCCCAATGTGCCGATTGAAGAGGTAGCCGGTACCATACGTGATTTAATCAAAGAAGGGAAAGTAAAATACTGGGGACTTTCTGAGGCCGGCGTACAAACGATCCGCAGAGCCCATGCCGTTCACCCGGTAACAGCCTTGCAAAGTGAGTATTCATTATGGTGGCGTGAACCCGAACTGGAGATTTTGCCAACCCTCAAAGATTTGGGTATTGGCTTCGTTCCTTTCAGCCCTCTGGGCAGAGGCTTCCTGACAGGAGCTATTAATGAAAATACAAAGTTCGACGCAACGGATTTCAGGAATATAGTGCCACGCTTTTCCGAAGAAAACAGGAAGGCTAATAATGCATTTGTTGAATTACTGAAGTCTATTGCCTGGGATAAGAATGCCACTCCTGCACAGATAGCGCTCGCGTGGCTGCTGGCACAGGATGAATCGATCGTTCCTATTCCCGGAACTACAAAACTGCACCGCCTGCAGGAGAATATGGCGGCTGCCGAAATAGAACTTTCCGAACAGGATCTGAAAGAGATCAGCGACGCGGCAGCCAATATAGCTGTACAGGGAGATCGGTACCCGACGCATTTGCAGAATACGGTGGGTAAATAACCAACAGCTCTTTTCCCAGGCATAGATTCACAAAGCGAATCTATGCCTGGGAAAATTCATGTGTGTCTTGATCTGGAGGATTTCTGCAAGTTTCCCGGGCTAGTATATTTTTTGTAAATTTGATAAGAGAAAACCTGTTTCGCTATGAATAGGAGAGATAGCTATAAAAAGATGAGGGCGTTAAAGAGGGAAAGCCGACGGCCGGGCAAAAAGGCTGGTTTTTGTGCCAGGCGTCGTATATGGGATGTAAAATCTGAAGATGACTGGAATACTGACTTCCTTATTAATGTAGGACGTTCTGCGGCAATTAACGCTATCAATGCAAGCAAGGCTTTGGGTATTCCTATTACTTATCTCGAAAATAATAAAGTCGTTAAAGAAGAGGCAAGCGGCCAAAAAAGCATTGTTCAGGAACTGCCCGAAGTACAGCTTCGTAGATTTAAAAAAGGGACTGTAATCCATGTCAGAAAGGTTACCCGTCCATAGAATGCGGATCTTTGCAGGCCCTAACGGCTCCGGAAAAAGCACCGTCATCAGTGAAATACAGACGAAAGTAAGAACCGGTCCCTATGTTAATGCCGACGAAATTGAGAAAACCTGTAGGTTGCATAAGTTTGTTAATCTGTCTGACTTCAGTCTCATATCCACAAAAGAACATTTTGAATCCTATCTCCAACGTTCAACGTTATTAGCTAAGGCAAAAAAGGAAGGGTATATAATAGATCTCTCTTTCAGCGACAATGTGATTGTTACTGGTCGGAATACAAATTCGTATGAAGCAGCTTTAATTGCTGCCTACTTAAGAGATTTAATGATTACCAAAAGAGAGACATTCTCCTTTGAAACAGTTATGTCACACCCTTCTAAATTGGAAACACTCAAAAAGTCGGCATCTGCTGGCTTTAAAAATTATCTCTATTTCGTATCTACAGCAGACCCTTCGATTAATATAGAGCGCGTAGCTGATCGTGTTCTTAAGGGGGGACATAATGTTCCTTCTGATAAAATTAAAGAACGTTATTTTCGCTCGCTTGAATTACTCATCGAAATGATTCCCTATTGTCATCGTTGCTTTGTTTTTGATAACTCTGGAACCCGCTTCCAGTTGATAGTGGAGGTCGTTGACGGTGAGCAAATTATTGTGCATACTGGAGATCCTATTCCAGGTTGGATAGAGGCATATCTTTTAAAGCCAATGACAGGAGACAATAACTAACCTCCCGCCTGTTAACCCAGCGACATGATCAGGTTATCGAGATTATCGTCTTTCCCCAATCCCAGCTTTTGCTTAATACGGTAACGGGCCATCCTGATGCTCTTGGGCTCGATACCCAGCCGGGTGGATATTTCTTTGGTAGACAAACCCATCAGTATGTAAGAGCAATATTTCATATCCAGCCTGGTGAGCGAATCGCCTGAACGTTGCCGCAGCCGCTCGAAAAAGGTGGAATGTACTTCTACAAAATCAGTTTTGTGGCCTTCGTATTCTTCATCAAGCCGTTGCTGTTGTTTGATGAGCTTTTTGAGCTGGTCATTGCCGGAAGTATTTTTGTCGGACAGCATTTCTATCAACTGGCTCTTCTCCTGTTTCTGAAGCTGCTCTGCCAGCAGTTCTTTTTCAAGCCGCTCCTGGCGTTCGCGCATCAGGGTTTGCTCTGCCAGCAGTTGATTGGTTTCTGCTTCTTTCAGTTTTACTTTCAGCACAACTTCTTCTTTCTCCTTATCAACCAATGCCTGTTTGCGCATGGAGGCTTTTAACCGGTAGTTATAAGAAATAAGCAGGAATGCCAGCGCCGCTACTATTGCTACACCCAGGCCTATATAAAGAATGTTGCGTCGCTGGGTAAAGGCAGCCTCCTGTTCCAGTAGCTGTATTTTCTGCTCCTGTTGCGCAGAGCGGTAACGCGCGTCTATACGTTGCGTATTGGCAATACGTTCCTGGTTAACGGCTTCCTCGTTACTGGTGACATAACTTTTCAGGTAGGCTAGTGCGCCTTTGGTATCGTTGCGTTGCTCTGCTACCCTTGCCAGCATACGGTAAATACGTGACTGCGAGCGGGGCATCTTTACGGGCGAAATCTCTGTCTGGTGTATGGCTGCCAGCAATATTTGTTCGGCTTCTTCAGGATGCCCGCTTTGCAGTACATACTCACTGCGCATACCATAACAGTTGATCAGTATCTCTGTCAGTCCCGTTGACGTCGCGATGGCTTCTGCTTTATCTAGATAACCGTAAACACTGTCTTTATACGTGGGAGGAAAGTGCTGGAAATAAATATTCGCTATGTTTAATGCAACGGCGGCGGTGTTGCTTCGTACCAGCACGCGGCCACTTTCACGATCGCTTATCTGTATCGACTTATTATAATAATAAAGTGCTGAATCAAGCAGGAGGCGCTGCTGGTTATGTAGTTTGTACTGATCATAAAAATGCTGGCCCATGGTATAATAAGCGGTATTCAATACATCGGGTTCGCCATTGTTTAAGGCTGCTGTATAACATTTTTCCGCATAATCGGCCTGGCGTTTTTCATCTGAGCCGTAGCTGTAAATACTGGCGAGATAATGATAGGTGAGCGCTGCATAACCATCAGCTTTCGCCATCCTGAAATAATCCAATGCCTTCAGGAATTTGGATACCGCCATATCTTCTTCATTATCTACCAGGTCCAGCCAGCCGTTGCGATACCATACCATGCCTTTCGCGATGGGGTCGGTGGCTTTGCTTTCGTATAACATGGCACTGTCTAATGCGGCATAGGCGGCTGGTTTATTTTTCTGCTGCACCAGCAGTTGAATGCGGGTAGCATATATCCATGCTTTGGCGTCGGGGCCCGATGCCTGCCCGGAATCGCCGGCCAGTGTCAAAGCGTAGGGCAGGTCTGTTTCAAAATAAGCCCTGGATAACTTGCAGCGGAGTACGGTTTTTTCATAATCCGTTACCCCGGATTGTTGTAAACGTTCCTTTAGGGAATCGATATAACGCTGCTGGCCGGAGGTGGTGGCTGCAAATAATAGGGTCAATAAACAGGTTAGGAACGGTATGGTTAGGATAGATCGTTGCATTGAAAGGTAGAAAGAAAGAATCAGGCCAAAAAGGTTGAAAAACTATAATGTGTTATCGGCCAGTACTTTAGGTATAAGCTGTAGACATTCTGTAGATGCTGGTGGCATGGCTTGTAGACCCGTTGTAGCTGCCGTTTTCTGGGAATCGCTTCGCCGGGTGTGTAGGTTTGCATTGAACCAAAAAATAAAACTATGACAAATCGTACCATGGCTATAGTAGCCTACATCACACTTATCGGATGGGTTATCTCCTATGTATCTTACCGTAATTCGGACGATAAAAGTCCTTTTGTCCGTTATCACCTGGGCCAGGCGCTCGGTGTTATGATCTTCTCGATTTTACTAAGTGTGGCTATCGGTATCCTGGCAGGTATTGTGCCGGCGCTGGCCACCGTTCTTTATATCGTATCGCTGGTGCCCCTGGTTTTCATGCTGCTGGGCATCATCACAGCTTCTAACAATGCAGAACGTCCTATCCCTTTGATAGGCAAGTTTGTAGAGGGGAAATTCTCCTTGTAGGGCACACTTTTTGAAACCATAGGTCAACGAAAAACGGCGGCGGTGTTTCTACGCCCTGCCTCTATTATAATTACCATCCGAAGTCTATACCATATGCAAAAACTAATCGTATTGCTGCTGCTCCCGTTTATCTCATGTGCACAAGGCCATCAAAATAAACAGCTGGATAAGGAAAAGGTGATCAATAAGAAAGTCGACACATTTATGGTTGCCTGGCGTAAACCCTGGATCGAACTGGAGAAGGCGATAAACGACCTTCCCGATTCCGCTACCGCAGGCAGGATCGCCGCTTACCAGCAACACCCTTTCTTTAAAGCCTATACCGGTTTTATCGAAGAGAATGGGAAACATTATATAGCCGCAAGAACCCGCTTGTTCGAACAATATGCCGCACCGCCGCAGGCTTTGTTACAGCTTTCATGGCAAAAGCCGGAATGGCCCCTTGCCGAACAAGAAAATACCAACCTCACGCTGTTGTCGCTTGCCTTTTTGCGCAGCTTCGATCCCTCCGCTATAGCCCAAACAGCTTATAATATAGCAAGCCCTTCCCTGATGTCTTCTCATAACCTCGGTATTGCCGATGCTCAGAAATTGTATGGCATACGCGAATTATATGGCACACATATTTACACGAAGAAATTATCGGATACCGTATGGCAATGTTGGACGGCCGATCATCTCTGGGCCGTAAGTTTCGATTTTAATCTGCGCAGAGGCATGCTTTCCAATATCAGGCATACCCAACCTGGCGACCCAAAGTATGCAGCTATGCAATGGCCCGGGTCAATGGTGAAACCGGTAAACGAAACCAATCGCTTATTGGCCGACCTGAGAATGCTGTTATGGGAAAGCTACCCCTCTGCCACAACTTACGATAGTTTGCCTTATAACTACCAGCGGCAGTTAAGCCATAAGCTGGTGCACGATTTTAATAACCGGCAGCATAGCCGCTATAGGGTGGTGCGTAAACAGTCTCTCGAACAATTGGATCACAATGCACCCGATCTCTCCGCTTATAAAGAACAAACAACGCCGGCAGATAATATCCTGAGAGATGAGGATACCAGTTTTTGGGCCAGTTATTATTTCGATCATGAACAATTGGATTTTTCTATAGGCAATGCCGCCGCCCTTTATTTCCAGGCAGGCGAAAAAGAGATCATCAGGCGTGTTCAGTATAATATCTTCTTTCCCGCTTCATATCATGCCCGTAAACTAAATGCCAGCGAATGGGAAGTGTGGGCATTAAAAGACACCGATGCTGTGTCCTATATCTGGAATATAAACACCGGCCATGTCCAACAACCGCGTTATTGGGTGAAAATAGTTCCGCACTAATTCAAACCATTTCAGCGCTTTATATCCAAATCTTCCATCTGCCATCCGCCACTCTACCATCTATTCCCTATATTTAGCATTCTAACTTTTGTTGCTTATGTCGCTCTTCCCCCCCGGATGGTATAGGCTATTGCTTATATGTCTGCTGAATCCATTTATCCTGCTGTCACAGGATTATGCGGTGCGTTACCTCGATATCGGCCAGGGCCTCTCTAATAATTCGGTAATGAATATCTACCAGGATGCGCAGGGATATATGTGGTTCGGTACCTACGATGGCCTTAACCGCTACAATGGTTACGATTTTGAAGTGTACAGGAATAATATCGGGGATACCAACTCTTTGCTGAGCAACAGTATTTATTGTATAACCGGTGATGCCGCCAATAACCTGTTCGTAGGCGGCCAGATTGGCGTCAGTGTTTTTAACGCAGCCAGGTCAAAATTCTCACGCCTGTGGTATACACCTGCAGGCAAAACCAGCGCAGAACCTGTTTCCGATATCGTACATCATGTTAAAGCGCTTGGTAACAACGCCTTACTCGTAGGTTCGCACAATCTTGGACTACTGTTGTTCAGGCAGGGGGCCACGCATACCGGCGAACAGGTGCCATTGGTTGCCGGCAGCAAAAAGTCTTACCGGTACAACGTTTCCGGCATTGAGCCGGTGTCGGACCATGAAGCCTGGATTTTTATCGACAAAAAGGGATTGTACTTCTTCAATAGCAAAACAGCGGAGCTTCGGGCAGTAAATACACAGTTGACACAGACTACCTGTATCAGGAAAGATAGCACTGGCAGGTTATGGCTTGGTACCAATGATGGCTTGTATTGCCTGGAATCCAAAACAGGAGCTTTACTGTCTGGTTTCCTGCCGCCCCATCATAGTGTTGTGAATGTGCTGGTCGAAAAACAGGGCAGTCTGCTGCTTGGTACCGATGGCGCAGGCGTTTGGCAATTGCCCTATGGCACAGCCAAAGCCACTCCTTTGAAAGGGAACCTTGTAACACCCCTGGTTAAAAGCAACGCAGTATGGTCGATCTTTGAAGACCGCGATGGCCGCAAATGGTTTGCTACGCTGAGAGGAGGTATTAGCGTAATGGAACCTGCAGGCAAATTCTTTACACATATTAAATACAATAATGCCGCCGGCCCGGCCGATAACTTTATTCTTTCATTTTGCGAAGACAGATCAGGTAACGTCTGGATAGGCACCGACGGCGCAGGCCTGCGCTATTGGAACAGGAAAAATAATAGCTTCTCAACAATACCCGCCGCACATATCAGCAGCAGCTTTATTACCAGCATGGTTTACGACGATCAGGAAGATCTCTGGATCTCTACCTGGTCTGGCGGCATTAACAGGATGAAAAAAGGTACCGGTAATATAGAGCGCTTCACGTGTTACAACCCGGTCACCAAACAACAGGAGCCCAATATATGGCTGCTTTATAAGGATAGCCATAAAAATATATGGGCCAGCGCTACAAACCAGGGAAGCCTTTATCTCTTTAACCGCGAATGGCAGCAGTTCCAGTTGTTCGATCCCGTAGTGAAAGATATCCAGTCGATGATAGAGACCAGGGATGGTAATATGTGGATGGGCGACTACAACAGCCTGTATCGTATCGATCCGCTTTCGCATAACCGTCAGGTCTATTCCATCGGTTATCCGGTACGAAGTCTGCTCGAAGATAAAACCGGCAGACTTTGGGTGGGCACACAGGAAGGAGGATTATTATTGTTCGACCGTAGAACCGGTAACTATAAGCGCTTTACCCAGAAAGATGGAATGCCCAGTAACACAGTGCTGCGTTTATTGGAAGACCAGCAGGGATATTTGTGGATGAGCAGCTATAATGGCATCTCCAGGTTCGATCCTGCAAAGACTGTTTTTCAGAACTTCTCTCAGTCCGATGGATTGCAAAGTAACCAGTTCAGCTTTAACGCAGGATTGGCTTTGTCTTCAGGTGAGTTCCTGTTCGGTGGCATCAATGGATTCAACATCTTTTCACCTTCAGGTCTCTCGGGCCACAGTATTCCACTAACGCCTTTACTATCGGGAATTGCTGTGAATAATAACCCCATTACAGGTGATAATATGTTGGAGAGAACACCCGGGAAAGCTGGTATACGCTCCATACGACTGCCTTTTGAACAGGCAAATCTTTCCCTCGACTTCGTGGCTTTGAATTACAGCGGAAGCGATAAAGTGAATTATGCGTATCTGCTCGAGGGGTGGGACAAAGACTGGAACTATACCGGTAAATCACGCCGCGCCAATTATTCACGCCTGCATGAAGGCAGTTATATTTTTAAAGTGAAGGTTTCCGACGATGGCGGCCGTTGGGGAAATGAAACAAGCCTGCTGCAGGTGCAGGTATTGCCACCCTGGTACCGCACCTGGTGGGCCTACCTGTTGTTCTTTATGATGGTGACAGGAGTACTGTATGGTTATATTATATATGCACGTCGCCAGGAAAGGCTGCGTTACGAAGTGAGACTTGCACACCTCGAAGGCGAAAAGGAAAAAGAACTCGCAGAACGCCAGTTGTCTGTGTTTACCAATATTGCCCATGAATTCCGCTCACCATTAACATTGATCATCAACCCGCTTAAAAAAGCGATCAGCGGAAAAAATGATCCCGATGCAAAAGCACAGCAGGCCGATGACCTGGCGGCGGCTCATCGCAATGCCCGCCGTTTGCTGGGACTGGTAGATCAGTTGCTGCTTTTCAGGAAAACAGATAGCGGCGCTTACCAGCTGCAGATTTCTAAAGTTGACCTGGTAAATCTTTGCAACGATGTTTTCCTGTGCTTTAAAAATCTGGCCCGCGAAAAGAATATCCGCTACCATTTCGAAGCTCCCGGTGATCCTGTATTTGCCGCCGTCGATTTTGAAAAGCTGGAGATAGCGGTATTTAACCTCGTAGCCAATGCTTTTAAATTCACACCGGATGGCGGAGCTATTCGTATTACGCTTTCAGCGGCTCATGACCAGGCAACCATTAGCGTCAGTGATACCGGCCCCGGTATTGCACTGGCCGACCAGGAGCGTATTTTCGAAAAGTTTGGCCAGGGTAGTACCAGAACGCCCGGTAAAACAGGCTTTGGTATTGGCTTATTCCTTTCCAGGAATTTCGTTGAAAAACACCGTGGAACGATCGCCTGTCAGAGCGAACCAGGTAATGGCGCCGCCTTCATTATAAAGCTGCCGCTGCAGCTGGAAGCCATTGAACAGGCTACGAATAATCCGCACACGCCCCAGGGCAAAACAGAACTGGTAGAAGAAATGATGGCCGATGATACAGCTGCTCACACCGAAACCGGGCCAGTGGTTGCAAACGTAGTTAAACCCGCAGCTGCTTCCCGTATTTCCGGCGTTAGCGTCGATGACCTCGTAACCGAAAAAAGTGTTATACTTATAGTGGATGATAATGAAGAGCTCAGAAGTTATCTTCTAAGGCTTTTTTCCGACAAATACCTGGTTTTGGGCAGCAGTAATGGTGCCGATGCCTTACAACTGGCAAAAGAGCGGATGCCGGATCTTATTGTAAGCGATATTTCAATGGATGGAATGGATGGACTTGAACTTTGCCGCCATATCAAAGAAACGGAAGAGCTAAGCCATATACCCGTGATCCTCCTTACTGCGGCTACTGGGATAGAAACCAAGCTGCAGGGTATTTCCGGAGGGGCAGATGATTTTATTACAAAACCTTTCGATAGCGATATCCTGTTGGCCCGGGCGGCAACATTGCTTAAAAACAGGAGCCAGTTGCGCAAATACTTCCTGAATAGTATAACCCTCAGGGAAAATTCGTTTAAGGTGCCGGTCGAAGACCAGGAGTTTCTGAAACAATGTATCCAGTTGGTAGAGGCCGGTATAGGCAAAGAAGATTTTAATATTAAGTCGTTTGCCCGCTCCATGGGTATGAGCCATTCCGCACTTTATACCCGTATAAAAGCCCTGTCAGGCCAAACGGTGAACGCATTTATCCGGTCCATACGTTTGCGCAGGGCCGCCGTGCTCATGCTAACGGAAAACATGAATGTTACCGAAGCAGGTTTCCAGGTAGGGTTCGAAGATGTCCGTTATTTCAGGGAACAGTTCACAAAACTCTTTGGAATGACGCCTTCCGATTATATTAAAAAATACCGTAACTCATTTAACCGGGAACTGAATACTATCCGTCGGAAAGAGGTTTAAACGGCAGGGGCGAATACCCCCTGCTATTTTACCCCCGTTCAATTTACCCTTCTTACTGCTATCTGCCATTCAACCCTTCATCCGCTGTCTCCATTTGTGAAATTATCCCCCGTATTTCATGGTTTTTCCCCCCATTTGTCCCCTATGTTCAGTCTTTATTTTGTATTGTCAGCAACACAACAGAAAATAACTTTTGCCGCTTTAAAAAATCTGCTTGTCATAATGAAACAGGAACTGCTTCTTCCCCCATGCCATGGCATCGCCCCCAGGTGCCCCGGCTACTACAGAACGCCACCGGCTTCCGTGGTCCGATCGGTTTTAATAAGTAAAAATTCAGCCGGAAAAGATCAACGCCCCGTGTTTTAATTATCTACAGCAACCTCACTATGAAACTCTATATAAGATACTGTCTCAGCATATGCCTGGCAGGTATGATGCAGCCGGTTTGGTCGCAGCAGATAAGCCAGGTGCTTATTGCGGTTAATAGTAATAACACGTTTCAAACCATCAGCAATTTTGGAGCTTCAGACGCATGGGCGGCCCAATTCGTAGGTAACTGGCCCGATGAAAAGAAGAATGCTATCGCCGACTGGTTTTTTAGCCTCGATACCCTGCCCGATGGTTCACCCAGGGGCATAGGACTGTCGCAATGGCGTTATAACATAGGTGCCGGCAGCATGGAACAGGCACAGAATAGCAGTATCAGGGACGAGTGGCGCCGCGCAGCAGCCTTTGTGCCCGGAAAAAAACTTCAACCTAGGGAGGTAGAATCTCAACTCTGGTTCCTGAAAGCAGCGAAAAAAAGAGGGGTAGAACAATTCCTCGGCTTCTATAATAGCCCGCCCGTATGGCTTACAAAAAATGGAAAAGCATTCGCTACAGCCGCACAATGTAATATCGATAGCAGTAAATTCAAAGACTTTGCAGGTTATACCGCTGCCGTTATTAAGGGCATCCGTAAGATTACAGGTGTAACGTTCAATTACATAAGCCCGGTAAATGAACCGCAATGGGATTGGAGCGATGGCGGACAGGAAGGTTCACCCTATCCTAATTCTGCCCTCACTGGCATAGCCAGGGCGTTTAATGAGGAACTGCTCCGCAATAAACTCAGCACCCGCCTCATTATGCCCGAAGCCGCCAGTATTCAGTACCTGGTCGAAAAAGGCGATAAACCCGGGAGAAGCAGGCAACTGAGAGAGCTCTTCCATCCGGAATCAGTTGGTTATATCGGAAACCTTCCTGCTATGGCGCCCGTAGTTGCAGGCCATAGCTATTTTACTACCTCTCCATGGCACAAAGCAGTAACGCTTAGAAATGCAGTAAGGGATACGGTTAGCGCCATCGGTAACCTCGAATTCTGGCAGTCTGAATATTGTATCCTGGGCGATAATGGCGGCGAAATAAACGGCAATAAAAAGGATACAGGTATGAAAGCCGCATTGTACATGGCAAGGGTGATACATACCGATCTTACTGCCGCCAATGCCGCCGCATGGCAATGGTGGACCTCTATCTCTGCATACGATTATAAAGACGGCCTGGTTTACATCGATAAACAAAAAACCGACGGCCGCTTCTCCGATAGTAAAATGCTTTGGGTGCTTGGTAACTATAGCCGTTTCGTACGTCCCGGCATGAAAAGAATAGAAACAACATCCAATACCGATAACATCTATGTAAGCGGATTTGCCAATACAACAGGCAATAAAATGGTGTTGGTGATCATAAATCCCGGAACCGAAGCCATACAGGCTTCCTGGACCGGTAATGCCGGAACTGGCACTGTTGCCTATGTCACCGACGTTGCAAACCGCCTTAAAAAACAATCCTTGGCAGCCGCTTCAATGTTGCTGCCCGCCGAAAGTGTGGTAACAATAGTAATAGGATCCAATAACAGCCTGGCAAAAAAATCAACGAAGTAAATGAAACGTTCACAAGTCCTCATATATAAAGGAATGGCAAGGCTGAAGTATATCGCCATGGCATGCTGCCTTACACTCGCTTTTATAACTGCTGGTGCACAACAGGCTGCAAATACATTTACACTGGGTGATAGTGTGTTCCTGTTAAACGGAAAACCATTCCAGGTCATCTCGGGTGAAATTCATTACCCGCGTGTGCCCAGGGAAGCCTGGCGCCAGCGGCTTCAGATGGCGAAGGCGATGGGACTTAATACCATCGGCACCTATGTGTTCTGGAATGTACACGAGCCTGAAAAAGATAAGTTCAGCTTCAGCGGGAACGACGATATCGCTGCATTTGTGAAAATGGCGCAGGAAGAAGGTCTCTGGGTAATTCTGCGCCCCTCTCCCTATGTATGTGCTGAATGGGAATTCGGTGGTTATCCCTACTGGCTGCAAAACGAAAAAGGTTTGATAGTACGCAGTAAGGAAAAACAGTACCTGGCTGAATATAAAAAATATATTCTTGAACTGGGCCGCCAGCTGGCGCCCTTACAGGTCAACAAGGGGGGGAATATCTTAATGATCCAGGTCGAAAATGAATACGGCTCCTATGGCAGCGATAAAGAATACCTCGCCATCAACAGGGATATGTTCATCGAAGCAGGTTTCGATGGAATGCTGTACACCTGCGACCCCGCAAAAGATATAGCTAAAGGAACGTTACCCGGTTTGCTGCCTGCAGTGAACGGCGTTATGAACCCCGCAACCATCGAATCTATTATCCGGCAACACCATAACGGCAAAGGGCCTTTCATCGTGGCCGAATGGTATCCTGCCTGGTTCGACTGGTGGGGCGAACCGCATCATACTGTATCCGCCGAAAAATATGCAGCCGAACTCGATACATTGCTGGCTGCCGGTATGTCGGTGAACATGTATATGTTCCACGGAGGTACTACCCGCGGTTTTATGAATGGGGCCAATTGTTACGACACTTCCTTCTATGAACCGCAAACCAGCAGCTACGATTATGATGCGCCATTGAATGAAGCCGGTAACGCCACCCATAAATTTCAGCTGTTTCGCTCGGTGATACAGAAATATACCGCAGCGCCGCTTCCTGCAGTGCCGCCTGCTAAAAAAACAATAGCCATTCCGGAAATCATACTTAAACAGGCAGTAAGCTTGTTTAAAAACCTTCCCCAACCGGTGAATGCCACATCGCCGCTTTCGTTTGAAAAACTCGGGCAGGCTTATGGTTATGTATTATACCGTACAACAGTAAAAAATGCAGCCGCCGGAATGCTTGCTGTAAATGGCTTGCGCGATTACGCCCTGGTTTTTGTGAATGGGAAAAAACAAGGCGTGCTCGACCGGATGAAGAAACAGGATAGCCTTTGGCTGAAGCTGGATCCGGGCACACAAACCATCGACATCCTGGTCGAAAATATGGGAAGGATCAACTTCGGTCCCAACCTGCTGAAAAATGAAAAAGGTATTGTTGGTAATGTCTTGCTGAACGGAAAAGAATTGCTGAACTGGGAAATGTTCTCCTTGCCAATGTCCGCCATTGATAATATTACCTACGGTAACGCTGCGAACGGCCAGCCCGTTTTCAGAAAAGCTGAATTCAATTTGTCAGAAACCGGTGATACTTATCTCGATATGAGCCAATGGGGTAAAGGCTGCGCCTGGATCAATGGCCATCACCTGGGAAGGTACTGGGAAATAGGCCCTCAGCAAACATTATATGTACCTGCCGAATGGCTGAAGAAAGGGAAGAATGAACTGGTGGTGTTCGAAATGCTGAAACCCTCGGTTGATAAACTGAATGCACTGGAAAAACCGGTGTTGGATAAACTGAAGAAATGAACGGCTGGCTTTGAATTGACTACGGAATTGTGAACTTTTTTGAGATAACTAACTGCTTGATACTTGCTGAGTTCCCTTAAGTATTAAGTAATAAGAATGACCTGCAATGCTTTTCATGTACAAAAGCATAAGGGAAGTTCTATGGTCTTATGGCAATAAACATTTTCAATAACGAAAGTATGCGTATGAAAGAAAGACAACGAAAACCCAGATGGTCACTCAGGTTGATGACCTTTTTGCTGGTGCTGTGCTTTTCTCTTAGGGGAATGGCACAGGATATTACGGTCACCGGTACTATAGTATCCGACTCGGCCGTTCTTATGGACAATGTATCCATTACCTTGAAATCGGACCCCTCGCGCGGTACTACTTCCGACCAGTCGGGACGCTTTAGCATTAAAGTACCCGCAAATGGAACCTTGGTCTTTAATAGCATAGGCTTTGAAAAACAGGAACTGGAGATAAAAGGCGAAAGCAAATTGCGCATTATCATGAAACGTACGGCATCCTCGCTCGATGATGTGGTAGTGGTTTCCTTTGGCGGCAGACAAAAGAAATCAAGCATGGTAAGTGCTATCACTTCTATCAACCCTAAAGAGCTGAAAGGCCCTACCAGTAACCTTACAACCATGCTGGCCGGGCGGCTTTCGGGTATGATCTCTTACCAGCGTACCGGCGAGCCCGGAGCAGACAACGCTTCATTCTTTATCAGGGGGGTAACCTCTTTCTCCTCCGGTGGTAAAATTGATCCGCTGATCCTCATCGATGGTATGGAAAGCAGTACAAACGACCTGGCCCGCCTGCAGCCCGATGATATCGCTGCATTCTCTATCTTGAAAGATGCTACCGCTACTTCGGTATACGGTGCCCGTGGCGCAAATGGAGTGGTGCTGGTAACAACCAAATCCGGGGCAGAAGGTAAAACCCAGTTCAACTTCCGCGGCGAAAACTCTATTTCAGGTAATACCAAAAACTTCAAATTCGCCGATAACATCACTTACATGAAGCTGGCGAATGAAGCGGCGCTTACACGCAACCCACTGGCGCCAATTCCTTATAGCCAGACTAAAATAGACGGTACGATAAAAGGGGATAACCCGCTTATTTATCCCAGTAACAACTGGATTAAAATGATGATTAAAGACCGTACCGTAAACCAGCGCTATAACCTCGACATCCAGGGCGGAACGAAAACGGCAAGGTTCTACGTATCCGGTACATATAACATTGACAATGGTGTGCTGAAAGTGGCGGATATGAATAACTTTAATAGCAACATCAAACTGAAAAACTATTCTGTCCGCTCCAATGTGAACCTGCAGTTGACAAAAACTACAGAAGCTATTATCAGGGTTTATGGACAGTTCGATGACTACCGCGGACCAGTGGACGGAGGGGGTGCCGTGTTTAATCAGGTTTTATGGAGCAACCCCGTAATGTTCCCCGCAGTATATCCAAAGAGTTTTCTGCCCCAGGTAACACACCCGCTGTTTGGAAATTCACCATGGCCAGGAGGACAGGCAAACTCTACTACAGGATACTATGACCCAAGCCAGCTCTATTTAAACCCCTTTGCTAATTCAGTAAGAGGTTATAAAGAATATAACTCTTCAACCATGCTGGCACAGCTCGAACTGAAGCAGGATTTCGGATGGATTACGCCAGGCCTTACCGGCCGCGTTATGGCTTACACCAATCGCTATTCATATTTCGATGTAACACGTCAGTATAACCCGTTCTATTACCAGGCAAATACGGTTGATGGTGGAAAAACAGTTACGCTGGCACGTATTACAGAAGGTACAGAATATCTGAACTACCAGGAAGGGGTTAAGTCGCAAAACGCACGTACATACATGGAAGCGGCGCTCAATTACTCCCGCACGTTCGGAGGTAAACATGCTATCGGAGGCATGCTGATAACGCTCTTTAATAACTACCTCGAAGGCAATCCCGGTTCTAGTTTGAATCCTCCTCCAACACAGGCCGAAAAATTGCAATTGTCCCTGCCTTACAGGAATCAGGGCGTTTCCGGTAGATTTACCTACGGGTACGACAACCGCTATATGGCCGAATTTAATTTTGGCTATAACGGCTCTGAACGTTTTGCTCAGAATAACCGTTTCGGCTTCTTCCCTTCGGCAGGGGTTGCCTGGAATATCTCTAATGAAAATTTCTTCGAAGGACTTAAAGATGTTGTTTCTTCTCTTCGTGTAAGAGCTTCTTATGGCCTTGTTGGTAATGATCAGATCGGCTCTCAGCGCGACAGGTTCTATTACCTGTCCGAAGTCAATCTGAATAATGGCGACAGGGGGGCTACCTTTGGTAATAACACCGGCTATTATAGACCAGGCATAGGCATCAGCCGCTATGAGAACTTCGATATTACCTGGGAAAAGGCTTATACGCAGAACTATGGCCTTGAATTCTCCATCTTTAAAGGATTTAATGTCGTTACCGAATACTGGAGACGTAAACAAACAAACATACTCATGGATCGCTCCTACATTCCTTCATCCATGGGCTTACAGTCCTCCATTAAGGCAAACGTAGGTGAAGCTACCGCACAGGGGGTCGACTTCTCTCTGGAGTATACAAAATCTTTTAGGAACGAAACCTGGCTGCAGCTGCGTACTAACTTTACGTATGCTACTTCAAAACGCTCTAAATACGAAGAACCCGCTTATGGAGATAATGAAAAACATCTTTCCCTTATCGGACACCCTATTAAACAGCAATGGGGATTGATTGCAGAGCGTTTGTTTGTAGATGATATTGAAGTGGCGAATTCTCCCTACCAGAATTACGGCGTGTACAAGGGCGGCGACATTAAATACCGCGATGTTAATGGCGATGGGCAGATCACTAATAACGACCGGGTTCCTATAGGACTGCCTACCGATCCGGAAATTGTTTATGGAACAGGCTTCTCTTTCGGATATAAGAGTTTTGATATCAGCGCATTCTTCCAGGGAGCTGCCCGTGTTTCTTTCTTTATTAATTCAGAGAATATTGCTCCGTTTGTACTGAACAAAAACAATATGCCCAATGGTGCCGCCCAGAACGGCTTACTACAGGTAATTGCCAACGACCATTGGAGTGAAGATAATCGCAATCTGTACGCGCTATGGCCCCGGTTAAGCGAAACCTTTATCGCTAATAATAACCAGACTTCTACATGGTGGCTGCGTAATGGCACCTTTATACGCTGCAAAAACGTGGAACTGGGTTATAACTTCTCTAAAACATTGTTGCGCCTTACAAAATTAAGAGGCGGCCGTCTGTATGTAAACGGAACCAACTTGTTTGTACTAAGCAAATTTAAAATGTGGGATCCTGAAATGGGAGGTAATGGCCTGGGTTACCCGGTTCAAAGAACCTATAACATGGGTATCCGCCTTTCTCTGTAACCTGAATGAATAAATGGATTCAAAAATGCTTCATATGATCAAGAATAAACTTTTTATAAATAAATGCCTCGCTTATATGGCCGCCGTGCTTTCTGTAGCAGGAATTGCAGGCTGTAAAAAATATCTGGACGTCGTTCCCGATAACATCGTAACAATAGACAATGCTTTTACCTTAAAACGTGAAGCGGAAAAATATCTGTTTACCTGCTATTCCTTCCTGCCAACAGAAAATCAACCGGTCACGTCGCTCGGATTTATGGCAGGCGATGAATGCTGGCTGCCTAGAGAGGGCGTGTTCTTTAATAATACCGTTTGGGATATCGCTAAAGGAAACCAGAACAAAGTGAACCCCTATTCAAACTATTGGGACGGTACCAATGGTTTGTATGCAGGTATCAGGCATTGTAATATCTTCCTCGAGAACGTAAGCAATACCGCCAAGGTGTACGATCTGGAACCCGATTTACGTACCCGCTGGCTGGGTGAGGTAGAATTCCTTAAAGCCTATTATCACTTCTACCTGCTTCGGAACTATGGACCAATCATTATCGCAGATGTGGCATTGCCTATCTCTTCTACGCCCGATCAGGTAAGGCTTAAGAGAGCCCCGGTTGATTCAGTGGTAACTTATATCTCCAACTTGCTCGACAAAGCTGCTGACAAGCTGCCGCTGAAGATCATAGACGTAGCCAACGAAGCTGGTAGGATCACGAAGCCTATCGCCCTGGCGATGAAGGCACGCCTGCTGGTAATGGCCGCCAGCCCGCTTTTTAATGGTAACAACGATTTCGCTTCACTGAAAAACCATGATGGGACACAGCTCTTTAATACCAGCTATGATGCAAACAAATGGAAACGCGCTGCCGATGCTGCAAAAGCCGCTATCGACATTGCGCACGAAGCAGGTTTCAGCTTGTACAAGTTTATCGGCTTAAATAAAATGACCGATACTACACGTACACAAATGAGTATCCGTAACGCCGTATGCGAACGCTGGAATAGTGAACTGGTTTGGGGTTCTACTCGTAACGTGTCGCTCATCAGCCAGGGACCCGACTATATTCAGAGCATCTGTATGGGCCAGATAGATCCAACCAAGCCTATTAACCTCGCAGCCTACAACCAGCTCTGCGCTACTATGAAAATGGCACAGCTGTTCTATACCGATCATGGGGTGCCTATCAATGAAGACAGGAATTACGACTACTCTAACTTTACCGAGCTGCGTACGGCTAAGCATGGCGAACGCTTCAACCTCATAGAAGGTTATCAGACCGCCAGGCTTAACTTCGACAGGGAACCACGTTTCTATGCCGATCTGGCTTTCGATGGCAGTATCTGGTACATGCAGAACAGTCCTACCAACAGCGATAGCGCCACCTATAACGTGAAAGCCAGGAAAGGCCAGATCATGAACGAGGTGAACACCGACTACATCAATATGAGCGGTTACTGGATCAAAAAACTGGTCAATTGGAAATTTGCATTCTCCGGTACTGTTAATGCCGCTACATCAGAGAACTATCCCTGGCCTATGATAAGGCTGGCCGATCTCTATCTCTTATACGCGGAAGCGCTGAATGAATTTTCAGGCCCCTCAGCTGATGTATATACCTACCTCGATAAAGTAAGGGAAAGAGCTGGCTTGAAAGGTGTACAGGAATCATGGACGAATTATTCGAACAGCCCCAATAAACCCAATACCAAAGAAGGCCTCCGTTCCATAGTGCAGCAGGAAAGACTGATTGAGCTGGCATTTGAAGGCAGCCGCCTGTGGGACCTGCGTCGCTGGAAGCAGGCAGTGGTAGAACTTAATAAGCCTGTTACAGGTTGGGATCGCACCCAGGAAGCACCAGCCGATTACTATCGTGTGGTGAACCTGTATAGCCAGAAGTTTATTGCACCAAGAGACTATTTCTGGCCTATCCGGGAATATGAAATATCAGTAAACCCCAACCTGGTACAGAACACCGGTTGGTAGTAGGCTTCACAGCTATTGAATCACATTCAAAATGTTTGAAAAATGAAATCATTTAAATATTTTTCGATAGGTTGCCTGCTCCTTGGACTGGCTGCCTGTAAAAACTCAACGATCATTGGCCCGCTGGAGCATAACGGTACCCCGCCAGGCCCGGTAACCAATGCTACCGTGCAAAATATGAAAGGAGAGGCCCGTATCACTTATACACTGCCCACCGACGAAGATCTGTTATACGTGAAAGCCGTTTACCAGATCCGGCCTGGTGTCACCAGGGAAGCAAAAGCTTCGTTTTACACCAATAACCTCCTGGTAGATGGCTTTAAAGATACAGCGGCAACAGAGGTGACTTTATATGCGGTGAACAGAAGTGAAGTGCCGTCTCAGCCATATAAGGTAATGGTAAAACCGTTGATGCCCGCTTACCTTTCTTCCTTCGATAGCCTGAAGGTAGCCCCCACATTCGGTGGCATTAATATACGTACAACGAATCCCGATGCTAAAGCGCTTTCTATTATTATTCTTCTGAAAGATCAATATGGCCAGTGGAAACAGTATAGTGCTGTATATAGCTCTCTCAAAGATATTAACCAGTCTATCCGTGGCATGGATACTACTAAAAAAAGCTTTGCATTCTACATCAGGGATCAGTTCCAGAATCAGAGCGATACCATTTTTGCCGATCTCTCCCCGCTTTACGAAACATTGATCCCTAAATCGGGTTTTGCCGAATACCTGCTTCCAGGCGATCTCGCTTTGAATGCTTATGGCCGACAGATGCGTAATCTCTGGGATGGCGTCTACAGCGGCTGGGGCTCCGCAGCCTGTACTTACGAAACCATTACAGATACCACCAACGGCGTATGGTTCACTTTCGATATGGGCGTTAAAGCACAGCTAAGCCGCTTTACATGGTGGCATTACCCCGATCCCCGCTATTTCGAAAACGCAAGTATGAAGGTGTATGAGCTCTGGGGCACTAATAACCCTTCTCCCGATGGTAGCTGGAATGGCTGGACCAAACTCGTAGAATGCCGCGAAACCAAACCTTCAGGTCTGCCATATGGTACGGAAAACTCCGACGACGTGGCTGCCGGACAGGCAGGCAGTAGCTGGGAAATTCCTATTACTGCGCCGGCAGTGCGTTACTTGAGAATAAGACATAGGTATAACTGGAGTGGCCTGAGACAAACTCTTACCGGCTGCGAAATATCTGTCTGGGGTAAACCATTATAAACTGTTTAACCGTATTAAAATGAATACACGTAATAAAATAAATAAAACGATATTGTTTTGCTGCCTGCTGCTGGCAATGGCCGCTTGCAGGAAGATGGACGATTATAAAGAAAACTACCTGGGTAATGGTACCATCACCTATGCCGGTAAAATAGATTCCGTAAAAGCACACCCGGGCGATGGCAGACTAATGATCTCGGGATTACTTATTGCCGATCCTAAAATAACACAACTGCGTATCTATTGGAATAATAAGGCCGACTCCATGGTCGTGCCTGTAACCCGTACCTCAGGTGTAGATACCATCCGCGCCATTCTTAAGAATATGGAAGAAGCTGTGAAAAGCTTTACCCTCGTTACTTTCGATAAGTATGGTAACAGGTCCGTAGATGTAACTGTGGCCGGAAGGGTATATGGAGCTGTGTATAAAAGCCTGCTGCTTAACCGTACGGTGAAGCTGGCGGAAATGGCTGGTGATTCCGTAACCGTTCAATGGAACGTACTCGATGCCAGTACAGGTGCCTTGGGCTCTCAGTTGGAGTTTACCGATAATAGTAATGCTGTTAAAAAGGTATATGCCGCCAGAACAGACACAAAAACTGTTTTGAAAAACTTTAAAGCAGGAACTAAGTTCACTTACCGTACTGTGTTCCTTCCCGATACGTTGGCAATCGATACTTTTTATAGCGGTTACCAAAGCGTAGGGGTAAGAGCGGAAATCACTTCACAGTACCTGAAAAATCCTGGTCCCAGCTTCAAGAATTCTGACGGTGGTACCGACAGGTGGCGTATTCCTGCCGACTGGACCGTTTCCAATGACGTGAAGAATGCAAATGGCAAAGGTGGCTTGGATGCTGGTTCATGGCTTCCAGGTCCGTCTCTTTCTATAGAAGCAGGATGGGGGCTGCCGACTGTACCTAACGGCAAGATTTATCAAACGATAACATTGCCTGCCGGCCGTTACTCTTTTGAGTTTGTAACGGGCGACTGCGATGGCGGGGAGAGATATGTTTCCGTAGCAAAAGGAACAACCCTGCCGGATATTGCCAACGTGGCAACCGGAACAATTGCCAAAGATGGCTTTGTTAAAAATGCGACCAACGTTCTCCGCTTCGAACTCACAGAGACTACGCAGGTGTCTATTGGTTTCCAGGGTAAAATGCCGGATACCAACGCCTTCTTTAAAGTGTTTAGTGTAAAACTTTTCAGCCTGCCTTAATAATTCAATAGTTCACCACCAGTAAAAAAGAAGCCGCCTCATCGTATTGAGGCGGCTTTCTGTTTTTTCAATGCTTTCCGGTATCTACCCCTTGCCTCTCGCCATTTCAATCATTGTCGACAGCTCTTCTACTGCTGCGTCATCTCCGCCGGAGAAGCCGGACATAGAGAAACGGATATGACCTTTCCTGTCTATTACAAACTTGGCAGGTATGGCATTTACCTTAAATCCTTCTACACCATTGTTCAAACCGGTAGCGGGATCTTTTAGATCCATCCATATGTTGAAGGGGTATTTCTGATCTTCTACATATTTTCTGGCACTGGTAATAGCAGCGTCTTTATCTGTTTTTTCCCAGGTATGAATGAACAGGAATTTCACATTGGGATCATCCTTGTATTTTTCAACAGCCATTTTCATAGCAGGAAAAGATCTTTTACAGGGACCGCACCATGTAGCCCAGAAGTCTAAGACTACTACTTTGCCTTTTACGTCTTCCAGTGAAACTGTCTTTCCATTCACATCGGTAAAGGAAATAGCAGGCGCTGGCTGATCTATGAGTTTGCGGGTAACATCTTTCCTGATCTTTTCCGACATTGCTTTTTTAATCTCGGCAACATAAGCGTCATAGCCGGCGTCCGAGCCTTTAACGTCAACATAAAGCTGTTTCAGGGTTTCCCTCATCTTAGGGCTTGCCTGCCCTTCGGTCATCGATTCTTTGGCTACTTCAAACGCTTCCTTTTTCTTGCCTAATGCCATCAATACATCAAAATAGGTAGCGTTGACGCCGGGCTTTAAAACCTTGGCGCTGTCATGCGCAGTTTTGATATAGGGATAAGCTTCGGTAGCCTTATTGTCTTTGAACAGCGCCTCTGCTATAGCGCTGTTGTAAAATATAAAGTTATTGGCAGCGAAACCGGCGCCGTCAACTTTACTGTTGCCTAAAAAAGGTTTTGTGCTGTTTAGCGCCTCATGATATAATTCGAGACCTTCTTTTTTATGTCCCGCTTTCAGTAAGGCATTGGCGGTACCTGCCAGCCCTTCGCCTTTCCATATGGGGTTTTCTATCAGGTGTGCATACCCCAAAGCCTTGGAAATATTGCCTTCTGCAGCAAAAGCGGTTGCTACGCCATACCTGGCATAGTCATAAGTAATATCATTCTTTCCTTTGGGTTCGGTAGGTGGGAACTTGGCTACCCAGGCTTTATAAGCGGCTTCTTTTTTAGCTAAGTCTTTTTCTTCATAAACAACATTCACCGCTTTATTCCTGGCTACATCTCCCAAAGGAAAACGTTTGATACAGGCCTCGTTGAGCGAATCGACGGTGTTGTTCTTCTTGAGGATGAAAAAGAAGCGGCGGGCCATAAGCCAGTCCTTCTCGTTATCACTCTTTAAAAGGGTGTACATTTTGCTTTCCAGCAAAGCTTTATCTGCACTGCTGCCTTCTGCCAGCCTGTTATAATACCGTATAGTACTGTCCTGTTCAACACGCCCCTGCGCATTCGCAGCCAGGGCTGCGCCCGAAAGGGCCAATGTCATAAATAAGTGTTTCATCAGTAATTGGTTTGTTTGGTGTATTGTGTGTTGATTTAGAAATAACCTTCATTGTCCTTCAGGTTGGGATTCGCCGTCATCGCCGATTGAGGAATAGGATAAAGCTGCTGGAATGGCTGCCACGATGGTTTGATAGGGCTTAACGTTTCTGTTGCCTGCTTCAGCCGTTTCAGGTTAAACCACCGGTCACCCGATTCAACGAACAGTTCTACCCAGCGCTCATGTGCCAGTGCTTTTAACAGATCGGCTTTGGCGATAGCTGTTGTTGGCAACAGGCCGGCTCTTTTACGTACGGAATCAAGATCACGGCGGGCGCCTGTCAGGTTTTCCTGCTGAGCCAGCGCTTCACTTCTTATCAGGTACATTTCCGATAACCTCAGCAGAATAGGATATTCATTACCTGCAGTAGCATTACGTAATTTGTATTTGTAAGGATAATAGTACGTTTTACCGGAGTAGGTAATAGCCTTTGCCCATTTGAGTTTACGCTGGTCGTTAGCCTCGAAACTATTCGCAAGTGTATCATACAATACAAAAGTAGGAGTGGTGCTGGCAGGAATAAACTGGTCGCCGAAGATAGTAGCCGGGGTAGTGGTGGCTACCAGCGATATCTGCCAGATGGTTTCATTGCTGTTATTCAGAAACACGTTGTCTAGATTAGATACCAGTGAATAAGTGCCGGAACTTATGACGGCAGTTGCTTCTGTTTCAGCGGCCTGCCAGTTCTGAAGATAAAAATAAACCCGTGCCAGGAAAGCCGATGTCACATTTTTGTTGATCCTGGCCCTTTCAATAGAAGGGTAGGTGGTGGTGAGCAGCTCTTTGGCTTCGGTAAGGTCCGCAACAATTTGCTGGTATACAGTAGCGGATGCGGTACGTGGTAACAGCCCGTTTTCCAATGCCCTTGTATTCAGGATCAAAGGCACATCACCAAAATAATTGACAAGCTGGAAATAGAACCAGGCTCTCAGGAACTTGGCTTCACCCATCAGCTGATTCTTAAGCCTGCCGGAGATATTGGTAGTGCCGGGCAAACGCTCTATAACATAATTAGCCCTTCCAATCCTGGTATATAATCCCGACCAGTAAGTGATCAGGTCGCTGCCTGCAGCCAGCTTGTTGTCTTTGAATAGATCAAAAGTGGTATTGGTTAAAAAATAACCTTCGTCGGCGCTCATGGCACCATAGATCGTTGTCAGGTAGTTGACAGCATTGGACCCGCCTGTTTCGCGGGAAGAAGCCATCCCGGCATAAATACCCAGCACCGCTGAAGTAGCTGTTGCAGAATCCGAGAATGCCTCTTCAGGTGTCAGGGAGGATGGAGGCCTGTCTATATCTACATATTTCTTGCACGACGTTACTGCAAAGGATAACAGCAATGCAGTTGACAATAAGCTGTTCTTTATTTTGGATATACTGATTTTCATCTTCTTTCTCATTTAAAAGGTAACATTGATACCGGCAGTTATAACACGCAGTGGAGGCATGGAGGTTCCTGTTTCAGGATCATACACATACTTGTTCTTCGATGTCCACCATAAGTTCTGTCCTTGCAGGTATAACCGCATGCTTTCTATCTTCCATTTGCTGGTGAGGGCAGAAGGAAAATTATAGGAAAGATTGGCTGTGCGCAGGCGAAGGAAGGAGTTGTCTCCCCACGCTGCATTAGATGAACTGTAGGCAGAGTAGATTGTCGTGGTGCTGGTTGCTCTTGGTAAAGCAGCATTATGGTTGCCTTGTGTCCACCTGTCGAGCCAATAGGTTGTCTGGTTGCCGGAACTAAGCACACCAGGTGCAGAAGTGGGCCATATATTACCATCCTGTTTCGTGAACTGGAAGAAGAAGCTTAATTCAAACTGCTTATAGCTGAAACTATTGTTGATACCGCCATAGTACTTGGGTGCAGTATAGCCAATATACGCCCTGTCGGTACTGAAATTGGGAGTAAAGGTAAGGCTGTCTTTAGCTACATCTTTATAAAGCGGCTTGCCCGTAGCAACATCTACTCCCTGGTAAGTATAACGGAATACAGCGCCCAGCGGCTGTCCTATTACACTTTGGTTATAGTAGTAATAAGAAGGGCTTGCACTAACGAGAATGGTTTTGGGAACAGTAATATTGAAAGCAGTATTCCACCTGAAATCCTTTTTGTCTATGATAACAGCATTCACTTCCAGTTCAAAACCATTGTTCCTGATCACCGCATCGAAGTTCGATGAATAGGAATTGAATCCAGCCTGTGGCGACAATTGCAGGTAGCCTAACTGGTTAGGTGTCGTGTTCCTGTAATAGTTTGCTGTAACCTGAACGCGATCTTTTAAGAATGCCATATCCAGGCCAAATTCAAGTTTACGCGTGGTTTGCCATTGTAAAGTAGGATTGTCTATCTTGTCCGGTGCCAGTGCAGATCCACCCTGGTAAGTGCCCGCAGAGTTATAAAATGCCTGGTATTGGTAGTCCTGTATCTGGTCGTTACCGGTAACGCCATAGCTGGCTCTTAATTTACCGAACGACATGAAGCGCCAGTTGTCTGCAAACTTCTCCTTGCTGAAAGCCCAGGCGCCGCCGATAGACCAGAAATTACCAAATTTCCTGTCCGAACCAAAACGGGAAGAACCATCTCTCCGCAACACCGCATTCAAAAAGTATTTCGATTCCCAGTCGTAGTTCAGCCTGCCGAATACGGAAGTGTACCTGTACTGGGTATAGCCATACGAAGGTGTACCATACGCACCGGCACCGGAAAGGCCGCCCAGCAATGCAGGTGAACTGTAGTTGCTCGCGCTGTTACGTTGTGATGTGTTCAGTGAATTCTGGAAAGTACTGCCTAGAAGCGCAGACAATTTACCCCTTGAAATACTCCTGTTATAGGTGATCTGTGGTTCAAGTATATAAGATTGCTGATCGATGGTTGTGAATGCAGCAGAATTGTTGACGGTTGTTGTCAGTGGATTCTTGGATCCTGCCGGCTCCTGTACGTTCTGATTCAGTTGTATTTTATTGAAACCGAAACTTGTTTTGATGTCCAGCCCTGGTAATATGGTATAACGCAGCATGGTATTGGTCATCAGGTTATGCGTTTTACCAAAATACTTTACCAGCAGGTTCGATTCCGGGTTGTTGAAATTGGCATTCCACGATAAAGTGCCATCGGCATTGAACAACGGCATATTAGTAGGCAGGTTGTACAAAGTACTCAGGTCACGGCTTAACAGGTTGGTATTGTTGAAAGCGTAGTTGATAGATACGTTTGCATTGAATCTTCTGTCTAATGAACTATGCTCAACGTTCATGCGCGTGGAGATACGCTTATCATCATAGCTGCCGGGAAATACAGGTGTCTCACGGTGGTAACCTGCATTTAACAGGAACCTGGTCCGCTGATCACCTCCGGATACAGTAGCCTGTACGTCTGTTGTGCTGGCAGTACCGCCCAGGTACCTGTCCTGCCAGTCCGTATAAGCGTTCTGATCCCAGGTTACCAGGTCTGGTGCATTCGTGGCGGTAGGTGTTACCCCGTCATTCGCAAACGCTTCTTTGCGTAACTGCAGATACTGCTGGGTGTTCATCATGGGAATAAAGTGGCCAACCTTACCCTGCCCCTGGTACAGGTTCAGAGATAATTTGGTTTTGCCTGCTTTCCCTTTTTTAGTGGTGATCAGTACGACACCATTGGCGCCCCTGGTTCCGTAAATGGCAGTGGCATCGGCATCCTTCAGGATATCGATCCTTTCAATCTCGGCAGGGTTGATAATGCTGAAGGGGCTCAGGCCGCCTGCAGCCGCGAAATTGCCTCTTGAGTTAAGGTCATTGGTAACAGGTACCGAGTTGTCATACATGTTGAACGGAACACCATCTACCAGGTATAAAGGCTGGTTGCCGGCGCCTGTTTGGTCAAGTGATGTGTTCCCGCGGATCTGTATGGTGACCCTCGCACCGGGTAAGCCATTCGATTGCGTAACAATTGCACCGGCAACCCTTCCCTGCAAAGCATTCAGCGGGTTGGCAATGGGTTGTTTCGATATTTCTTCTGAAGTAATGGACGCAATACTTCCGGTGCTTTTTCTTTTCGTAGTAGTGCCGTAACCAATAACTACGGTCTGGTTCAGTTCATTGATGACAGGCTTCATCTGGATAGCCAGCGCACGTGCACCCTGAAGCGCTTTCTCTGTAGTTTCATAACCAACATAGGAAATCACGAGAATGGCATTCTGGTCTATCCCACGGATCATGAAATGACCGTTTTTATCAGTAGAGGCGCCTTTTTCGGTTCCTTTTACTTTTACGGCGACATTGGGCAGCGGGTTACCATCCTCATCGGTGATGATGCCCGATACATCCTGTACCGGGGGCGGCGTTGCCGCGGCCTGCTCTACGATGGCAATGGCGGCGGCGGCTTTCGACTTTATCACTACTGTTTTATCTACCACCTTATAATTCAGCGGCTGATCTTTAAAGCACAATTGCAATACTTCAGAGAGATAAGCATCTTTAACATTGATGCTTACTTTCTTAGCCTTACCCAGTAAAGCATACTCATAAAAAAACACATAACCGGTTTGGTCTTCAATGATCCTGAATACCTTTTCGATAGGAACATTGTTTTCAGACATTGTCAGTTTCTGGGAATTGACCCGCGCACTTGCTGTTAGACAAACTACCAGCTGAATAAATACCGTCAACCTCATGATCCGCAGCATTGAATTGTTTAGAAGCACATGCCACAATAGGCGTGCGTTACAAAGAGCTCTCAAAAGCATAACTTTGTTTAGTTTGGTTAATGAATAAGCAGTCTTGCCAGACCAGTTTATATGGTTAATCGAACATCTTCGCCGGGTGGTGCTGCAACACTGCCCGGTTTTTATTTCAGGACTAACCAGTTCGTTTGCCCTAAGGCATGATAGTGATCTCTCTTCCGTTGATCCGGTATCGAATACCGCTTTCTTCTAAAACTTCCAGGACTTTTTCTATGTCTGCGGCCCTGTTTATTTTTCCGCCGAACTGCCGGCGGTTGATATTGCCCTCATATTTTACTTCTATATCATACCAGCGTGCAACCTGGCGCATAACATCTTCCAGGCTTACCTCCTTGCCAAACGAGAACACGCCGTTCTTCCAGGCCACTACTTTCTCAACGTCTACCTCCGTTACCACTGTTTTCCCTTCTGCAAGTGTAGCCTGCTGCCCCGGTTGCAATAACTTTTGAGCCATACCATTACTTACCTGTATTGCGCCGCCAACTAATGTCACCTTTGTCGCCGCTTCATCTTCGTAAGCATTCACATTGAACGCCGTGCCCAGCACATGTATCTCTGCCCGCTCCTTGGTCATTACCCTGAAAGGCATAGACGCATTGTCTGCCACTTCAAAATATACTTCACCCGTTACCTCCACTTTCCGCTCTTTACCGGCAAAGGCCGCCGGAAAATGCAGCGAACTGGCTGCATTTAACCATACCTGCGTACCATCGGCCAACCTTAATCTGAACTGACGTCCCTTGGGCGTGGTAACGGTGTTATAAACCTGCTCCCCTGTTGCAGCACCTCCATATGATAGCTGCCCGTTCTTCATTACCACTGCTGTCCCTTGTTGTGAGGCTACCACACTGTTGCCAACACTATCAAGTACCACCTGCGATCCATCGGCCAGCGTAAGCACCGCCCCTTCCTTACCCGGGGTAATACCCGGAAAACGGGGCTGCTGGCGTTTCGCCTGCCTGTTCCCGCTACCGGAACCGGAATAACGTAACCATACATAGGTCCCCGCAACCATGCAAACAAATACCGCTGCTATCAATGTCCATGTCCGCAACAAACGGGTACGCCTTTTAGGCCTTGTTGGTAAAACCGGTAAAACTATCCCCCTGCTTTCGCTAAGAATGTGATCCGCTATAGGATCCCATTCTTCAGACCGGTAATCAGCTGCTGCCGCATAGCCATCTATTATAGACGGAAAACCCTCTTTCACCTGAAGCGCAGTATTGTCTTCAAGTAATAACAGTTGCAATTCCTCCGTTTCCAGAGGCGTAAGCGCACTGTTCAGATATCCATTTAATAAATAATATATTCTCTCATTCTTCATCGAGAACGGCTCTTTTTGTGCTGATAGTAGTATATACGGGCTTATGATACCGTACGGATATTTCAAGACAGTAGTTTTGGAAATAAGGACTACGTCTCGTGAAAAAAAGTTTAGAAAATTATGGGGAAAGAGAAGAAAGTAGACAAACCGTTACGTTTTATATAACTGCGGATATCTTTCAGCGCCTTTACCAACTGGTTTTTGACAGTGCTTTCACTTAGCTGGAGATGAGCGGCAATCTCCGGGATAGACATATGTTGTTCCCTGCTCAACAGGTATACCTGCTTGCAGGCCGGTGTAAGATGGTCGATAGCCCTCGCTACCAGTTTGGCTGTTTCTTTAAGGGCCATTTCCTCTTCGGGCGTCAGGGGCGTATGCTCCCTTTGTTGTTGGGCCTTCAGTATCAGCCGGTTTTGCCTGGCTACGGAGCGCAGGTAATTATTCGCCTCGTTCGATACGATCCTTACGATATATGCCTTCGGATTTTCAACATTCCTAAGCCGCTCACGATACATCCATATCTTAAAAAACACCTCCTGCAATACTTCGGAAGGCTCCTGTGGAGGCGTTACCAGTTTGGCTATAAAGGGAAGAAGCTGCTTATTGTAATAATGGAAGAGCTCCCGGAATGCAGTCTCATCACCATCCGCTACGCGCACAAATAAAGCTTTCTCAACATATGTTTGATCAGAAACCAGGATATTTTCACTTTGATTTTCATCTGCAAACTACAATACATTTCCTGATTTTCACGTGATCAGGCTTTTTCACTTATATGACAACAAATAACAATAGAGAACTGCCGCTATAGCAGTTCTCTATCAAAATGAATTATAAGGACCGAACTGGTAAGTTATCGTTTTTGCAAAAGCAGCCAGTTCCCCAATGCCGCCAACAGTTGAGGATGGAGATGCTGCGTTGGCTTGGCATATTCATCCGGCTTACAGCTCACACACTCCTGTAACAAATGATTCATCTGCGAAATAACCACGGTAGTAAGAATACCTTTGCCTGTATATTTTTGGAAATAAGGCAAATGCACCGAAGCAGGGACCATAATATCCTTATCCCCGTTGATGGCCAGCACAGGAACTTTTATAGCAGGCATATAAGCTGCCGGGTGATAAGCAATATGAAAGCGGAACCACCTCCCCGCCGCCTGTATCGAAAACCGGTCTATCGGAAAATAGATCCGCTCCCGGAAAGCATTGGAGTCTGGTTTCAGCATAGCATTATCCTTAAGTTTCCAGCGCTCATAAGTACCCCTTACCGCCCGTATCATCCCGCTGTCACTATCGCTTACATGCTGCGCAATGGTAGTGAACACACTGTCATTAAGCATATTCAATCGCATACGCTTCGAATCGGATATCCCTGCTGTGCCGTCTACTATCGCCCTGTTCTGCGCTTTTAATGCCTCCAGTCCAGGCGCAGCTAGTCCCGCCAGGCTCACGATAAAAGCAGGCTCCTTGCTTTGCGCCGCCGCTATGCAAACAGCCGCACCTCCTTCACTATGCCCCATCAGCCCTACCTTGGTAATACCCTTCTGATGTTTCAGAAAAGCTGCTGCAACCAAAGCATCAGCTGCAAAATCTGCAGTAGTGGCAGTTTCATAAACACCATTGGTTTGCCCAACACCACGGTCATCCATTCTTAAAACCGCAAACCCAATACCGTTAAGAAATGCAGCCAGCTCTTTGAAAACCGGATGCCCTGCCATGAGCCCATCCCTGTTTTGCTGCCCCGTCCCGGATACCAACACAATACCCGGACAGGCCTCCCTGTTGGCAGGCCAGCTAATGGTGGCGCCAAAATGCAGGCTGTCCCTGGTAAATATGACAGAGTCTGCTTTAAAAGCCGTAGTGTCGTGCACCTTAGCGGCAGCAGAAAAGAATGCCTGACTTTTACAGTCAGGCATGATCCATATTACACATGAGAATAGAGATAAAAAAAACTTCATTATCCTTCTTTCTTTAATAATTCAATGATATAGCTGATCTCATCGGCTAATGCACTCGGACTTCCAAAATACCCGGCAGAGTACCAACGGATCTGTCCCTTGCCGTCTATGATAAACTTCGCCGGAATGCCACTGGAGTGTACGGTGCTGGCATATTTACTATAAGCCTGGTCTAAATGGCCATTAGCGCTTTTGCCATCATACAGCACATTTAGGTTATAGTTATTGGCCTTCAGGAACGCTTTGATCTGCTCCTTATAATCAGGCTTTGTTTCCTGCGTGGCAACAAAGAAGAAATCAACCTTGTCATCTTTGGCATATTTGTTCACAGCCATTTGCATACCAGGTAATGCAGCTTTACAAGGCCCGCACCAGGTAGCCCAGAAATCTATCACTACAATATGCCCCTTCATACGAGACAAGTCGGCAAACCCGCCTTTTAACTGCTCCAGCTTAAAGCCAGGAGCAACTTTGTTGAGCATCTGCTGGCGTATATGAGCACGTTGTTCATTAAGCTTATCTTCATTCTTCAAACCATTGAAATAAGCCTCAAATCCTTTGTCCGAACCATTCTTCTTAATATATTCCTTTTTCAGAAGTTCAATGGCCTCCGGAGTCACGCTGTTAAGTGCTACACTGTTTTCCACTACTTGTATGGCATCACTATGCCTGCCGTTGTTTTCCAGCAGTATAGCATACAAACCCTGGAAAGCAGCATTTTGCGCAGCTGGTTGTCCCTTGACCTTTTCCACCCAAACCAGCGACTCCTTGTCTTTACCAACTTGATGAAGCAGGCTGGCATGTCCAAAAAAAGCCGGTGTTGCACACCCCAGTACGAATTGCTCCCATTGCGATGGCGCGTAAAACCTGCTTTCCGCTCCATCTTTATGCAGGCTCCTGTATTCAATATGCTCTACCAGCATTTTAGAATAAGGTAAAATAAAATCGGCCGTAACCTCTCCATGCTCATAAGGCCCCATCACCAGCAGGCGATGAAATTCAGTCTGACTGGTAAGTGGCGCAGCCGGGATCATTTTTTTCAGGAAGGCATAATTTTTATTGATCATTTCGCTATACACCACAGCACGATAGTTTTTATCGTACCACATCTGTTCTGCCTCAGTATTTACATTCCTGAAAGAGTCCAGCGGAAACCTTTGTACAAAACTGTTCCATAGCTCAGCTCTTTCCTGCTGGGTTGCCCGGAATATCTTGTATATCTCTTTATCCCTCGCAGTAACACCGTTGGGGAATTTTGCCATGATCACCTTATCCATCGAATCAGCCAATGCAGGCTTTCCCATCAACCGGCGATATGCCTTGCTTATATCCATTAATTCCTGCTCTGTTGCATCCGGAAGACTGGAGATAAATTTGATCTCACGAGGCAGTATACTATCCAGTTTTCCCGGATTGGCCTTTTGAAGAATGGCCATTGCGTTGAAAAAGATCTTACGCCTGCTTTCCGGGTGATCACGCAGTTCATTATTCATCCAGAACAGGCTTACCTCTGGTTTAATAACTGCTGAATCCGTCCTTGCCGGCGGAGTCTGCTCTTTTAATACAGGTGTTCTCAGGAAACCCCATGCCGCCAGCGACATAGGCATCTGGCGCCCGCTCTTGTCAAAAGCAACACTGGCATAAGTTGTTACACCGCCTTTATCTGTTTTGCCATTGGCACTGAAATTCGGGATCACCAATGTAGTCCCAACAGGCACCAGGTAACGCGCTATCCATCCGGAATCTGTCATTCGCATAGAAAGATCATGCGCCTCCCAGTCATTATTCCGGTATAGATATATAACACCTGTTACCGGAGCAAGTCCTTTTAAAATGCTATTCTCCGGGTTGTAATAAATAGAAACTGAATCTCCACCCGTTACCCGCGCAGGCGTATACTTTACAATACCCTGGGCATTGGCATTGGTTGCTGTAAATGCAGCAGCCAATGCCGGGATCATCCATTTTTTTGTACTCATTTAATTTTATCTGTAGGTTATCTTAATAAGTTCCGCTGCCTCTTCCCTTCGCACTTATATCCGCTACTTTATCAAAGCCTTCGAAGACCTGCGCCGCAGGAGTGGTGATCTGGCCACTGTTTCCATTCACCATGTATTCATACACTTTACCCTGTGTGCCATTCCATGTGGCAATGTAAAGCACGGCGCCATCAGATGTCGTCAGGTTGTAGTTGGGCCTGGGTTTGAACAACCGCATACAGGTGATCGTTTCACCCGAAGGAATGTTGTCAAGGGCCAGTGTGGCTGTATTGCTGCCCTGATAGTTATAAGCATACACCTTACGGTCAGTAGCATAAAAATCTATATAACCCAGTTCACTTGTCTGGAAGTATTTGGCAGACGCTATTTCCGGCAGGTTGGTCATATCATAAGCAGCAATAGCAAGTGTGCCGTCATCGGTCTTATTGAAATTGCTGATATATAACCAATAGCCGTTCCCGGTACGGTCTTTAAAGAAAGAATGTGTGTTGCCGCTAAACCCACGATCCATGAATAGCATATCCTTGCCTATTTGCCTGTGATTGAAAGGCGCATTGGTGTTCGCCGGGGCAACGGTAAAGTCAACCATAAAACCACCCATGCCCGAAGGACGCAGGAACCTGCCGTATTTTTGGTCGTACACCGCGGCAAGTACCGAAGATGCCGATTGATAAGCCACATATGGTGCCAGTTTATAATCCCCGTCAATTGGGCCGCCAAATAAGCCATCTACCTCATAGGTCGTGTTGTAAATATGAAGTTTGCCGTCGTTGATGAGCGCTGTATAGGAATTGGCTAAGAATCCTAATGCCTCGGGAGCAATCACTGCGTCTGCTCTGCGGAAATATTGCTTGTCTGCTCTCAGTAAGGTGAAATCAGAACCGCTTACACGTGAGAGATGTTTGTCGCTGCCAAGTGTTATCCAGTTTTGAGTACTGAACGAACGGCGCTCCTGGCTTACAAATCTTGGCGCTCCGGGAAACTTGGTGCCTGTGGAAGCTTTATAAAGACCACGCAGCCTGCGTGGGTTAATGCCCGCCACAGGTATAGCATTCGCTGTAACTATGAAATCTATATCAGAAGAATCTGCCGTGCCATGAAGCACCATAACGCCATATTCAAGACCTGCTGAAACGGTTACTGTGAACAGGATGTTCGCTTTTAATGCATTGGCAGTATCAGTAACCAGCAGCTCAAGGCGGTACTCGCCTACCGTTTCTGTTATTAAGGCCGATAAATGACGGCTTGTTGATAATACACGCGAAGGTATCGTAGGGCCGCTGCTTCCCGCAACGAACTGGTGCATCGTCCACTGGTATTTAAGCGCACCTTCATTCTTATAGTTGATCGTTGGATTGATATCCAGCGTGCCGTACCTTTCCACAAACCTGGCGCCGCCTATGCCTGTAGTGTCTATAACAGGCACCGGTACACTGGTATAAGAATAATTGCCCAGATCTTTTTTACAGGCGTTCAGCAGCAATAAACCTGCGAAACCCGCGATGATATGTTTAAAAGCTATTTTCATGTTACTAGTTAATGATGAATAATACACTACAGAGGAAACGTCACCAGGTTGCCGGATTCATCTGTCAGAGCCGGAGTATGAGTGGCGTTATATTGCGCCAGCGCTGCTTTCATTACCCTGTTTATGTCCAGCATGGCAGCTGAAGAATATTCTCCCGGTGCTGGCGGTACCCTTGCGCTTTGTTGCAGCGGAAAACTTTGTACGCCGGTAGTGAGTATAATAAAGCGCCATTTAACATCACTATAGGTCCCGAAATAATAGCCGAGCGAAATAATGCCATCCCAGTTCGAAGGCTTCACCACGTTCTCGCTCCAGGTAAGTGTGAATGTGCTGTCTTCTACTACCCCTGGTTTAAAATCCTGTGTGGCGGCGATGCCTACATTCAGAGTTATGCTTTTGGTGCGTATATCACTGGTCCTGCGTAACACCACCGGCAGATATCCCCAGATGGAGTCTGCAGGTATTACGCCATTCACGAAATCATAGTGTACACCCTCTGTGGCAGTAGTGCCGGTAGCAATGGTACGCCCACGCACTACACGGTTATGTGAACTGGTATTGCCCATGATCTTCACCTTTATCAGCGCAGTATCTGTTACCACATTCGAAGGGTAGGTAAGAAAACTGAAGGAACGGAATGTGATACGGGTTTGATTAAGGTCCTTGCCGCGCTCAAAGAAATAAACTCTTGGCTCATCATTATAGCTGCCGATTTCTTTTGAACAGGAAGCCAATCCCATTACGGCGATCAGCAGGTATAATAGTTTGATAGAATGCAGTTTCATTTTAGTTGGTTTTGTGTTCATTAATTACCACCGTTGCCATATTCTGTTTCATCATCGGGTAAGGGTAATACATATTGCGCTTTGCCAACAGTTGCGCCGTTGATCGTAGCGGAATTCAGCCGTTTGTAGTAGTAGAACAGTTGTCCCTCGCAGTACAGCTCTTTCTGGTACTCCTTGAATATTTCAGTCCTGATCTGTGCCGGTGTCAGTGTATTTGATAAAGCAGGAACATCTCTGGCTACACGAACTGCCGACAGGTAGTTGAGAGCATCCTGAGGATTGGAATCCATCAGGCATTCGGCAGCGATATAGTATAGCTCCGACATGCGGAACATGGGTATCCTCGCCGTTTCCGTTGTCTGTGAAAGCTTGGTGGAATACCTGATACGTGTGTTGGCGTCGTACCCGGTAAGCTGCGAATACCGGATATCGGTAGACGACTCGTAAACCTGCGAATACTCTGCATCAGACTTGGTAAGTACATTACCGATTCCCGCGCCAATGGCAGGAGGGGTAAAGTAGTTGGTGATAACAGTGGTCATATCCGATTTGGGAATGGAGAAGATCAGCTCCTGGCTAAATAGCCTGTTTCCTGCTGTTACAGTCGATTTCGGAGCGAATGTGTACACTTTGCTGTTGATCACTGACCTTGCGGCCGCCAGGGCTTTCTCTTTATCGCCGGCATATAAATATACCCTTGCCTGCAACGCCTTCACTGCATAGTAGTTCATCTTAAGCCCCCTGCTCCTGAGGAAACCGGAATTGGTAGAAGGTGTAGTGCTGGCAGGACTTACAGGATCAATATCCTGGAGATCTGCTTCAGCGCTGCTGAGATCTGAAATCACTTTTTTCAGTACATCGGCCGTTGTTAATCGCGCAGGTGCCGATACCGTCAGTTGTTCGAAATAAGGAATAGCCTTAACGGTTGCTGCATCCGTAGCAACAGGCGAAGGACCAAATAACCGTAGCAGATCAAAATGCATCAACGCCCTTAAGGCATAAGCCTCGCCGCGGATGACCCTGTAGTTGACACCGGTAAATTTGGTAGGCCCGTCGGCATTGAGATGGCTGATGATATTGTTGTCTTCTGCAATGGCATTGTACATACCGCCGTAGATGCCATCTGTTTTACTGCGCGATGCAGTGTTCAGGTAATCATATATCGAAGGATAATAATACTCCTGGGAAGTGGCGGTGATCGTAGTATGCTGCTTGCCTATCACCTCTACAAAGCCGAATGTCAGCTCCTTGCCATAGAGTTTATCGGCGTTCAGGTTCAGGTACACGCCGGTGAGCGCATCTATATAACCCTGTTCGTCTTTGAATACATCATTGCCGTCGATCTGTGTCTTGGGCTTTACGTCCAGGAACTTGTTGCAGGATGCAGTGAACATCCACACAGGAAAAGTAGATATTAGAAGATGTTTCAGTTTCATGTGCTACAATTAAAAAGTGATTTGTAAAGAGCCTGAAATAGTTCTGGCGAAAGGATAATCCAAACCTCTTTCCGTTTTCACGGAGCTGATGCGCCCCAGGTCATTCATATTTATCATGAAATTCATACGGCTGGCGCCCATACGCCTTATCCAGCGCATATTCCCAAAATCATATCCCACACTTACGGAAGAGAATAACAGTTCATTCAGGTCCTGTACAAACCTTGTTGTGGGTTTGGTATCGGTGTGTACGGCAATGTCTTTGTATAACGATTGATCGCCTGGTTTTTTCCATCGCTCGGTAAGCGCCCTCAGGTCTACATTGTAAGCAAAGTCTGCGTTTTCAACACGGCTTACCAGTGTTGTATTGTATTGCTGACCACCCCACCTGTAGGCAAAAGCAAAGTTGGCGGTGAAGCCCTTGTGCATGAAGTTGAATCCAAACGTACCGTTATACAACGGGTTGGCGTCACCTCCTACAATATAATCCGCAGAAGACCAGTTGTACGTAAGTGATCCGTCTTTCTTGACAAAGATCTCCTTGCCGTTGGCAGGGTCAATGCCCTTGCTTTGTACAACCCAGATCGCGTTCATAGACTGGCCAGGCTCATACCTCGTGGAAGGATTGCGCTGGTCTGCTGCTCCGGTAGTGGTAGAGTCTTTTCTTGCATCAAGCTTCCTGTTTAACTGTACCAGTGAGTTGGATACTTTAGTGATCTTATTCGTATTATGCGCAAGGTTCGCAAAGAAGCTGAGATTGGTTCTCGTACTGCTTTGTGAATACAGTATCATATTTAATCCCAACTGGAAACCCTTGTTCCTCGATTCTCCGATATTTGACTTATAAGTGCTGAAACCATTGGAAGGAGCTACGATCATATCACTCAGCAGATCTTTAGTATCCCTGATATAATAGTCGAATCGCAGACTCAGCTTGTTAAACAAACCCAGGTCTACACCAAAGTTATTGTCTTTAACCTGTTGCCATTGTAAAGCTGGGTTGGGCAATGCCATCAGGTCTATCCCTATGTCACCGTTATAGGTACGGTCTGTAATGTATTGATAGGTGGCCAGTGACTGGTAAGAGTTGAAGTTCTGCGTGCCGGTAGTGCCGGTAGAAGCACGGAACTTTAACAGGTTTACCCAATTAAGATCATTCATGAACGCTTCCCTGTGAACATTCCAGCCCAGGCCGGCAGACCAGAATAAGCCCCACTTCTTATCCGCACCAAATTGCGAACTGGCATTCCCCCTGTAAGAAAGATCAACGAGGTACCTTTCATTGTAAGAGTAACTGATCGCAGATGTTAAGGCAATAGCGCGGCTCGTATTCTCAGTACCAACAGCTTTTGACCCGTCAGCATATCTGCGCCCGAACGAAATATCATTCATTTTATCATTGGGGAAACCTACCATCGTCATTCCGTTGGTGCTGATAGTTGAGGTGTTCAACGACCAGGCGCCATTCAGATAAAGATGGTGCAGGCCAAAGCTCAAAGCATAGTTGGCTAGCACATCGGCATTCAGCATGTTTTGCTTGCCATTCCTGAGTGTATATTGTCCTCTGTCAAGATAAGTATCCAGCGTAGGAGATATATTAACGTAGCGCGAATTGCTGGCGGGTATAAATTGGTGCGATTCGTTGATCTGGCCATTGTAACCGATACGTGCTGTTAACCTCAGGTTTTTGGCTGCGTCCCAGTCGGCATAAAAGTTCTCGATGATATTCGTATAGGCAGTATAATCCTTTGAATTCAGAGAACCATCATACATAGGATTGCCCACCAGGGTGGCCGATCCTACATTATATGTTTTTATATAGTTACCATTCTCATCCGTCATTTTCCAGTAAGGATTGAGCTGGGCGAAATTGGTAAAGCTGCCGTAAGGAGAGTTCTGGGAATGATTTTTATCTATGGTAAGGCTGTTCCTGAATTGTACCTTGTTCTTCCTGTATATGAGGTTTACACCACCTGAAATGGTCCTGCGGTCCGATCCCTTCATCACACCGGCAACATTGGTAAAGTTCATATTGGCAGAGTAGCGCAAACCTCCCTCTCCGCCTTCCATTACCAACCCATGCCGCTGGCCAATAGCATTACGGAGCGGTTGCGATAGCCAGTAGGTGTTGACGCCGCTTAATGCAGCTTGCAGGTTTTGAGCATATTCAGCAACCAGTCCGGCTTCAACTAAAGGAATGGGAGAGCTGTATCTGCCAGCTAAAACCTCTGCTTCTATTTTCTGCATGCTATTGGTAAGCTTGTAGCTACTCAGATCCGGTGCCGTAACATCAAAATTGCCGGAATACGATAAACGAAGCTGGCCGCTTGTTGGTGCCTTGGTTTCAATTACCACAACGCCATTACCGGCTTTGGAACCATAGATCGCTTTTGCAGACGCATCTTTCAGAATGGTGATGCTGGCAATTAGGTTCATGTTCATATCATTTACCTTTTCGAGTGTGGTCTCAAAACCATCTAATATGAATAACGGGAGATTGGGGTTCGATGTATAAGTACCTTGCACATCAGCAATGCCTGTTTGACCTCTCAGTTGTATATCTGGTAATGTATTGGGATTAGAACCCGCATTCAGGTTGTCTACTATCTGGAACGAAGGATCAAGAATAGCAACCGCTTTTAATACGTTCTGATTGGACACCGTAGCCAGCTGTTTTTGAGTAAAGGTAGAAACAGCACCTGTATAACTGGAGAGCTTCCGGCTGAACATACCATTTGAAATTACCACCTCCGAAAGGCTATCCGCTGCTTCAGATTCCATAACAATAGATAAAGAAGAGCCGCCGGTTACATTCTCGATGGCTTTCCTTTTATAGCCAAGACTTATGAATACCAGTGTTACAGGTGTCCGGGTTACTCTCAGCGTAAAAGCCCCGGAAGTGCTGGTGACCGTACCGTTTTTGGTGCCTTCCTCTACTACAGAAGCGCCGGCAATTCCTTCACCTTTGTCTGTAACAACTCTGCCGCTGATAACAACAGCAGGAGGCGGCGCCAGGTAACCTAACGATACTTCCTTCTTTTTAATGACTACTACCTGGTTTACTATCTGGTACGATAGCGGCGTATTTTCCAGCAAAGCATTGAGGGCTTCTGTCAAAGGCTTTTTCACCAGTGACACATCTACTTTCCCGGCGAGTGCGAGGTCTTCATCTGAATAGAGAAAATTACGGCCGGTTTGTTTCCGGATCTCCGTAAAGATCTTTTCCAGCGATGTGTTTTTCGCTTCCAGTGAAACCATTTGCCCAAACCCGGCTGCATACACGTGCAGGCTCCCGGCCAACATTAATATAAAAGATAACCTCATAACCATCCATGTTTTGGTAAGCAAGGGGAAGGCTCCTCCCTTGTTTTTGTTCAAAGCAGTTAAACACATACATTTGTTTTGGGTAAAAAATGACTTTAGCAGGTTTTTATTTGCCCTTGGGAGCCGGAATGTTGGTAGCATTTCGGTTCTGTTTTTATACGGGCTTTTCTCAATTACAGTTTTACTTTTTTCAGATCAATTGTTGCCGTTTAAAGGTGAATAATGATATTTTAATTATTTACTTTAATAACAGTTCCCTCAATGCTGAAATGAACGTTATTCGTAAGCTCCAGCATTTTTAATACTTCTGTTGCATTTACGCCCCGTGGTATGGTTCCACTGAACTTCTTAACAGGAGCGGCTTCATATTCAACAGTGATGTTATACCAGCGCTCCAGTTGACGCATCACAGCATGTATATCCGCTTTGTCGAAATGAAAATAACCTTTCACCCAGGCCACCGCCTGTTCGTCCTTCCCTTCCAATACCTGTTCCCGTTTGCTGGCATTGGATATCTGTAGCTGCTGCCCGGGCTTTAGCTTTGTTTCTTTTGATGGCGTTTTTACTTTAACCGCTCCGTTTAACAGGGTGGTTGCCCAATATCCTTCTTCATCATATGCCATTACATTGAAATCTGTACCAAGCACAGTAACATTGGCCAGGGGGTGTCCCTGCCTGTTGTTGACAGATACTATAAAGGGGTGTGTGCCCTGTTTGGAGGCTACTTCAAAATAAACCTCTCCTGTAACACTTACCTGCCGTTCTTTCCCGGAGAAATAGGAGGGAAATTTTAAAGAGCTTGCAGCGTTTAGTACGGCAGTGCTGCCATCGGGTAAAACCACTTTATATTGCCCGCCTTTGGGAGTACTTAGCGTTTGCCATACAGGAACCTGCTGGCCCGTAGCTGTTCCTTCAATTTTATATAATAACTGTCCGTTCGCCAGTTTACTAACCTTTACGTTGCCTTGGTTGGCAAGCGTGCCATTGGCTGCTGTATCTAAAATAATCACCTGGCCGTCGGCAAGCGTCAATGTTGCTTTATTGCCGCCAGGCGAAATAACGGGGGCATTGGGAGAAGTTGGGCTTACAGCCAATTTTTCCTGCCTATGATTATTTTGCAATAGGTACCAGGTTACAGAAGCAGCGGACAGCAGCAATAAAACCACAGCTGCCACACGTAAGGTCCTGTATAGAGGTCTTACAATAGGTCTAGGCTGGCCGCCATTAATATCAATATGGCCTTTTTTTGTAACATGATGGAATAATGTATGCCGCCGCGAATCATCCTCCACCCCTGGCCAATCGCCTGATGCAAAACTGGCATCTATGGAAGTTTTCAGCGTTTCCTCGCCTGACCCGCTGGCTACCCAATCCAGGAATTCGTCTAATTCCTGCCCGGAAAGCTCGTCCGAAAGGTATCTCTGAATTAAATATTGTGTTCTCTCTTCCGTTGGCATTATATAAAAGCAGTTTTCGGTAATGTTTTGGCTTCGTCAGTTGCCTTACTAACTATAAAAACACGGAAAAAAGAAGGAGGGAGTAGCCGGTTTGAAAATTTATTTTGAGAGCAGAATATAAAGTACGGGGGCAAGTGAAAGATCGCCGGAGTGTTGCTGAAGAAAGCTTCGTAGTGAAGCCAGCGCTTTGCGCATATGTGCCCTGGCGGTAAGCGGTGAAATGCCCATTTGAGCACCTATCTCTTCCAGGGTAAGGCCTTCATAGCGGCTGAGGATAAATATTTTGCGTTGCTGCGGTGGAAGGCTTTCCACTGCCTGGTGAATAAGCTCCTGCGATTGCTTTAATATCAGCAGGTCGTCGGCAGCCCGGGAATCGGCAAAATGCGCGTGCAGCTCCTGCCGGTATTCTGTTTCCTGCGATTTGATCCTTAGTTTGTTATATATATGATTCCGTGCAGTGATGAACAGGTAACCCTGGAAATTACTTTGGTCCTGTATTTTCTCGCGGTGAAGCCATATTTTTAAAAAAATATCCTGTACCAGTTCCTCTGCCAGCACTTCCGATTTGGTGTACATAACCGCTATGGAAAAAATCTTCTCCCAATGCTGGTAGAAAAGTTTCTGGAAGGCATTGGCGTCTCCTTCCGCCATCCTGCTCAACAACTCCATATCCGATAGTGAACTACTCAATCACGCAGTTTTGCGTAAAGGTATGTATAGTACTGCAAAAGCTGCCTAAATGTGTGTGACCTAGATGTTTCTGCGTATTTTAGCGGCTTACAGCATGATGCCCCTTGACTGCCGGTGTTCCCCATATCAATGAATCCCTGATCAGCCGTATCGCAGAAGGCGACGAAATTGCCCTGCGCGATCTTTACCAGCAATATTACCAGGCGATGGTATTTTTTGCCATGAAACTTATTGACAACCAGGCCCAGGCCGAAGATTATGTAATAGTCGCCTTTGCTAGGTATTGGGAGCGGCGTTCTCAGTTCAATTCATTTCATGCCGTTCGCTCCTTTCTTTATAAAACAGTCAGGAACGCCTGCCTTACCTGGCTGGAACAGCAATCTGTACATGCACGACACCATGATGCTATCAGCAAAACAACAGCAGAACGTGAGGTTTGGGCCGATAGTCGGATGATGCTCTCCGAAATGGTCCAGGAAATTCATTGCGAAATTGAAAACCTGGACGAGAAATACAGGGAGGTGATTACGCTTCTTTTCCTTCAGGAACGCAGTATCCAGGAGACCGCCGATATTCTGCAGCTGACTACTGACAATGTGAGGAAGCGGAAAGAGCGTGCCATTAGTATGCTCCGCAGCCGTGTTGTCAGAGGTAACCTGGAAAGGTTGCTGCTTTTTTATATCATCTTTGAGAAGATGCGATAGGAGCCTGAAAAAAAACTAAACTTTTTTGTCACAACAGGATTGCTTGCCAGTTATATAGGAGTAACTGTGGACGAATCTATTTTACATATCATCCGTTTATATCGCCAGGGAGAGGTGCTTTCCGCTGAACAGCAACAGGTGCTTGATGCCTGGAAGAATGCTGCCATAGATAACCGCGAAGTCTTATCCCTGCTCAACGATGAACTGTGGCTCAGGGATGCAGTCCTGGAAAGGGAGCACTATAAGCTGAATATGGAGTCTGGCTGGGCCAGGTTGCAACAGCTGATGGGGGATGATAATAGAAGCAAATCGAAGAAAGTAACGGTAGTAAGACTGAGTAGTTTCTGGTGGGCTGCTGCCGCAGTTATAGTACTGTCCATAGGTGCCTGGTGGTGGTATAAAGCTCCGGATGGTGCCGTCGCTGGAACTAAGTTGCAGCATGATATTGCGCCGGGGCATGAGGGGGCTGTCTTAACCTTATCCGATGGCCGTCGGCTGGTGCTGGATAGCATGGGTAATGGCCGCATTGCCCTGGAAGATGAAACCAGCCTGGTCTTATATAATAATGAACTCTCCTACACCGTATCGGCAAACGCACAGGCCGGTGCGGTTCCTGTAAATATACTGTCTACGCCACGCGGCCGGCAATTCAGGCTCGTCTTGCCGGATGGCTCCAAAGTATGGTTGAACGCTGCGTCTGAACTGCGTTATCCGGCAATATTCAGCGGATCGGAACGCCAGGTGTCCTTGAAAGGAGAAGCCTATTTTGAAGTCGCTGCTAATAAAAGCCAGCCTTTTAAAGTCGATGCCGAAGGTTGTATTGTGAAAGTGCTAGGAACAGGATTCAATATATCTGCCTATAAAGAAGACGGAATTGTAAAAACAACGCTGGTTCAGGGCGCTGTAGTTGTTGGGCGCGAGGGGGCGCTAAAACAACTTCAGCCGGGCCAGCAGGCCATAATGGCTGAAGCAGGCAGCATAAATATTAACCCGGCGGATATTGAAGAAGCCATTGCGTGGAAAGACGATCGCTTTCTATTCCGGTCCATCTCTGTTCCGGATTTCCTGAAAATTATTGCGAGGTGGTATGATATAGAAGTGGTGTATGAAAGAGAATTGCAGCAGCAAATGATATGGGTAAACTACTCGCGCTCGCAAAGCTTGCTGCGGACATTGGAAATACTAAAAAATAACGGCATTAAATTTCAACTAAAAGATAAACGTCTTATGATTCAACCCTAAATAATTTTTCGAAAAAAAGCCGCTCCGGGTTAGGCTCCGGAACGGCGAATGTTTCGGAAGATTCATGACTGCAACATCATTTTATCATTTAACCAAAACTAGTACGAAAGTATGTCTTTACTTGTACCCGGCAAAACCTGCACACAGGTGACGCCCCAACAACTTCTTATGCGATTAAAGCTCTTGTGCACCATGCTGTTTTTCATGGTGGCATCGGTCCGGGCCGGTGTCCTCAGTCAAACAGTTACCCTTCATGAAAAAAATGTTCCCCTGGAAAAAATCCTTCGGTCTATTGAAGCGCAAACAGGTTATGGCTTCAATTTTAATCGTAGCCTGCTTGTTAATTTACCTAAGCTATCCGTTAATGTAAAAGACAAATCAATCAACGAGGCATTGAGCATATGCCTGGAAGGATTGCCGGTTAGCTTTGTTGTAAATAACAATGAAATACTCCTCAGGAAAAAAGAAGAAGCTGTTCTTAGAGAGCTGGCGTTATTGCCGCCCAAAAATATAAAAGGAAAAATTGTCGATAGCCTCGGAAACGCCCTCGCTGGAATATACGTTTCTGTAAAAGGTACTAAAATAGTAACCTCTACGGACGACGATGGATCGTTTGAACTGTCTGCTGTAGCGGAAGATGCCGTGCTTATAATTAATGGTGTCGCCATTGAAAAACAGGAGATAAGCCTCAGCGGCAGAACACGCATCAGTATTACAGCACGGATAAAAGTAACCCAGCTTAATGAAGTCGCGATACAGGTGAATACAGGCTACCAGCGGATCAGGCCGGAACAGAGTACAGGCAGCGTCAGCATCATGTCGCATAAAGAATATGATAGCCGTATCAATACCACCGATTTTCTCGCTGGCCTGCAAAGCAGGATACCCGGCCTGATGATCAATAATGATATTGAATTCGAAGGCAACAGCTTGTTCCAGATCAGGGGCATCTCTACTATTAATGGCAGTAAACAACCGCTTATTGTGATTGACGGCTTTCCTACCGAGTTGTCCCTGGCAACCATTAATCCCAACGAAATTGAATCTGTTACCGTTTTAAGAGATGCTGCTGCGGCCACTATTTATGGGGTGAGAGCTTCGAACGGCGTAATAGTGATAGAACGTAAAAAAGCAAAACTGGGAAAACCCAATATCGCCTACCGTACCACATTCAGCATAACGCCTAAGGAAAACTATGATCGTTACCGTTGGGATAAAGATGGCTCCAACACCACTATTGAATACATCAAGGAAAGCAACGCCAATATTGGCGCCACGGCCTGGATGTTAATGACCAATTTGTCTGCAGGCAGTATTTTTACTTATCCCCCGCCATACGTTGTTCTGGCAAAAAAAGCCGCGGGGCTTATCACTGCGGAAGAGGCCAATAGCCAGCTGGAAGCATTGAAGCTGCACAACAACACCAATGAATATGGTCGCCTGTTCCTGCAAAATGCCACTACCCAAACACATAACCTCGATATCTCAGGTGGTAATGAAAATGCTACTTATTTCATTACTGCCCAGTTCAATCAAAGTGATTTGTCGAAAGTAAAAAATGGCAATAGCCGGTTTGGTCTTAATGCACGCACCAACCTCAGGATGTCTAAACGCCTGTCGCTGGAACTCACCACAAATTTCCAGGAGTCGAGGGAGAAAGCGGTTCCCGTTATTGGCATTTCCAGCCTGTACCCTTATGAGCGCTTGCAGGATGATAATGGCAACGCACTCCCTGTGTTTTCAGGGTCTAACATGATGCCTGAACTTAATGATATGCTGATGGCGAATGGGTTGCTGGATAACCTGCATTATCCTTTGAATGAATTGAACCTGGTGAGCAATAAAACCAATACGATAACAAACCGCTTTACAGTTAATTTCAGGTACGATATAGGTAATGGCCTTAATGCCAATATTGGTGGAGTCTACGAAACTTCCCGGGCCGAAAAACGGCACCTTGCCAACGAAAATGCAGTGGAAGTAAGGCAATATGTCAATTACTATACACAAACGGGTACTACTGGCCTGGTATATAATATTCCGAAAGGCGATTTCCTACAACAAACTCATTCCAGTACAGAAAGTTATACAGCGCGTGCCCAGCTGAATTATAATAAGCAGATTACAAGCGATCATTCTCTGAATCTGATAGCGGGTACAGAAATCAGGCGTGTAGTAAGCAAAGGCGGAACTTCCAGCTATTTTGGCTATAGCGATCAAACGCTTTTGCAAAGAGCCGTTAACTATAGTGTGATACAAACCAGCTTTGTATCGGCGTATCATAAAAATAATGCACCCCTATCCTATAGTGGACTGTTCGCGCAGCAATACACCGAAGATCGCTTTGTATCTGGCTATGCCAATGCCGTTTACTCCTTTAAAAATAAATACTCCTTAACGGGTAGCGCACGTGTCGATCAATCCAACTTATTTGGTTCCGATCCTAAAAATCGTTACAAACCCTCTTGGTCTATTGGCGCCGGATGGAATATCGATAAGGAGAAATTTGTCAACTCTCTGGAATGGCTGAATGCTATTAAAATGAGGGCAGCGCTTGGGTTTAACGGAAATATTGCTAAGAATGCTTTGCCACAGGTAATAGCGTCTTCGGTGCTCAATACCTTTGACAATACTTTTAACTCACTGCAATTGTACTCCCCTGCCAATAGCAGGCTGCGCTGGGAGCGGACTTATAACCTGAATATCGGTATCGACTATAAGATCTTTAAGAATATCACGGGTAATATTGATTACTACATGAAGAAAAGTATGGATATCCTGGCTTCGAACCAGGTTGATCCTACCAGGGGTGTTACCTCTGCTATCATCAACCAAAGCTCCATAAGGAATACCGGACTTGAAATAGGTTTGCATGCAGACTGGATCAACCGTCCTGGATTTAATTGGAATACAGGATTTGTATTGTCGTATAACAGGAGCAAGATTCTGAAAGTATACAATGTAAACGTGCCTCCTAATAGTAAATCTTTTACCTATGCGCTTAATAACAGGACCAACTATCTCGAAGGTTATGCCGTGGGAAGTGTTTTCACGTACCGCTATGCGGGGGTAGATGATAAGGGGGCTACCCTGATCTATGATAAAGAAGGCAAGACTAAAAACTTCGACGTAGACGATCAGGGGATTGATGATGTAGACTATGCAGGTACTACTATTCCACCTTATAATCTTGGTCTTAGTAACAGGGTGGATATCGGCAATTTCTACGTGTTTGTTATGGCCAACTATTTCGGAGGTTTTCGTGTACGCCTGCCGTTACCATTGGCATCGGCTATGCGTCCTTATGAAGGAGCGAATAATTTCTGGAGGAAACCTGGCGACGAAAATATTCCCGATGTAATGCCAGCGTTGAAATATTCTAGTTATAACAGCTATTTAGCAGCTTCAGACAGGTTTGTTAAAAATGGCACTTATATCACTGTTAGTGATATCACGGTGGCCTATAGCTTCCGAAGAACAAGGTTCCTGAAAAAAATGGGTTTGTCTGATTTTGAGATCCGTGCGCAGGCTTCCAATGTATATACCGTGGCGATGAATAAGGAGAACTATAGCGTAGCCACAGGTAGCTACGAAAAAACTTACCTCACTCCAACCTATACAATGGCTGTTCATATTAATTTCTGATCCTTTCAATTAACAGACTGTAATACAAATGAAAAAATATATCTGCTTCCTCTCGATAATGGTATTGCTGCTTAGTTCCTGCAATAAATACTTGGATATAGAACCTAAAGGAGTAAGGCTGCTCGAAACCACACGTGATTATGATGAGTGGCTCAATAATATTGAACTGGAAAATTCTGTTCCGTCTCAGTTGAATATGCTTGACGATTGCAAAGATTTACTTACAATTTCCAGTACTCTCACCAGCTCAAATGACAGAATCTACACCTGGCAGGAACAGTTTGTTGAAGAGGTGCCCGGTAGTGCGCTTATCTGGCAAACACTTTACAAATCAATTTACCTGTACAACACGGTAATCAATAATATAGAAAAGGTTACAGATGGTACAGTGCAGGATAGAAACAGCTTAAAAGGGGAGGCTTTGCTGGGCAGAGCATTTGAATATCTCTACCTGGTTAACCTGTATGCAAAGGTGTATGATAAAACTACGGCTGATAAAGACCTGGCTGTTCCATTCGTGACTTCTGTTGATGTTACCGACGTAATGCCTGGCCGTTCCACTGTACAGCAGATCTACGATCAGATTATTACCGATATTAAAACCGCTATTCCTGATCTTCCTAAAGAAAATGCTTCTAATCGTTTCAGGGGAACCGTTGCGGCGGCTTATGGCGTGTTGGCCAGAACCTATTTGTATATGGGGAATTATTCGGAAGCGGCCCGGAATGCTCAGTTGGCATTAGATAATGGCACTGCAAAAGTTTTAGACTATACGGCGCTTCCCGATGCCAAAAGTATCCCGCATGTTATGAAGCGGGCAGATGCTATTTATGCCCGGCTGGGCGGCACTTCTTACCTGGGAAGCGAGATCCCCGTATTATCATTCCTTCGCTCTTTTGATACGAAGGATCTTCGCCTGAAATTCTATTACACCCAGTTGGGAGATTATAGTTTTACAGTAAGAGGGCGCACGCTTTTTATGCATGCAGGCGTTCCGTCCGGGTATGCGGCACCCAGTTGGGGTATCTCTGTTGCTGAAATGTATCTGGTCATTGCAGAAGCGGCTGCGAGAAATAATGACCTTACAAAAGCTTGTGATCAGTTGGATTCTCTGCGAAAAAGGCGCTTCCCCACAGCCAGTTACCAGAAGTTTACGTCTACTGATCAAGAACAGGTATTACAAAAGGTCATAGCGGAAAGAAGTTTTGAACTTGCTTTTTGCGGTATGCGCTGGTTTGATATGCGAAGGTATGATGCGGAAGGGCGTATGCCCGCGGTTGAAAGATATAACGGAACCGGCAGTGTTATCGCTACACTGCAACCAGGTAGCCCCCGGTATGTGCTGCGCATACCACTCCAGGTAATGTATTTTAATCCAACGTGGGAACAAAATCCTTAAAAAATGAAGAAGACTATTATAACTGCTATGATTCTCTTTCCCGCCCTGGCAATGGCGCAGAAAACAGAATATATACTGAAAGGAGAAATGGATGGGTTTGCAGGTACAGCAACGGCGAAGATCATTTGCTTCAGCCCTATCATCAACGATACTGCTGAAATTAAAGATGGCCACTTCGAACTAAAGGGGGCAATCGAAGAACCTGCAGAAGTTACGCTGATAGTAATGGGGAGAACGCCGAAAGGTAGAATTCGATCAGAACACCTGAAGCTTTACCTGGAGCCTGGCATCATCAGACTTCATGCCGTGGCCGATTCGCTTGCTTATAGCACTATAAGCGGCTCCCGGCTCAATGACGACTACAAGCAACTTAATGCATCGCTGGCTCCTATAGAAGAAAAAAAGAAGCAGCTTGATGCCTACTATAAAAATATGCCGGCGCAACAACGAAACGATACGGCACTCATGTCGCGGATAGAACTGCAAAGCGATTCCATTTCGGAAATGAAGAGAACTGTTTATTTCAATTTCTTAAAGACCAGGCCGGGTAGTTTCCTGAGTTTGCTGGCTTTAAAGAAATATGCAGGGGTTATTCCCGAATATGAAGTGGCTGCCCCATTATTTGAGAAGCTGTCGGCGAGCGTAAAAGCTACGCCATCGGCAAAAAGTTATGCTGCACAACTCAAAAGTATCAATACGACTGCTGTGGGGACTATGGCGCCAGACTTTACGCAGTTTGATCCGGAAGGTAAGCCTGTAAAATTATCGGACTACAGGAGCAAATATGTATTGGTTGATTTCTGGGCATCCTGGTGTGGTCCCTGCCGCAAAGAAAATAAGAATGTAGTAAAAGCTTACTTGGTCTATCACGAAAAGGGGTTGGAAATTCTTGGCGTATCTCTCGATATTGAGGCATTTAAAGACAACTGGCTTTCTGCTATTAAAGAAGATAAACTGCCCTGGAAGCAGGTCGCCGACCTGAAGATGAGAAATGAAGCCGCCGCCCTGTACGGCATTGACGGCATCCCCCAGAATGTATTGGTGGATCCGAACGGAAAGATTATTGCTAAAAATCTGAAAGGACCTGATCTGGAAAAAAGACTGGCAGAAATTTTTAACTAAGTATATCCTATTTCACCAATACATGCTAATATGCGTCTTTTATCTATTCGAAATGCTATTGCGTTTCTGATGCTTTTTCCTTTTTTTTCCTGTACAAAGCAAACATCTATTTCTAATGAAGGTGCTGATGAAATCAGTTCACCCGGGCGGATCCGTGATTCAATTAGTCTTAATATCACTAAAGTTCAATATCAATTGTTGATGAAATATTTTAAAGATATTAAGAAGTCAGATAGTTTGATTAATCTCTTTAGAGATAGCGCCTTAAACGCTGGGCCTGATGCTCGGTCTTCATTATATCGCACTGATTATGATGCTGATTTAGATCCAGGAGCTAGTGAGGAGATTTATCTTTTGGAAGATGAAGATTGGTCTGCTGCTGATGGGATTGATGTTGGCCCTAGTGATGTTCAATATTATCATCGTGTAACTTTTCCTTTTGCACAAAGACGTAATGTCTTAACACTGTTGATCCCTGTGCAGTATAATATTTCAAACTTATGGATGCCCTCAGCCTTCCTGCTGGGAAATGTGTCCGTGTTTTTAACTGGTCCGGCTATTGGAACTACTGAAGTACCCTACACTCCTTATGCTAACGTGGGAGGAGAGGAACAGGCGGTAATTGGGCGTTCTTATGGAGATCTGCTTGAGAAGCGGACCTTTACGAAAACGAGTACAGGCAGGGTTTTGGTAAGAGCCGGCTTAAATGCGGGTGTTGGCGAAATTGGTGCAGAAATCGGTGAAGATGAAACGGTTACATCGGTCGAGAATAATATTACAAGCTATAACTGGGACATTTCTTTTAGATTGAGTTTCCAATCCTATGGAACTCCGTTACGCCCAAAGGCTACAACTACCGGCTTTTGTAAATATTCTGGAACCCCAACAAACTAAATTATACTGACATGGCCAGAGTGTTTTTCTTCTTGATAGCTGCAGTTGCCTTTATTAAAGTAAATGCACAAACTGCGTCAAAGTTGGATATAAGTGCAGGTTACATTTCCATTTTTTTTAAAAAAGGTACCGCGAAAACGGTTGGATGGGAGTCTACCCGTCGTATGCCTAAAGGAAATTTTTCCTGCAAAGAGCAAGAGGATGGGACGCTTTTCCTTAAATATTTTCCCAGTGATGTTATAACCGAATATAAAGTTGCTACCAGAGATATTATAGGTGATCCCAATAAAGTCCCTAAACAGATTGCAGGATTTAAACTTAAAGGAATATATCTGAATCCGGTTGAGCCTCCGGAGTATTATTACGCCTTATATATACATCCGGAATATAAGAATAGTCTTTTGATAGTTGGTTATCTGGAATTAGGTAAATTCTTCACAGGCGCTAACTATTATTCGGAGACGGCGGAAAATCCATTTAGAGAAAAAAATATAGATTTCGGCAGTAAGTAAACGATAGGGGCTGAACAAAAGAATGGACGGCCCCTTTTTTAATGCGAATATTTAATTGATATTATGAAGGAGATAATACTTGTTGTTTGGTTGGGACTCTATTCCGGGTTGGTATTGGCTCAACAGAACGGAGGTGTTCATTTTGAAAAAGGCACTTGGGCTGAAATAACCGCCAAAGCCAGAAAAGAAAAGAAACTCATCTTCATCGACTGTTATACCTCTTGGTGTGTGCCTTGTAAGAAGCTCGCTGCAGAAGTTTTTCCCAATGAAAAAGTAGCCGCTTTTTTCAACAGTAACTTTATCTGCTTTAAAACAGATATAGAAGTTGGAGCAGGTGTCGCCCTGGCTAAAAACTATCATGTGGGTGCTTATCCAACGTTGTTATGGGTTGACGGAGCCGGCAATCTTGTACATCGTGCGGTTGGCTTTATGAAGGCTGCTCCATTGCTGGCAGAAGCTTCAAAAGCTTTGAGTGGAGGATATGCCGAAGTTGCGCTGGAAGCTGATTACAATAAGCATAAAGATGATCCTGCAGTTGTTGCAGCATATTTGCAGTTTCTCAACAAGATGGCTGATTCCCGCGAAAGAGAAGTAGCATTGCATTACTTATCTATTATTCCAAAAGAACGCTATTTCGAGAAAGATATCTATCAGCTAATAGCTAAACAGGTACAAACGCCCTTTTCGCCTGTAATAACTTATATCTATGCCAATAGAAATTCCTTTGATGAAAAGTTCGGGAAGGCTAATGTCGAAAGTATGTTGGCTGAAAAATACACCCGTAATGCCAGTCAACTCCTGTCTGCGGTAAAGGCTGGGAAGGTATTTGACGAAGCTGCTTTTCAAAAGCTGCTGGCAATGATGGATGAAAAAGGAATTACGTCAAAAGAAGAACTGGTGACAACTGTACGTATAAAAGAGCTGCAATACAGTCGCAACTGGATGGCGTATGTGACAAGGGTGAACAATGCCGTAAAAAAAGGTGTTTATAAGAACATCAGCACAAGAACCTGGGTCGACTGGTACAGTCCCCTTATTACCGGTAAATGCACTGATTCTACAGCACTTGAAACTGCATTGTATTGGATTGATAGCGCATTTAAAAGCAATGAAGCTTTTTCGATGTCCAATTTTAAGGGTTATTGGGCAGATAAAGTAGCTGTTTTGGAACGCATGCCGGATAAAGCCAGGGACCTGGCTGTTATAAAATCAGAGTTGATGTTGCTGTCCGAATTGGAAAATAAACAAGAAGCATTCTATAAAATGCAGGCAGAAAGAAAAAAAATGCTGGAGGCTATGCTGCATCAACAGTAATGCAATAGTGTATGTTTACAGCCTTTCAATTGCCGTATTTTATTTGGGAACGATCCCATATGAATACTTTAAGATATTAAGGCCGGAGTAAATTTTACTCCGGCTTTTTCCTTACTTTAGTATTACAACGATTTTTAAAGCTTTGCCATCTGTCACTACATACAACGAGCCGGAACTGCTGTTGCGTATCGCCGATGGCGACCGCGACGCCTATCGCATTGTCTTTGAACACTATTGGAATCAGATCTATGCTATTGGCCTTAAAATCTCAAAATCTCCTGAATTAGCAAGGGATCTCGCCCAGGAAACTTTTATCAAACTTTGGGTAAATAAAGAACAGCTACCCGATGTCATTTATTTCAGATCTTTTCTATATACCCTGGCACGTAATCTCGCTATCGATCATCTGCGAAAAAAAGTTTTTACAGCTAACAACGAAGATTACCTGCTTGCTTATTTCCGCGACGATGCTGCCAATCCGCACGAAAATGCAGAATATCATGAGCTGGAGGGCTTACTCAACAGAGCCGTTAATAATCTCCCTCCTCAGATGCAACAAGTGTTCAAACTAAGCCGTTTCGAAGGATTAAGTCATTCGGAAATCGCCGTTCGTATGAATATTACCCGGGTTACCTCCAAATCCTATATGGTCCGTGCTTTAAGCGCTATCAGGAAATATATGGCGCAATATCACGAAGGTGTCTTTTTATTAATCTGGACTGTTGTTTTACAAGCTTGATATTTTTTTTCAGGTATACGCATTCCTCCTGTTTTCTTACACGTCTGTATAAAAAAGCCATACCTGCCGGAGGCCCGGCAGATTGCTTTAAACAGGTCATATGAACAAACAGGAACGCTTTATCTTATTATGGCAGAAATACCTGGATGATGAAAAAATGTCCGTCGCCGAAATCAGGCAGTTAAGGACGCTTATTCATGACAATCAAAATCTGCTACAGATTAACGAATCGATTGCCAGGCTGTTTATAGAACAGACAGAAGTATATGCCTCGCCCGAAACCGATATCGTTGAAATCTTCAATGAAACCTGGGATAAACTACAGGAAGAAGAGCCGGAAGTGCAACCGGAAGTGCATCTCATGAATACGCAGCCTCGCAGGCATTGGTGGAAATGGGCGGCCGCAGCGTTGCTATTACTGACTGGCAGTACTGCCGCCTATCGCTTATTAAAGCAGGATCCGGCACCAAAGCTGGCAAAAAATACTGCTGCGCAGGAAAGCATCCGCCCTGGAACGAACAAGGCGATATTAACCCTCGCCGATGGTTCCACTATTACGCTTAACGATGCTAAAAACGGCGCGTTGGCAACGCAAGGAACTACCCAGGTGGTAAAGCTGGCCAATGGCCAACTGGCCTACCAGCAACAGTCAGGCCCGGCAGCGGCGAACTTGTTCAATACCATCTCAACGCCGCGGGGCGGCAGGTACCATATTACACTGCCCGATGGAACTAAAGTTTGGCTCAATGCAGCCAGCCGCTTACATTATCCCACTGCTTTCAATGGTTCCCAAAGAGAGGTGACCCTTTCAGGGGAAGCTTATTTTGAGATCGCAGAAAATGCGTCTCAGCCTTTCTTTGTGAATCTGGATAATATGCAGGTACAGGTATTGGGTACCAGCTTTAATATAATGGCCTATTCCGATGAAGAAGCGGTGCAGACAACATTATTGCAGGGCAAGGTTAAAGTGAATGCCCCTGCCGCAGATGCGCAGGATAAACAAAAGATCCTGGTGCCGGGTCAATGCGCCAGCCTCTTCCGCAACGGAATATTAAAAGTGCAGAATAATGTAAATACCGAAGAAACGATAGCCTGGAAAAATGATCTTATCCAGTTTGCCGGAACCGATGTCCGTGCTGCTATGCGGATGATCGCAAGATGGTACGATGTGGAGATTGAGTACAAGGGGGATGTGCCAAATGCACACTTCAGGGGAGGACTGTCCAGCGATGCGTCTATTGAAAAACTATTGAATATGATGCAGCAGACCGGAGAAGTCCATTTCCAGGTCTCCGGCCGTAAAATAATTGTATCACCCTGAGGAACAGTCTCAGCCTGAAATAACTGTTACAACCCTAAACCTCTTTCAACTTAACTATTAGTAACCAAAATCTGCTGAAGCCATGAGTCCTTAACTGATTGCAAGCCGACCAAAGGAGATAAAAAAGCCGCAAGTGTTCGTACCACATGCGGCTGAAGATCGGGTCCATAAACTTTCATCCATTTATTAACGCCGATTATTACAAATGTATGCCATTAACGTTTGATTGCCAAGGCAGACGGCAGCCGTCTGCCCATAAGAAAAACCATTTGATACGATTATTTGCCAAATCGTTATTGATTATGAAACTAATTGTGTTATTACTAACCGCCACCATGCTGCAGGTACATGCCCGCAGTATCGCGCAAACCACTGTAACACTTTCCGTGCACAACTCATCGCTTGAAAAGGTCTTTAAAGAAATTAAAAGACAAACAGGATATAATTTCCTGTATACCGATGAGCAGCTCGCCATCGCCAAAGCCGTAACGGTAGAGGCCAGGAACCAGCCACTCGATAAGGTGCTTGAACAGTGTTTCCGCACTCAACCGTTGGTTTATGATATCGATGGTAAAACGATCATCGTAAAACGGCGGCCAACGCCGCAGCCTATGCTCGAAGCACCAGATGATCACCTGGTAAAAGGAAAGGTTTCCGATGAAACCGGGAATCCGGTTGCCGGCGCTGCTGTACAGATCAAAGGCTCCAACAGGGGAGCAGTCACCAATGAAAATGGTGAATATGAAATTAAGCTTGCTAATGCCAATGTTGTTCTGGTGATTACCTCTCTTGGTTTCGACAAACAGGAAATTCCTGTACAGGGCAGAAATTTCATTGCCGTAAATCTAAAACCGGTAACAGCCGAAATGGGTGAGCTTATTGTGATAGGTTATGGCGAACAACGCCGTACAACGCTCTCCAGTGCCATCAGTTCCGTTTCCAGCGCAGCATTTAAAGAACAGCCTGTAACAAGACTCGACCAGGTGCTGCAGGGCCGCGCCGCCGGGGTACAGGTAACTAATTCAACAGGAGCTCCCGGTGGCGCCGTTCGTATCCGCATCCGCGGATCTAACTCCATTACCGGCGACAACAGCCCGTTATACGTAGTAGATGGTTTTGTCGGCGCCGATTTTTCTTCCATCAACCCCGATGATATAGAAACCATCCAGGTCCTGAAAGATGCGGCGGCAACAGCTATCTACGGCAGCCGCGGCGCTAATGGCGTCGTGATCCTTACTACTAAAAAAGGCGCCAGGGGAGCAGTAAGGGTGAATGCTACAGCCCGTTTCTCTTCCGCTTCGGTACTTAAAAAACTCGATCTGCTCAACGCCGGCGACTTCGCCGAAACTGCAAATGCACATGCTGCTGCTACAGGCGCAGCGTTACCCTTTACACAAGCCAAAATTGACAGCTTTAAAACAAATGGGGGGACCAACTGGCAGGATGAGATCTTCCGCCGTGCAGGTACGCAGGAATACCTGCTTAATCTCTCCGGTGGCACTGAAAAAGGAGGATACTTCCTTTCCGGCGACTTCCTCGATCAGAATGGCGTGATCAATAACTCTTATATCAAAAGATATAACATCCGTTCTAACATCAACGCCAAACTGAATGACAGGATTTCTGCTTTCATCAATATCATTGGCTCTTACAGCAGTTCACAGAATATAGATATCCCTGCCGATGGCCCTCATAGTCCCCTGGCTCAGGCTATCACATGGTCCCCTACTGTGCCTGTTCGTAATAATGTAGGAGGTTATACCGTAAGCGATCCTGTCAGCTCCGTATTCTTTAATCCACTGGCCTTGACTACCGACCAGTTGACGGTTGTTGAAAGATTGCTGGCAAACGCTATGGGAGGCTTTAAATTCAGGATTATAAATGGGCTTTCGTTCGACATGCAATACGGTATCAACTACCTTGGTTACGATAATAAAAGCTTTGCAGGAAAGGTCGTGAACTCAAACACATCTATAGCCAGTTATGGCTCAAACAAAGAGATAAGGTTGCAGAGCACCAATACGCTGAGCTATCACAAACAGTTTAATAACGATCATAACCTTGACTTGACCGCTGTGATGGAATTTCAGAAGAATAATTTTAACTATGTTTCCGCAGGCGCATCTGCGCTTACGTACGAGTCTTTTATGTGGAATAACATTGGCCTCGGTACGCCCGGCACGCCATCTTCCGGTACTTCCGAATCTGCATTGTTTTCTCTGATGGGAAGAGCCATTTACGGATTTAAAAATAAATACCTGTTATCCGCTGCCATACGCAGAGACGGTTCTTCCAAGTTTGTAGGCAGCAACAAATACAGCTATTTCCCCTCCGCTTCTGTTGGCTGGGTCGTGTCTGAAGAATCGTTCATGAGAACGGTACCTTTGATCAGTAACCTGAAAGTACGCGGTAGCTGGGGACATACAGGTAACCAGAATATAAATGCATACGGCACATTTGCAACCTATTCAAACAGGGTGGCTTCTTTTAACAACACCGCTTCGCAAACCGGTATTATACTGGGGAACGTTGGCAACCCGGAACTGAAATGGGAAACCACTGTTCAAAAAGATCTGGGTATTGATGTCGCAATTTTAAAAGGCCGCTTTTCTCTTACTGCAGATTATTTCATAAAAGATACCCGTGATCTGCTGCTTACTGAAACGCTTCCTATCTATCTTGGCGGTAACCCTGTTATCAGGAACTCCGGTTCTGTTAAGAACAAAGGCTTTGAAATCGCACTCGATGCTAAAGTGTTCGATAAAACAGCCGTTGGCTGGAGTAGCTGGTTCAATGCCTCTTTTGTAAAGAACCGTGTTATCTCTACCGGTCAGAATAAGATCATCTTTGATCCCAATAACCGCAAAATAGGCGGTGGTATGTCACTGCAACCTGAATTCGTAGTAATGCCTGGTCAGCCATTAGGTTCTATCTGGGGACTCACCTACCTCGGTACCTGGAAACCGGGCGATACTAAAGCCGGTGACTTTGGTGCAAAAGCAGGCGACTCCCGTTATCTCGATGTCAATGGCGATAATGTAATAGATGCCAGCGACTATAGTGTAATAGGATCAGGTATGCCTACTACTACACTGGGTTGGAATAACACAGTAACCTACAAAGGTTTTACGTTTAATATCTTCTTCCACGCAATGATGGGCTTTGATAAGCTCAACTACAACAAGGCTGCTGCCATGTATCATGGCGGCGACGCCAGGGAAGCTACCTATGTCGACATTAAACACAGGTATATCCCGGGCGTAAATGAAACATCTGATATCCCTGCCTTCAGCACTACTAACCGCAACTTCACCCAGTCTACCCGCTTCCTTGAAAAAGCAGATTTTCTGCGCCTTAAAAACATAAGCCTGTCTTACGATATCCCACGCAAGGCCTTCAAAGGAAAAGCAGGCTTAAAACTGTTCGTGAGCGCTACCAATATCTGGACTATAACAGGTTATTCTGGTATTGACCCGGAATCAAACTCTTCTGCAGGTGACATCAGGCAGGGGATCGATTTTGGTTCTTATCCCAACGTGCGAACTTTTATAGGAGGATGTACGCTTAGTTTTTAATCATTAAAATTACTAGAGATGCAAAAGCTTTATCTCATCATCTTCATATTTATCGCTGCTTCCTGTTCCAAGCAGCTTACAGAAGAACCAAATGGACTGGTATTGGGTAACGCCGGCATCAGCAACCAGGCAGGCCTGGAATCTGCATTAACAGGTGCCTATGGCAGTCTTATGATTCCATGGGAGAGTGGTTTTACTACTGTTTCGCAGATAGCCATGTGTATGGGGGCCGATGATCTTACTACCCATCCCGGCTCAAATAAGGAAGAGTTCCGCGAATTCGACCGCTTTAACGTTGCCGATCTTAATAGTCGTATGGTGCCTATCTGGCGCGGTTGCTATAAAGTTATTCAGTCAACCACCAATATTATCAATAACTATACTAAGGTTACCGACGGTAGCGAAGCAACTATTCAGGCAATAGTAGGAGAAGCATATTTTCTAAGAGGGCTCTCTTACTACTGGCTCACCAGGTTCTGGGGGGCCGTGCCCGTCGTGCCTTCCGAAACTTTCAGTTCCGAATACCTGAACCTGCATAAAAGTACACCGGCCGAAATCTATCCGCTGATAGAAGAAGACCTGAAGAAAGCAGAGGCCTGGGTGCCTAATACCAGACGTGCACCGGGAAGGCCGAACAAAGGCTCCGTAAAGGCATTGCTGGCCGACGTATATCTTACCGAAGGCGGATGGCCCATTAAAGATGCTTCCAAATATGCATTGGCAGCCTCTAAAGCAAAAGAAGTGATCGACAATAAAACAACTTATGCTGTTGATCTCTACCAGGGTGGTTTTCTGAAGATCTTTGCGGGCGGCACTTCAGAAGATGTGTTTGCTCTTTACACAAGAGGCCAGTGGATCACGTATAATTCTTTCTATGGCCTGTCTACTATGCCCGAAGATGAAGGGGGGTGGACTGACTTTTTCCCTGAGCTTAATTTCTTCAACAACTTCCCCGCGGGCAGCCGTAAAGATGAAACCTTCTCTACTAGCTTCGTAATAAACGGCAATACTGTTCCCTGGCAGAATGTTTCTACCAAACATCCTTACTATAAGAAGTTTACGATTCAGTCAGGAACAAAGAATACTTACATGTCTGCCAATCCCGTCATCATGATCAGGTATGCGCATGTGTTGCTTACCTACGCCGAGGCTCTGGCACGTAGCGGAACTGTTAACGATGATGCCTACAAAGCAATAAATGCCGTGAGGCAGCGTGCAGGATTAACCGATCTGCCTGCTGGCATGGCTCCTGCTGAATTTGCCAATGCAGTCGTGAACGAAAGAGCCTGGGAATTCGCCGGTGAATGGTGCCGCTGGTTCGATCTCGTGCGACTGGAAAAAGTAGAAGAAGCCAATGCCAATAAAAACGATGGAGATCTGAAACCTGTAGGTACTATCACCAAAGCCAACTATACATTGCCAATTCCGGGAGCCGACGTGCTTATGAATCCTAATTTGAAATAACATCCGTTAAACACTGCCTTTATGAAATACCTAACGATTGCTCCCACAAGGGGGGATGCCTTTGCCATGTTTGTACCAGCCCGTTTTTATTCCGTTCTCCTGTTCCTGCTGATAGGCCTTTGCGGAAACCTCAAGGCGCAGTTCCTGATCCTGGATGATATGGAAGGAAATGGGCCCTGCTCTGGCCGGTGGGACTTCTATGCCGGTAATACTACTACCGGTAAAGTGGAATTTGGTGTACCTAATCCGGCGCCAGGCGGGCTGAATACAAGCAGCAAAGTGGCTAAATTCAATAAAGACACTACTTCCTTTGAATGGATGACAGCCGGCTGTAGCTTGCCTGACTCGTTTGATCTGCATGGCAACACGGTCTTTAAAATGCTGGTCTATAGTAATGTCAAAGAAGATGTGATGTTCAAGCTGCAGCCAGGTACCAACTATAACAAAGCAGTTTACTTCACCTATAAGATAAAAAACATCAATACCTGGGAAGAAGCAACATTCGATTTTAAAACTGTAAGTAATAGAACCGATCTCAATCGCCTGGAAGTTCATTTTATTGACGGGAAAAAAGCAAGCGGGATCTTATACTTCGACCTGGTGCAGGGCCCCGATCCAGCTTCTGTTACACTCGGTAATACAAGCATATCAATGGGGCAGGAGCAAGGTGCTTTAATTCAGGCTACTGTACATGGTAATACGTTTAAGAGCATACTCGATAAGTCTCAATGGACGGCCCCTTTTCCGGCGGGTGTTTTCATCGACAGCCTGCACAGGGTGAACGATACAGTAGTGAATATTGTATTAGGTGGTAATTCCTCCGTTAACTATTCGCGTTACGATCTGAAACTAACGATTGCCGGATCACAGCTCGATTCCTCCGGGGCAGCACAATACATTGCTAAAGGAAATGTAGTATTTGAAGGGAATCCCAATTACACGCTCATCTTCTCCGATGAGTTCAATGGCTCCGGCTTGCCCGACCTTACCAAATGGACGGTAGATCCAAGGCCCAAGGCATGGATTAATGGTGAACAACAGGTATATACTGACACTTCTTATGATAATGCCCGCGTGCGCAATGGCTGTCTGGTCATCACAGGAAAAAGGGATTTTCCCAACTACAATACTACTGATCCCTGGTCTTCGGCACGCCTGATCACACAGAACAAGGTTGACTTTAAATACGGAAAAGTAGAGGTCCGTGCCAGACTTCCCAGGGCTAGAGGCTCCTGGCCTGCTATCTGGCTCATGCCCACAACAAGCGCTTACGGCGCATGGCCGCAAAGTGGTGAACTGGATATTATGGAGCATGTTGGCAATAGCTTCGGAACCGTTCTGTCTACCGTGCACACCCAGAATAATAACTGGCAGAATGGAGGACACCTTTCTGCATCAAGGCTGATGCCAGATGTCGATACTGTTTTTCATACCTATGGTATGGAATGGACAGAAGATTCCATTGTCTTCCTGTTCGATGGAACAAAGAACTATACCTATGTTAATCCTAAAACAACCTGGCGTGACTGGCCTTTTGACCAGAAATTCCACGTGATCCTTAACCTCGCCATTGGCGGAGGTATGGGCGGCGCCATTACTGCTGCCGACTGGCCCGACAGTATGCTGGTTGATTATGTTCGTGTTTACCAGAAAGGGATAGGTACTCCCGTTCCGGATAGTATGATTATAAGCCCGGCCAATCGTGCTTTTATACCAGGTAAAAAATATCAATACACTGCCAGGATCTTTGATCAGAATGATTTTCCTATGGAGCTAACCCCGGTATGGACAATAACGGGCACTGGTAATAGTATTACAAATACAGGGCTGGCTACTGTTGTTGCCCCAGGTATTGTAACTGCTACTGCTGCGTCTGGTATCGATACAATAAGGGCAACGGCAAATGTTACCATACGCACTGCCAACTATAAGCCTATTCCGGCACGAATAGAAGCGGAAGCTTTTGACTACAGTAATACCTGTTGTACAGAACCGGTACAGGATACAAGTGGCGTATTGAATGTTAGTTATATCGCCTCCACCAGCTTTCTGGAATATGATATCAATACGCCCTGGACAGGCAGTTACCGCATTCAGCTTCGGGTAGCTGTTAACACGGCCGCAACTGTTAAGGTGATGGTTGGTGATACATTGTTAACCACCATCAATCTTCCCGCAAGTGGTGGATGGCAAAACTGGACAACGGTAACATCTGCCCCTTTTCAATTGCCCGGTGGCAAGAGAACGCTTATCCTGCAGTCCACTGCTTCGGGCTGGAACTTCAACTGGTTGAAGGTGATAAGGGCTACCGAGGTTTCCCTGTCGCATATCACGGTAACACCGGATAGCACCAGTGTTTTCGTAAACGCACGCAAGCAATTTAAAGCGGCTGCTTATGGAAGCGACGGCAGCAGGTTGGATCTGCCATTTACCTGGTCGGTGCTTCCAAAAGGAGGTGTGATGGATAACAAGGGCGTTATTACCGCCAGCGACACACCGGGTATTTATTACGTGAAAGCGCATTATAATAGTATGTTCGGCAAGGCAAAGATTAATGTATTGGCACTGCCGCATCTTGCATCTATTAAGATCGTACCTGATAGTTTAACCCTGCCCTTTGGCGCTTCGCAGCAATATACTGCCCAGGGATTTGATCAGTATGCGGCCGCCTTTGCATTCACCGGGGCTACATGGTCTGTAACCGGCGAAGGAAACACGGTGTCTTCCATAGGTGTGGTAACTGCAGGAGCTCCTGCAGGATATTATAAGGTTACCGCTGTAAAAGATGGCCTGACCGGTTCGGCAGTCTTTTCTCCTGGTTATGGTTGTACTTTTAAGAAAAGGATTGAAGCTGAAATCACTAACTCCTATTCCAATACACCAACCCTGGAAACAACAACCGATACCAGCGGTGGAAAGAACCTGACAGGATTGGCCTATAATCAATGGTTTGGATATAGTAATCTGGGTATCCCGGTAAAAGGGAAATATAACGTAAGTCTGAGGGTGTTGACAACCGCTCCGGCAAAAGCAAGATTGAACAATTCCGGCATCGTTTATGGCACTATCAACATCCCGAATACCAATGGTCAGTGGGCTACTATTACTGATACGGTAACTCTTCCTGCTGTCTCTTACTTTAACATCGCCGTGTACCAGGGCACCTTTAAGTTTAACTGGTTTGCGCTCGACAATTGTGCAACGGAACCAGTTGCTGCGGCTACAGGCCTGAATACGCTGGCGGTGGCTCCCGAAGCGGAGGATAGTAAATTAAATAGTACAGCACAACTGAAAGTGTATCCAAACCCGGTAAGAGAGATGCTTACAATAGAGTTGCCAGACCATAATTTCAGAACAATAAAACTATTGGATATGAACGGCAGACAACTGCGTCAATGGACAGTTCCTGGCGGCAGCAGAAAGATCATTAAAAGTATAAGCGGCGTTCCTGCCGGAAGCTACTTCATACGGCTGGAAGGGACTGCTGTGCCTGTCTCGGTCAAGATCATTAAACTATAAAAAACACCAACAAGAAACCCGCTGTCAAAAGCGGGTTTCTTGTTGGTAAAAGTTTTCGTTATACCTATTTTCTTTATTTTAGGAGACAAGGAACGATATAATAAACAGGACTATAAATGAAAAAGCTACTAGTACCTATGATCCTCCTGCTTTACTCCTGCAGGGAATTGCCAAAGGAGATGCCTGCCGATACGGCAAAAATAGCAGACAGCAGTAGATTGATGCAGGCATCGAAACCCGACACTGCACAAGACCAACTCTATACTTCCGATCTCAGGCCGGACAGGCTAGTGCCGCTTGAAAAAATATTTGTTGATACTGTAACCTATGTCGACTTCAGCGGGGATGGTGATTACATGTTATGTTTTATAAGGAAAAGCAGCCAGCTTCTGTCGCTGGTATGTGATAATGTTCCCGAAGGGAAACTTAACTTCCTTCGTGGCGATACCCTGGAGATAAAATGGAAAATGGATAGCATCTGGATTGCGGGTGAAGGAGAGCGGCTGGACTTTGCAGAATGGCTTACGAACGTAAGAAAGATTAAAGATGGAAAAGTAGAAGCTTTTCGCAAAAGCAATCCCAAGCCTATTAAATACTGGCATGCCAGAGAGAAAAGCTATGGAGAAGACTTCAAGGATTATCTTTATCGCCTGGTCGAATATTATATCGCTTATTCTGAAAAGGAGCTTGTAAAAGCGCAGCTTCATAATGCTGAAAATAACGGTTTTGTTTACTCTATCGAAGAAATGGAAAAAAATGACAGGCACTATACTGTGCTGGGGCTGTCTGTTGATAGAGGAACTCATTCCAATATCATACAATGGCTTTACCTTGATTCTGAAACAAGGTTGTTTTACGAATATGACCCGGCCACTGATAAGTTGGTCGAGTTTAAATAAGAACAGGGAGCTTCCTGTTTGCCTGGTCCCGGGTCTTATAGGTAATAATCAATTAACATCATGGCGAATACATGGCCATTACCTTCGCGTCTATTTTTAAATGCAGTACTTATGAACTTCATAAAAATAACAACGATAGTAACGGCCATTTTGCTGGCTGCAGTAGTCCAGGCACAGAACTATACCGTAGGCAGCTATAACCTGCGTTTTGCCTGCGAGTGCGACTCTGGTAATTTATGGATAAACCGTGCGCCGGCCGTAGCGGCGCTGATCCGTTTTCATCAATACGATATTCTTGGAACGCAGGAAGCGCTCGTTAACCAACTGGATGATCTAAGTAAAACGTTGCAGGAATACGATCGCTACGGCGCAGGACGTAACGACGGAAAAAGCGGTGGAGAGCATTCCGCTATCTTTTTCCGGAAAGACAAATTTCAATTACTTCAGAAAGGTGATTTCTGGCTTTCCGAAACGCCCGATACGCCGTCGCTTTGCTGGGATGCCAAATGCTGCAACCGCATTTGCTCATGGGTTAAGTTAAAAGATAAAAAAACTGGTGCTGTATTTTTTTTCTTCAATGCCCATTTCGACCACCAGGGACAAATAGCCCGTGTAGAGAGCAGTAAGCTGATATTGCGGAAAATAAAAGAAATAGCCCGCAAAGCCCCCGTATTATTTACCGGCGATTTAAATGGTGGCTATGATTCTGGATGTTACAAATTACTTGCTGATTCACAGTTTTTAAAGGACGCATCAAAAACAGCGCCTGCCCGTTACATCAACAACGGAACTTTCAACAACTTCGGAAGGAATATCAGCTCAGATATAATTGACCATATCTTTACATCATCTGCTTTTACTGCAAAGAAGTATGCGGTATTAACGGACACTTACAATGGCAAATATCCATCGGATCACTTTCCTGTATGGGCCATTGTTAGCTTAAAAAAATAACAGGCTTGTTATATTGGGGCTGAGCATTAGTCAATGATCAGCCCCCTCGCCTGCCCGGCGGAATAAGTTTCAGGAGTAACCTTTTATTTTGTAGAGAAGATCTTTTCAGGGAAATCAACTACCTCGAACGCGCCGGATACATCGCCATAAAGAAATCCATTTTCCTGTACCCGCTGCATCTGCTGTATAAACAGATCGAAGAAGCCGCCGGAATTGATTACGAAGATTCTTTTGTTATGGATGCTCAGGCTGTTCCAGGCCATCACTTCAATCATTTCATCGAATGTGCCCAGTCCGCCCGGAAGGATAATTACTGCCTCGCATAAACTGTACATCAGCTTTTTCCTGGCGTGCATATCTTCCACTACATGCAACTGGCTAAGCCTGTCGTGTCTGAACTCCCTTTGAATTAAAAGGTCGGGCATTACGCCCACTACCTGTCCGCCATTGTCCAGCATCTCATTGGCTACTACTCCCATCAGGCCGCTGTTGCCGCCGCCATAAACCAGTGTTACCTGGTTCAGGGCCAATAATTTCCCAAGCGCCGAAGCATGTTGAATGAAAACAGGATTAAGACCAGGTTTAGAGCCACAGAATACTGCGGCTGATTTAAATTTTGAAAACATAGATAAAAATAAAGATAGCTGCCTCAAAGATGGTCTTTAATCTTCGATAAACTGGTAAGTCTTTAGAGCTTTTGCAAGAGCCCGCATTTCCCATATGTACCACAACAATACAGGGGTAGTTAAAATGTGCTAAATTTAGTCTTGGCAACAAGCCACTTATCATCATATATAACCTCAAATGAAAGCCAGTATCTTTTCTATCCTTATTTGCGCTTTATCAGCGTCCTTTTGTTTGGGGCAGAATTACAGCCCTGAAATTTCAGAACAGGTAGCTTTCCTTAAAACGCAGCATACCTCTGCTAAAGACTATATTCTGGGGCTTTTTAAAAAGCATGACATTGTTGTGCTGTGCGAAAGGCATCACGGTGAACTTACGCAGTACGATCTTATTTATGACATAGTCAGCTCTAAAGCATTTCAAAAAGAAGTAGGTACTGTGTTTACGGAGGTGGGTAGCATTGATAATCGTCAGAAAGTTCAGGAATTTATTCATACTTCATTCAAAACTGAAGAGCAAAAACGGTTGCAGCAACTGGATACCTATAGAGGGATGGCGCACTATGGAATATGGGAAATGACGAATTTTTATACTTTTATTGGAAAGCTGAACACGCTTAATACGTCCCTCGGTAAAAATGAAAAATTAGAGCTCTTTGTTTCAGATATAAGACACCCCAACAGCGGAGAGCTGGCTTCGGTTGAAAGCGTTAAGTCCTATTTCAAAAATATAGTAGAGCATAGGGATAGCCTGATGGCACAGAATATTATCGCGACTTTCGACAGTCTGAAAAGCCGGGATGGTCATAAAAAGGCTTTAGTGATTATGAATTACCGCCATGCTTTTTCGAAGTCGTTTGATATTCATTACAGGAATACCGGTGATTATTTGAAAGAAAAATATCGGGATGCATTTGCAAACGTCCTGATAAATACCGCTGCACCACTGCCTCAGGTGTCTAAGGAAAGCCAGAATAAGCCTAAAATATACCAGGATATGTCTGAAACGCTTATTCAGGATGGAAAGTGGGATGCGGCTTTCCAGGCTTCTGGCAAAGATGATATTGGCTTCGATTTTAAAAATGCCCCGTTAGGAAAAGATCATTTCGATTTATTTCCGTTTACACAACACCAGGAAACTTATGAAGGTATTTTCACCGGCTTTGTCTTTTATCTCCCGTTGGAAAAACATATGGATTCCTATGGAGTGACAGATCTGGTAAAAGGATATGAAGAAGAATTATATACTGCTGCTGCGCTCAAAATGCGGGCGTTGGATAGTCAGCCGGTTTCCATAGAAAGCCTTAAGGAGATTTCCAGGATCCAAACCGAAAAATCATACGATGATCTGGAAAAGATGCTTATGATGAGAAACAGATGGCTGGAAAGCAAGTCGCATTAAGGTCATTCTCCTGCAGGTCAGGCCTTTAGGGCGGGGCTGTATTTGCTGCCTGAGAGTTGTTTCCCGGAACTCTATTGGAAATTTCTTTTCACTAGTGGTGCTGTTTTACTATTGTGACTTACTTTTATTCGTATGGATAAGGCTATCAGGATTGGATTTATACTGTTGATATTAACGGCTTTCGCGAGCCTATGCAGCCCCGGCGTGAACGCGCAGCTTATTACAGGTAAGTGGTATGGGAAAACTGATATAACACGCGCTGCCGGTCATCATCTTTCTTCAACAGAGGAAAAAGGAGATATACTACAGATTACAGGGGTCGATTCCAACAGTCTGGCAGGTATCAGTTATCATTATTATTGGTTCCGCGGCAACTTTTATTATTCATCAGCGATAGTGGCCTGTACTTACGATGCAAAAGCAAGTGAATGGATTATTAAAGAAGTAGCCGTGAGAGATAATCATCTTTTTTCTGCACATTATTCCTGTTTGCGCACTTACCGGCTGAAACTCGTCACATATAATAAGAAAGATTCTTTAACAGGAAGCTGGACGGCAAACTCGTTCGATAACTGCGGCGCAGGTGTAGGCCGCTTCGCACGTACAAAACCAGTGTCAAAGGAAAAGAATCATATGGATTCCATAGAGGCAATATTGCGGCATAACGATGTGTCCGTTAGCAGGGAAGAAATAGAAAAATTCTCGTCCAAAGCTGTAAGCCAGGAAGATGTGATGGTGGATGCTTCTTTGCTCAAAATGCTTTCCAGGAAAAGGACCCAGATCCAGCAAATCAGCCTGCTGTCCCCTGATGTCAAAGTTGAGATCTGGGATAACAATGTGATCGATGGCGACAATATTTCTCTCTATTTTAATAAAGAACTGATCGTTAACCGGAAACGTTTAACAGCGCAGCCTATCACCGTTAATATCAGGGCGATTCCCGGTAAAGACAATGAGCTCATCATGTATGCCAATAACCTGGGAGACATACCTCCCAATACCGCCATGATGCGTATTTATGCCAATGGAAAAGAGTACGATGTATTCATGTCATCCGATGAGCAAACAAATGCCATGGTGAAGTTTGTGTTGCAATAGCGCCACTGCCGACCCCTGCGCGTTAAGGTACCCTGGGGCTGTTTTAATATAACAATGGCCGGAAGTAATCCCGGCCATTGTTGCGCCTAAGCGCCCTCTTTCGTTTGCTGTTATTACGATAGTTAGATTAAAACAACTTAATGATAGATAAGCGGGTAGTACCGTCGGTCGACAGAATAGCATTATTGTTGGTGTTTGCGTTAGAATTGGTACCTACTATCTTCACTTTGTTGCCTGCACTTAAATTGTAAACCAGTGTAAGCTGTGCTGTATTTGTAGTGCTGGCAGGTAGCGTATTGTTAAAGATATAAACGCCGTAAGCTACAATAGTACCGTCGACATTTACTGCTAACCGTGCAGCAGCGTTTTGAGTTGTGTTAGCGCTATTGGTAGAAACAGCATGTGCCGTTATCATATAAGTGCCGCTCTGGCCTGAGCCAACAGTGAATGTAGCACCATCAAAACTTCCTAGTGCTACAGATGAATAGTTATTGAAAGTAATATCAGTTGGAGTAGATGCTGCTCCACCCGGTGGTAATGATTGCGCATTGGTATTGGTTGCCATAACGGCAACTCCGCCGGAGCTGCCTCCGCCTGCGGATGGCGTAGCCCATTGTCCATCGCCCCTTAAGAACGTTGTTGAGCCGGCTGTACCACCTGTGCTGCCGATTTTGGCTACTGTTACAGCCCCATCATTGATTTTATTATTAGTTACAGCGTTTGCCGAGATAGTGGTGACGCCGTTGGCTGCAATTGTAATATCGCCAGTTACAGTTTGAGGAACTCCTGGCGCATAAGGTGCCGATGAGCTGGTGAGATAAATCTGAGCACCTGTAGTGCCGTTACTGAATCCTTCGCCGGTTGCTCCCGTAGCGCCCGCAGGTCCCGTTGCACCTGTCGGTCCTGCTGCTCCCGCAGGCCCTGTGGCACCTGTCGGTCCTGTTGCGCCCGCAGGTCCCGTTGCACCTGTAGGCCCTGCTGCTCCCGCAGGCCCTGTGGCACCTGTCGGTCCTGTTGCTCCCGCAGGTCCCGTTGCACCTGTCGGTCCTGTTGCTCCCGCAGGTCCCGTTGCACCTGTCGGTCCTGCTGCTCCCGCAGGTCCCGTTGCACCTGTAGGCCCTGCTGCTCCCGCAGGCCCTGTGGCACCTGTAGGCCCTGCTGCTCCCGCAGGTCCCGTTGCACCTGTAGGCCCTGCTGCTCCCGCAGGCCCTGTGGCGCCTGTAGGCCCTGCTGCTCCCGCAGGCCCTGTGGCACCTGTCGGTCCTGTTGCTCCCGCAGGCCCTGTTGCACCTGTCGGTCCTGCTGCGCCCGCAGGCCCTGTTGCACCTGTCGGTCCTGTTGCTCCCGCAGGTCCCGTTGTACCTGCAGGACCTGTTGCGCCGGTAACTCCCTGAATGCCTTGAATACCTTGCGACCCTGTCGCCCCGGTAGCACCTGTTGCACCCGTAGCACCCTGTATCCCTTGGATACCTTGTGAGCCTTGCGATCCTGTCGCCCCGGTAGCACCCGTAGCTCCCGTTGCACCCTGCATCCCTTGGATACCTTGTTGTCCCTGTGGCCCTGTCGGCCCGGTAGCACCCGTTGCACCTGCAGGACCTGTTGCGCCGGTAATTCCCTGAATGCCTTGAATACCTTGCGATCCTGTCGCCCCGGTAGCACCTGTTGCACCCGTAGCCCCATTACAAACATAAGTGGTGAGATTGGAGATAATTTCAGCTGCATCCAGCACGCCGTTATTGTTGGCGTCGGTGCCCACCTCTACTTTCACGCCGCCCGTAGCGCAATTCACTCCCGCAGGCTCTGTGGTGGTTCGGATAAGGGCATTGGAACCTTTCGCGCCCGCAGGTCCCATGGCTCCGAGATATTGCCAGTCAGGCGTTGTACCGGTGCCTTTGTTAAAGTAGAAACCGGTAATGCCGTCAGTCTGGTAAATCAGCAGGCCCGTTGCTGGTGCGCTTATAGCAATCCGCTGAGAGGTAAGCATACGGGGAATTAAAAGTCCTTTTACAGTACTCTTGATGTCGAGCATAGCACTGTTGTCAGGCGTAGAACCATCGGCATTGACCCCCACATTCTGGGCAGAAGCGGCCGTGAAACCCGCCAGGAACAATCCTAAGAGTGCTTGTTTTAATTGTTTGTTTCTCACAATAGCAGAATTTGTCTTTTATTATTGCTTAAGGATTTTATAGGCTCGTTTTTCGATATTTAGCAGGCGCACATAGTAAATTCCTTTTACTACATGACTGATGTCGCAACTGATCATATTAGGACCAATAACCGCATTTGTCTCTTTCTGTTCCACCACACGGCCAAGATTGTCCACTACCTGCAGCGTTACCTTCTGATTGCGGAAACTGCTGAATCGAACTGTTAGTGGTCCGGTTGTAGGACTCGGATAGACGCTTAAAATATGATTTGGATAGCCCTCCGGAGCTACGGATATAATATTTGAATAGCTGGAGCGACCATCTTTAAATACGATTTTGTAACGGTAATACCGTGGACTGGTGCCAAAATAAGGTCCCTGCAACAGTTCCGGATCGGTATAAGTGTAATCGTTCGAAATAATAACAGTGCCCGCGGCCGGTACAATCGCAAAACGGCTGAACGAACTGCCGTCTAAAGACCTTTCCAGTTCAAAATGATCTGTATTGATTTCATATAAGGTGCCCCAGCTCAATAATGCCCTGTTGCTTACAGCTGCCACAGCAAAATATGAAGAACGTGCCGGGTCCGATATATTACTGGCGGGAACAAAGCTGCCCGTCAGCGATACATTACTTACTTCCACGTAGTTGGCTGCGGCATTCGTTACACTGCTTTGCTCCAGATCACCGCCCGGATTGGCAGCGTCTACTGAATAAATTGCCAGCTCGCTTTCGCTGATGCCTGCCAGTTCCTCTTCAAAATAATGAAACCGTAAAGTATAACGTTCATTACCCGCATTGGCAACAGAGAAATTATAAAAACGTTGCATGCCAAAGCCGCCGTCCAGCTGAACTGAACGGTGGCTGCGTCTGATAACAGTAAGACCGGCATTGCCGCTACTGGTAATTTCCACACCAATGTTGCCCGGATTTACCTGGTTAGGTGCATTTAGTATGGCAGATCGAATCAGAGATCCTCCCACGGTCCCCGTGATGCGTGATAATGGCCGCTCTCCTGAAATAGCGCCCGTACTTCCAAGGTCCAGGTCAAAACCATTCAGGTTAATAAGCCCGTCTCCCATAGTAAGGATATTTGAAACACCAATATTGTGTGAAAGCGTGAGTGAACTGCCAGGTTTCCTGATCAGAAAATTATAAAAACTGGAAGGATGCGCGCCAGATACTTCTGAAGCGGCAACTCCCGTAAAAGCTACTGTTCCGGTTCCGGGTACAAAGTTTCCCGAGTTATTAAAGCCACTATTATTAATCACAATACTGGCTGCGCCATTTACAACAAGGTGAGAACCGTTTTCTGTAATAAGACCTTGTGCCTGAAGATATTGGGCGGAAAATTGGGCTAAGGGAAAAAGTATAATGGCAAGTAATCTAGGGTTCATTCGGATCGGATAAATATGGTCAACTGATTAAAAATATGTTATTTTTTTTATTCTGCACAATAAATTTTAATATGACTTCATATTTACCACATGCCTACTTTAAAGGTTCATTTCAAAGCAGCGCGCATAGAAGAAAAAGAGGAGGTTAACCGGGTATTTTTGATGCAGTTGGGGCAAAGCAAAAAAGCAATTACAACTTTCGTATGTAACTGCTTTTTTCTGTGGGCCCACCAGGGCATGATCCTGGGACCCCCTGATTATGAGTCAGGTGCTCTAACCAACTGAGCTATAGGCCCTCATCTCTAAGAGATGTTCCCCTTATCGGGAGCGCAAAAATAGGTGTTGTATATCAAATTTTCACGCTTTTTCTACTTTTTCTTTAATGTGTTTTCTCCGGAGGCGCAACGACCATTTCCGGGTACCCTTTTTCTTATGCTTATTACGCCTTCCCCACCATATCAGAAATCCTGTAACCGGCAGTGATGCCACCACCAGGCTGGTGCAAAATACCAGTACCTTCCCCCATAGTCCCCAGATGGCGCCGATATGAATATCGTAGGCCATCCGCATCAGCATGTCACCGGCATTCGCCTCCCGGAACCGCTTCCAGAGATGCCGGGACGGAATCTCGTTAAGTGTATGCTGATCCCAATAGGTATAATCTACTTTCCAATAGGTAGAAGCATCCGGGTTGGCATTGGCATCAATGGCCGATGCCTCATTCTGAGGGTAATACAATTGGATGTTCTCCGCCTGTGGAAACGCTTTTCGCATATGCAGGTAAACCTGGTCTACCGGTGGGATAGTATGCTCACTTATAGCTGTGGTGTCAGATCCCATATCAAAATAGGGAACCATTTCTTTTCCGCCGGTCAGTCCATAGTAAGCACCTTTGGCAAACCATTCAAATCCAAAGACGAGTCCCGTTATTGCCAATATCAACCCAACCGTAAGAATATAAAATCCAAGGACATTGTGCAGGTCATAATTACGCCTGCGCCAACGTGCATTCCATTTAATACTGAAACGTTGCCGCCTTCCGTTCTTATTTCGCGGCCACCATAAATAAAGCCCGCTGATCAGTAATGCCGCAAACAGGAGGGTAGCTGTAGCCACAATGGGCCGACCAATCTTCTCCGGCAGCCAAAGAAATTCGTGCCCTTCCAGTATCCACGGGAAAAAGCTATGTTTCATATCCTTCACCTGCTGCACTGCACCGGTATAGGGATCCAGGAATACGAGGTCATAATATGCTTCATATTTCCAGTACATCGCCTGGGCGGCAGTTCCTGGCTTGCCATAGAGAAGAGCGGTAATATGTTTTCCGGGCATCACACTATCTGCAATACGCCCAAGCTGAGAAGGCGGTAATACCGGCTGTTGCTGTGGTTTTACGAAGCGAAATGGCTCCGTAGCCTCCTGGATCTCCGCCTGAAAAGCATACAGGCAGCCTGTGATGGCTACCATAAAAACGATCAGCCCGGAACCAAGGCCCAGCCATAAATGGATTTTGCCTGCAAGTTTTTTCAATGTCATATAATAGTTTAACCCGCGATGCCCGTAAGTTACGCTCCACCTCTGTTTTCCGGAAATAATTCATCTATCCCTATCTTCGCCACATGCAACCCATTCAGAATATTATCTTCGACCTCGGTGGAATCTTTATTGATATCAATTACGGTGCAACACGCGACGCTTTTATTAACCTCGGAGTGAATGACTTCGATGAATGGTTTACCCAGTCGCACGCCAACCCGCTGTTCGAACAGCTTGAAACCGGAACCATCGCTCCGGACGATTTTTACAGTGAGTTAAGAAAACAAACGGGTATCGGCGCTACCGATGACCAGATCCGCGATGCCTGGAATGCGATGTTGGGTAAGTTTGCACCGGAAAGATTGGAATGGCTTGATAAAATCAAGGACAAATACCGCATCTTCCTGTTCTCCAATACCAACCAGATTCACCACGAATCCTTCAGCGCCGGTTATGCCGCTATGTCTGGCGGTCGCAACTTCGACGACTTCTTTATTAAAGCATATTATTCCCATACGCTGGGTGTAAGAAAACCTTACCCGGATTCTTTCCGCCGCCTTTGTATGGCTGAGGAACTTGATCCGGCTGTAACGCTGTTTATCGATGACACGCCAAAGAACATTGCCGGAGCCCAGGAAGCAGGTTTGCAGACCATCCTTCTGCAACCACCCGCTACCGTACTGGAATTGAGCTTATAGCTAAGAATGTAATTGGCTACTATAAATGTGCGGCCGATGGTGTTGTTTTTAATGTTTTTCGATTAAAACACTTGCATTTTAACCTTGGATTTTAAAATCAGGAATTTAAGTCTGCCCCGATGCAACTATTTACAACCTGCCGTTGTCTTGGTTGTCCGCGGCGGGAACAGATGCCTGCTTCGGCTTATGATATGAGACCAACCCTTTTAATTATTTTACTGATCGCATTTACTGCCTGCTCTGCCAAAAGCAAAAAAAAGAGAATGGCCGGAACATCTGTAACCACTACCGAAGTACACGTAACCACAACGGTGACAACATCCTGCGAGGCGCAGGTTTCTCCCGATCAGCAGCATTTATACGATATGCCGCTGAAAGGTGTTATTTATTGGCTGAAAAGTCACTTGCAGCGCTAAATTATTCCGGATTGATGGCGGCTCCATTAATTTAGTTGAACGGGAGCAGATAGTGTAACGAAAGCCAGCTTCCTGGTTTGGAGGGCTAAAATCACTTGATTTCTTCGAACTCAATATAATCGCCTTCTTTCCCGGAGGATGCAGGCCGGTTCTGGGACGCGCTGGAGGAACTAGTAGTATGTGTTGCGGAACTTTGCGTATGTGTATGCTCTTGCTGCTGCCTGAACTGCTGTTCCTGCATATTTTGCATTTCCTTGATTTGACTGCGTACCCGTGAGGTTGCCCTGGATACAGGGATGACAAAATCAAAGATCAGTTTGTACAATATATAAAAGACAAAAGCCAGTAAAATATACCTCATCATAGTCAGGTAAAGGTAAGGAGTCTGCCCCGCGTAGCAGGTCCCGTTCCTCCTTTTTTTGCATTTGCTTAACCATCATGCTGTCCGGGAATGATGAGCCACTCCCGGCTACTTGCCATCTCCGAGCCGCCTTAAAGCCGTTTATAAGCCGCTCTCGACCCGGACGGCATCATTGCTCCTGGCGTCTACTGTCGCCCTTAGCTGATATCCGTCATCAATATTTATTTGGAATCCGCTCAAATCCATTGTACATTTGCACCAGCAAAATGAAACGAAAGAAGGGAACAGTAGATGTTCCCTTCTCTTTTTATCAGACATGAGCAACGAATTACCGATACAAAAGATCGAAGAACTGGTAGATCAGCTTTTGGCCGACCAGCCGGAATTCTTCAAAGTGCAGGTGAAAATCAAACCTACCAATAACATTAAGGTGTATATCGATGGCGACAATGGCCTTCCCATTGACCGTTGTGTGAAATTCAACCGGAAACTGTACGCTATGCTGGAAGAAGCAGCTTTATATCCCGAAGGGGAATTTTCTCTGGAAGTTTCTTCGCCAGGTATTAGCGAGCCTTTAAAGCTGCACAGACAATATGTGAAGAATATAGGGCGTTTGGTAGAAGTGGTTTTCCTCGACGGAGAAACTAAAGAAGGGAAACTATTGCAGGTGACAGAGGAAGATCTTTTGCTGGAACACACTTCCGGCAAAGGAAAGAAAGCGGTAACACAGCAATTGGTGATTCCATTTAATAACATAAAAACAACAACCGTTCAAATTCAATTTTAAAACACCGCCCTTGCCTTATAAAAGGAAAGGACCGGAGGAATTTAAAAAGTAAGTTATGGCTAGTATCAACCTCATCGAAGCATTCCAGGACTTTAAAGATGCTGAAAATATAGACCGCCCTACCATGATGAAAGTGGTAGAAGACGTGTTTAAAACGTTGCTTCGCAAGAAGTACGGCGATGATAACAACTTCGACGTTATCGTAAACGCTGAGAAAGGTGACCTGGAGATCATCCGTCGCAGGATGATCGTGGAAGATGGAGAAGTGATGGATCCGCTGGCGGAAATTGCCTACAGCGAAGCCGTTAAAATAGAACCCGACTTTGAAGTAGGAGAAGAATTATACCAGGAAGTTGACATGCTCGATTTTGGCCGCCGTGCTATTCTCGCAGCAAAACAAACCCTCGCCAGCCGTATCAGCGACCTGAAAAAGAACGTGTTGGTTAAAAAATACAGCGACCGCATAGGCGATATCATCAGCGCCGAAGTTTACCAGGTGTGGAAGAAAGAAGTGCTGATGCTCGATGAAGAAGGAAACGAGCTCATTCTCCCTAAAAGCGAACAGATCCCGCAGGATTATTTCAAAAAAGGAGAGAACGTACGTGCCGTTGTTCGGCGCGTTGACATGAAAAATAATACTCCCGTTATCATCCTCAGTCGTACCAGTCCGGATTTTCTGGCTAAATTGCTGGAAATTGAGGTGCCTGAGATTTTCGACGGCCTCATCACCATCCGCAAAATTGTGCGTGAACCCGGTGAAAGAGCAAAAGTGGCCGTCGAGAGTTTCGATGACAGAATTGATCCGGTGGGCGCCTGCGTTGGTATGAAAGGTAGCCGTATCCATGGTATCGTTCGCGAGTTGAAAAACGAGAATATCGACGTTATCAATTTTACAGCCAATACACAGCTGCTCATCCAGCGTTCTCTGACGCCTGCGAAGATCAGCTATATGGATATTGACGCCGACAAAAAACATGCTGACGTATATTTGAAGGCCGATCAGGTGTCACTTGCCATTGGCCGCAGAGGGGTGAATATTAAATTGGCCTGCGAATTGACAGGTTTTGAACTTGATGTTTACCGCGATAATGAAGGAGAAGTTGAAGAGTTTGATATCGACCTCGATGAATTTACCGATGAAATTGAACCATGGGTGATCGATGCACTGAAAAAAGTTGGTTGTGATACCGCACGCAGCGTATTGAATTTAACGGTGTCTGAATTAGAAAGAAGAACTGATCTCGAGAAAGAAACGATAGAAGAACTGAGAAAAGTACTGCAGGAAGAGTTCGAGAAAGAATAATTAAGTCAAAAAATGCTTGCGGAAGGCCCGGTTGGGGACCGCCGCAAGTGGTAAAATAAATATGTCAGAATTGAAATTACCAAGGTTATTGGCTGCCGCCAAGGAATTCAACATAGGCCAGGATACACTGGTCGAGTTCCTTGTAGGCAAAGGTTTTCAACGTGATGATCTGAAAGCAACCGCAAAGCTTTCGGAGCAGATGTACTATGCGCTGCAACGTGAGTTCCAGGGCGATAAAGTGGCCAGGAACAAGGCTGACCTTATCGAAATTCCCAAGGGCATGCAGGGCGAGAAAAAGAAGAAGGAGGAAGAAGAGCCTGCACCAGCCAGTTTGCCTAAAAAAGAAGAGAAGAAGATCATAGTCGTAAAAGAAGAACCTAAGGCGGAAGAACCAGCTCCTGCACCAGTTCCGGCACCAGCACCTGTTGCTGCCCCTGCAGCGCCGGTGGCAGTAACTCCGCAACCGGAACCTCAGCCTCAACCACAACCGGCAGCTCCTGCGCCGCCACCTGCTCCCATTCAGGAAGAGGTACGCCAGGAAAAACCCGAACCTCAGCCAAAACCAGAACCTGTGGCCCAGCCGCCAGTTCAGGAAAATGCTGAGAAAGTTACTCCAGCAGAATCCGAAATCACAAAAGTTGAAACCCCGGGATTCGAAGGACTTAAAGTCATCAACAAGATAGACCTGTCTACTATCGACTCTTCTACAAGACCTAAAAAGATCACACCCAAACCCAATAAGCCGGAGCCGCAACAGCAGCCCCAGCAAAAAGAACAAACACAACAGCCGCAGGCCGAAACCCCTGCTCCTGTTGAAAAGGAAACTAAAAAAGCGACTCCTCCACCCGTTGTTCAACAGCAGGAGGAACCCAAAGAACCTCAACCGCAGAAAGCTGAAGTTGTGTCAGAATCAATATCCTTAGCACCCGCTACGCAGGAGGAACATCCTGCAGAACCTACTCCAAGAGTGGTAGAAAACATTCGAGCCGAAAGGATCGAGGGGCCCAAGATCTTAGGCAAAATAGAATTGCCTGTAGATAACGACACCCGACCCAAAGCCGTTCCCCGTGAGGAAAAACGCAAACGCAAGCGTATTCCCATCGATAAAAAAGGTGACCAGCCCCAGGGCGGTCAGCAACAAGGCCAGCGCCCTCCTTACCAGGGCGGACAGCAAGGGCAGGGTGGGCAACGTCCTCCTTACCAGCAAGGCCAGGGGCAACAAGGTGGCGGCAACTTCAACCGCGATAACCGCGGCGGCGGCCAGCAAGGTGGTGGTCAGCACCGCCAGGGTGGCCAGCAGGGCGGAGGACAAGGCCAGGGTGGCAACTTCAACCGCCAGGGTGGTGGCCACGGAGGTCAGAACCGCGGCGGCGGTCAGCACAGACCAGGTGGAGGCCGTCCACAACATGGCGGCAACCGCGATTTCCGTCCACAACCACAGGAAGTGAAGGAGATCGATCAGAAAGAGATCCAGGAAAAGATCAGGCAAACACAAGCCAAACTTGCAGGCGCAGGTGGACGCGGTAAGAGCCTGAAAGCCAAATACAGAAGAGCAAAACGTGAGGAAGCCGCCGAATCAATGGGCGAAATGGGTGATGATAACAAACTGCAGGTAACGGAATTCGTTACCGTGAGTGAACTTGCCAACCTCATGGATGTGAACTTCACCGAAGTGATCGGTAAATGTATGGGCCTCGGTATCATGGTATCCATTAACCAGCGTCTCGACGCCGAAGTAATTGAACTTGTTGCAGGTGAATTTGGATTCGAAGTAGAATTCATCGGCCTCGACGATGTAAATGAAGAGGAAGAAGAAGAACTGGTGGATGATCCGGAGAACATGCTCCCAAGGGCGCCTATTGTTACCATCATGGGGCACGTTGACCATGGTAAAACCTCGTTGCTCGACTATATCCGTAGCGCTAACGTGGTAGCAGGTGAAGCGGGTGGTATCACCCAGCACATCGGTGCCTACCAGGTAACTACCACCGGAGGTAAAAAGATCACCTTCCTCGATACCCCCGGTCACGAAGCGTTTACTGCGATGAGGGCGCGTGGTGCCAAAGCCGCCGACGTTGCTATCATCGTAATCGCTGCCGACGACGCAGTGATGCCTCAGACAAAAGAAGCGATATCTCACGCCCAGGCTGCATCGCTGCCAATGGTGTTTGCTATCAACAAAATAGATAAAGATGGCGCCAACCCTCAGAAGATCTACGAGCAGCTGTCTCAGATGAATATCCTCGTAGAAGAGTGGGGTGGTAAATACCAGTCGCAGGAACTTTCTGCCAAAAAAGGCCTGAATGTAGACCTGCTGCTTGAAAAGATCCTGCTTGAAGCCGAGATCCTTGACCTGAAGGCCAACGCCAACAGGGAAGCTTCAGGCTCCGTTATTGAAGCATCGCTTGATAAGGGACGTGGTTATGTAGCTACTATCCTGGTTCAGAACGGCACTTTACGCCAGGGCGATCTGCTGGTATCGGGTCAATACTTTGGCCGCGTAAAAGCCATGTTCAACGAAAGGAACCAAAGGGTTCAGGAGGCACCACCTTCCACACCTGTAGTGATCCTCGGCTTGAACGGCGCTCCACAGGCAGGTGAGAAACTGAAAGTTTATGCCGATGAGGGCGAAGCAAAAGATATTGCTACCAAACGTGCACAGATCATGCGTGAGCAAGGTTTACGTGCAAGAAAACATATCACACTCGATGAAATCGGCCGTCGTCTGGCGCTTGGTAACTTTAAAGAGCTTAACATCATCATCAAAGGTGACGTGGATGGTTCGGTAGAAGCGTTGAGCGACTCCTTACAAAAACTTAGCACGCAGGAAATTGCAGTGCGCGTAGTGCATAAAGCAGTAGGTCAGATCTCAGAAAGCGATGTATTGCTGGCGACAGCTTCCGACGCGGTGATCGTAGGCTTTAACGTACGTCCTTCCATGCAGGCCAATAAACTGGCTGAAAATGAAGGTGTACAAATTAAACTCTACTCCATCATCTACAACGCGATCGAAGAAATCAAGAGCGCGATGGAAGGGATGCTGGAACCCAAGATCCAGGAGAAAATCGTGGCCAACGTTGAAGTACGTGAAGTGTACCGGTTCGACAAGGCAACTGTTGCCGGTTGTTACGTGCTCGACGGTAAGATCGCCCGTAACAACAAGATCAGGGTTATCCGCGATGGTATCGTTGAATTCCCCAAAGGCGAAGGTGCACATGCCGACCTGGGCAGCCTGAAACGTTTCAAAGACGACGTGAAGGAAGTGGCTACAGGCTACGAGTGTGGTTTAACCATCAAAAACTTCAACGATCTCCGTGTAGGCGATATCGTGGAAGCATTCGAAGAAGAAGAAGTAAAACGTACGCTGTAATCCCTGAACGGGATACTCATCGTCAATAAACTACGCCAACCCCAGGGTTGGCGTAGTGCTTTAAGAACTAATCCCCAATCCGCATTCTTTTTTTTGTTAAAAGATGTATCTCCCGCCATTCGCACACGCTGAATGGTTATTTTTGACGGTATCTATATAGAATATGAAGAAATTACTCATTTGTTCATTGGTTGCCCTGGGCGTTGTTTCTGTTTCCCAGGCCCAGAGTAAGAAGATCCTGGCAGATAAGATCACTGCCCAGGTAGGTGATAAAATCATCCTCCGCTCAGATATCCTGAACGCGATTGCCGATTACAAAAGGCAAGGCGCTACTGTTATTCCTACTGAATGCGAAATGCTGGAATCTGAACTCATCCGCAAAGCCCTTGTGCTCCAGGCCCAGCGCGACTCCCTTGTTGTTACTGAAGACGAAATTGAAGCCCTGCTCGATAACCAGGTGCGTGGCTTCATCAATATGTATGGTTCACAGCAGGTGCTGGAAGAAATTGCCGGTAAAACTGTTTACCAGCTGAAAGACGATTTCCGTGTGATATTCCGGGAAAGAAAACTCGCAGAACAAATGCGCGGTAAGATCCTCGACAACGTTAAGGTGAACCCCGTAGAAGTAAAGGCCTACTACGACAAGATCCCTAAAGACAGCCTTCCTTTCTATGAAAGTGAGCTGGAATTAAGCCAGATCGTATTATATCCCAAAGCCAATAAAGACGTAGACGAATATGTCATTAAACAGCTTTATGATATCAAAAGGCAGGTAGAAACCGGCGGAAAAAGCTTTGAAGCCCTGGCAAAACTCTATTCCCAGGATCCCGGTGTGAAAGAAAACGGCGGCCAGTACAGCCTTAACCGTAACGATAAAGGTATGTGGGACCCTACTTTCCTTTCTACCGCTTTCCGCCTGAAAGAAGGCCAGATCTCCTCTGCCGTAAAATCAAAGTTCGGATATCATATCATTCAGCTCGTTAGCCGTTCCGGCGACGACGCTATTGTAAGACATATTCTCCGTATTCCCGGCGTTACCGATGTAGAAGTAAACGAATCGAAAGCTCAGCTCGACAGTATCAAATCAAAGATCGAAGCTGGTCTCTTTACTTTTAATGAAGCGGTGCGATTCAGCGAAGACGAAGCCGGTAAATTTAATGGTGGTATCATTACCAACAAGCAGGATGGTTCCAACCAGGTGCCCATCGATCAGCTTAGCGCCGATATCGTTCAGGCGCTGAGTACTATGAAAGTAGGTGATATCTCCGCTCCAATGGCCTATACCGATGAACGTGGCCGTAAAGTGGTACGTATCGTTATGCTGAAAACAAAGTCTAACCCGCACAGGGAAAATATGAAAGACGACTACGACCGTATTGCCAGAAGGGTACTTGAAGAGAAAAAAGAACAGGTAATGCGCAAATGGTTTAAGGAGCATATTCCCGGTTACTACGTAAATATTGATGAAGAGTTCAGAGGCTGCTCTAACCTTGGCGAATGGATGCATGTAGTATCGGCCCAGGCGAAATAGAAAGCTGCTGCGGCTCACCTGCTACAGCAATCGATAAATAAAAAGCTGATTTTCAATAAAAGAGGGTGTATCAAATTTTGATACACCCTCTTTGTATATAGTATTAACAATTTTATTTTGGCTAATTAGATGTATGTACATACATTTGTGTTGTGAAGTTAGAAACAGCCATACAAACCAGGGGATTTAAAAATCAGAAAGTGAAAGCAGTACTAAATATCATGTACACTGCTTACCAGGTTCGGTGTTCTGTAAGTGATGCATTAAAGGGATACGGGCTAACACCCGAACAATATAATGTATTAAGAATACTGAAAGGCAAACATCCTGAGCAAATGTGTGTTAGAGATATTGCCGGAAGGATGCTGGAACGCAGCTCAAACGTACCAAGGATCATAGACCGTCTGGAAGTGAAAAAGCTCGTAAAACGCAACACTTCGGCCGAAGATAAAAGGGAAACAAAAATAACATTGACGCTGGCAGGTATCAATATGCTCGATACGGTGAATGAAGTAATGGAAAATGTGAATGAGAGCAGCTGCAAGCTTAATGATGACGAATTGGAACAACTGAACGATCTTTTAGATCGGTTCAGGGACTAATACCTTTTTTTTATACTAATAGATGTATATACACTCATATTAAATAAACATTATCGTACTCAAAAAAATACAATCATGGCAACTTTTAAAATTGATCCCGCACACTCCGACATCGAATTCAAGGTAAAACACCTGATGATCACTAACGTAACAGGCAGTTTCGCTTCGTTCGACGCTACCCTGGAGGCAGAGAAAGAAGACTTTTCCGATGCCAAAGTAAGTTTTGAAGCAGACGTAAACAGCATCAACACTAAAAATGAACAGCGTGATGGTCATCTGAAAGGTGAAGATTTCTTTGCGGCTGATCAATTTCCCAAGATCAGTTTTGTTTCTACCGGCATCTCTAAGATCAGCGATGACGAGTATAAATTAACCGGTGATTTCACAGTTCGCGGCAATACAAAATCCATTACCCTCGACGTTACGTATACTGGTACGGTAGTTGACCCTTACGGCCAAACCAAAGCAGGTTTTGAGGCAACCGGTAAGATCAACAGGAAAGACTTTGGTTTAAGCTGGAGCGCTGTAACTGAAGCGGGTGGACTGGTAGTGAGCGACGAAGTGAAACTGTTGCTGAACATTCAAATGATCAAACAAGCTTAATCTTTAATTACATAACCACTCAAAACTTTGACAATGCTGAAACAAGCACTTTCTGCTGCCATAGTTGGCGCTATCGTACTTACTTCCTGCGGCGGCGGAACTAACTCCGACGCAGCTGCAACCGGTGAAAAACAAGAAGCTGCTGCTACTACAGGCGCTGCTTTAAAAATCGACACAGCTGCTACCCGCCTTGAATGGCATACTGCCCACAAAGGTGGTGTAGATCCTCATACCGGTACTTTATCCGTTACTTCTGGTACTTTATCAGTAGACAACGGTAACCTTACCGCTGGTTCTTTCGAGATCAGCACTGCTTCTATCCGTGATATCGATCTCACCGATACCGCTAAGCGTGCGATGCTGGAAGGTCACCTGAAAAGCGCTGATTTCTTCGACGTAGCGAAATATCCTACTGCGAAGTTCGAGATCACTAAGGTGGAGCCTTACGACAGTACCAGGCAAAAAAGCCTGCTGGCTGGTGCTACGCACCTGATCAGCGGTAACCTTACCCTGAAAGACAGCACTAAAAATGTAACCTTCCCTGCCAAAGTAACTGCTACTGCAGATGCTGTAAGCGCTGAAGCTAATTTCAACATCGACCGTACCATCTGGGGTATGAACTATAAAGGACCTAACAATCCACAGGATTGGATGATCCAGAAAGAAGTGAACCTGAAGCTGAACCTCCAGGCTAAGAAATAAGGAAATCATGCCTTTTCTTCCCGTGATAATGGTTTTGTGTGTGTTTGAGTAGGAATGGTGGAGACGCAGGGTGGGAAGAAAAGGCATTTCCTTTTTATTTTTGAGCTATGAATATAGAAATCGTAGCAGGCAGCCCCAGGGTGCAGAGCAAAACCCGCCGGGTGGCCCGTTATCTCCAACAACATCTCTCCGCTACCTCTAATCACCAGGTGCAGCTCCTGGACGTGAGAGACTGGGCACTGCCCCTGTTGCAGGAAGAAGTTTTTACCAGCGTAAGCAGTACCCCTGAAACTTTACAACCATTGGCCTCCCGCATGTTTAATGCCGATGCCTTTATAATGGTCAGTCCCGAATACAACGGCAGTTATACCCCGGCAATAAAGATCCTTTTCGATCATTTTCCCAAACAGGAACATAAAGCATTTGGAATAGTCACTGCTTCTCCCGGCGCCTTGGGCGGAATCAGGGCCAGTCAGCAAATGCAGTTGCTTATCAATGGTTTATTTGGCATTGGATCGCCATATATGCTTATTACTCCCCATATCGATAAAAAATTTGATGAGGCAGGTAATCTTATTGACCCCTCTTTTCAGAAAAATATAGATGTTTTTGTATCTGAATTCCTCTGGCTGGCCGAAAGTTTAACGCCGGCGACGAAGGCTTTGTAATAAAACTCTTTTCTGAAAGCGGAACAATCGTAACTTTGCGGCTTCTTTTTAATAACCATGAGCGAAGAAATCAAACATGAATGTGGCCTGGCCTACATTCGCCTCCGGAAACCGTTCTCCTATTATCTTCAGAAGTACGGAACCGTCATGTACGGTCTTAACAAACTATATCTCCTCATGGAAAAACAGCACAACCGCGGCCAGGATGGCGCCGGTATCGCTGCTGTTAAACTTGATGTGGCAACAGGCTCACCCTTCCTGCAGCGGATGCGTAGTAATGCTCCGCAGCCTATTGCCGATCTCTTTTTCAAAATAGGCCAGGAACTCCAGGAGTTTGAAAAATATCAGCCCGATATCAAAGAACATCCTGAACTTATGAAAGGTCACCTGCCCATGCTGGGCGAGTTGCTGTTAGGGCACCTGCGCTACGGCACCCAGGGCAAAAACAATGTAGAGTTCTGCCATCCCTTCATCAAACGTAACCTCGTTCCGGGTAAAAACCTGGCCCTTGCCGGTAACTTTAACCTGGTAAATACAGAAGAATTATTCGACCTCATTAATATAGATCCAGGGGTTTTCCAGAAGCAAAGCGATCTGGCAGCCATGATGGAAGTGGTCCATCACTTCCTCACCCAGGCCGATACCGTTAGTCCTAACGCGGCAAATGTTACCGAAGTGCTCAGGAAAGCAACCCCGCTTTTCGACGGTGGATTTACCATCGGAGGCCTGCTGGGTAACGGACATAGCTTTGTGATGCGTGATGCCCATGGTATCCGCCCCGCCTATTACTATATCGACGATGAAGTGATCGTTGCCGCCAGTGAAAGGGCTTCTATCAGAACCACTTTTAATGTAGGCGAGAACGAAGTACACGAGCTTATGCCCGGTACTGCCATCATCGTAAACGAAAAAGGTGATTACGCTATCGAAGAGATCATCGCCCCCAGGGAAAGAAGGGCCTGTAGCTTCGAGAGGATCTATTTCAGCCGCGGAAGCGACGAAAAGATCTACCGCGAACGTATTGCCCTTGGCCATCACCTGAGCAAAAGGGTGCTGGAAGACATTAACTACGATCTTAAGAATACCATCTTCTCTTATATTCCCAATACCGCCGAAGTGGCTTTCTACGGCCTGGTAAAAGGTATGGAAGACTACCTCAACCAAATCAAGATCCAGCGTATCATGAGCTGGGGTAAAGACTTTGACGAGGAGAAGCTGAGCGAAATGATCAACCGTAAGATCCGCCAGGAGAAAATTGCCATCAAGGACGTGAAACTGCGCACCTTCATTACTGAAGACGCGAGCCGTAACGAAATGGTACAGCACGTGTACGATATCACCTATGGTACCGTTAAAAAAGGCGTAGATACCCTGGTTGTGATCGACGATTCCATTGTACGGGGTACTACGCTCAAGCAAAGTATTGTACGTATGCTGGCACGACTGAATCCCAAAAAGATCATTGTTGTTTCCTCCGCTCCCCAGATCCGTTATCCCGATTGCTATGGTATCGACATGAGCAAACTGGGTGATTTCATCGCCTTCCGTGCTGCTATTGAACTGCTGAAGGAGAGAGGCATGGAACAATCCCTGACCGATATTTACGACCGCTGCAAGGAATTACAGCGTACCAACCAACTGCATACCGAAAACGTGGTGAGGAAGGTCTTCCAGCCTTTTACACCTGAAGAGATCTCGGTAAAAATAGCAGAACTGATTACTCCTTCCGACGTGTCTATTCCCGTTCAGGTGATTTACCAGACCATTGAAGATTTGCATGATAGTTGTCCCACCAACCTGGGCGACTGGTACTTTACCGGTAACTATCCCACACCTGGTGGTAACCGTGTAGTGAACAAAGCGTTCATCAACTATATGGATGGTAAGAACGTGAGGGGCTATTAATGGGAATAATCCTTGCTGGAATAGCCAGGTAAAATAGCCGATATTATGAAAAAGCTGATCCTCATCCGTCATGCTAAAAGCAGCTGGAGTTCAGGTGTTGAAACCGACTTTGACCGTCCGTTGAACGACAGAGGAGTTCGTGATGCGCCGGTGATGGCAATGCGTTTAAAAGAACGCCTGCCGCAGGTAGATGCCATTGTGTCGAGTGCAGCCAAACGCACCATGACAACAGCTGGTTATTTTGCGGAAGCTTATGGTCTAAAATCGGCTGCAATAGTGCGTGAACCTCGTTTGTACCATGCCCCCCCTCAAACTTTCGATGAGCTTATTGTCCAACTTGACGATCAATTGCAAACGGTGATCATGTGTGCACACAATCCTGGTATCACCGAATTTGTGAACGGGTTAACCCAGGTGCGCCTGGATAATATGCCCACCTGTGCTGTTTTTGCGGTAGAAGTAGCAACAGAACGCTGGCAGGATTTTAAAACAGCTGCTAAGTCTTTTCTCTTTTTCGATTATCCCAAGAATGTGCTGTAGCAGTTTTTATTGCTTTGTCTGAATGTTAAAGCAAAAACGGGAAATCCGCTGTGTCTTCCGAATTTCAAACTTGTAGCCTTATGGCGGGGAACATGTATGCTGCCGTTATTATTACTGCCCGTGCGTGTTAAGTTCCGGCATGTTCAGTTGATCAAGCGCTTCCTGCAGATTACTCTTAAAGTCTTCCGGTTCGATGTAGGCAAAGCGGTTTACTTTTTTAAGATGTAAGGTAATATCGTCATCCTGGTCACAGCTATAGCACCACTGCTGGCGAAGCAGATGTCCGGCAAGGTATTCCTGCTCGGTTTGTCCTGGTGTGGGAATCAGCACCGATTTTTTTTTCAAAGTCAATAATTCCATCACGGTAGTATAGCCAGAGCGGCTTACCACGAATTCGCTGTCGGCAAACGCCTGTGCCATGGCATTACCGGGCAGGTGATTCTCTACGGTGCAATTCGATGGGGCGTTGGGTAAAGCCGTATCTCCGGGCAAAGCTCTTAAGAGTAATGCCGGCTCCTGTAGTATGGCTGCTGCGGCAAGTAGTTTTTGTTCGAGCAGGCTGCGTTGGGGTTCGGGGCCGGATAACACAAATAGCCATTTGTATTTATAAGGTTCATTATTGTTTGCATTAACAGGTTGTATGCGGCTCAACGGGCCGATATAACGAACCGGTATACGCGGCAGGAGAGAGGGATGCGAGAGCGCTCCCGCCAGGTTCACGCCTGCTGAAGCCATATCGGGCACCCAGCAAGCAGCGTAGCGATTGATAAACTGGTAGTTAAGACGTTGGGTGATACGGCCTAACCAGTTGAAAGGCATTTGAATAGCCAACTGGTGCGTCATAAACACACAGGTGCAGCCGGAACTCCATAAGCCAAAGCGGTTATCGGAAACTACCAGCTGTATGTTATGTGCAACTATTGTCTTTTTCAGCCACTTATGTTCCTGGTTTATGGCCCGTAGAATTTTAGGCAGTTGCCATAAAATTTTAAGTGGAAGTAATCGTTTATATTGCGTGTAACGGATCCGGTATCCTGGTAAATCAAGCGCAAAAAGATCGGGAAATTCCTGCTGCAGCAATTGCACCTGTCGCTTTTCTCCAGCTACAATTACCTTATAACCATTCTGTTGCAATAGTTTAATCACAGGTATACAGCGTGTGGTATGACCCAGCCCCCAATCGAGAGGGGCAACCAGCGCCGTCCCCTTGTTATTTTTTTTCATCAAAGCAGAGAAAAGACTTAATTTAGAAATACATATTATGAGGCGTAAGATAAACCAAAGTATTTTTTTATTGTTATTATTGAGCGTACTGATGGCATCATGCGGTGCGTCCAAAAAACATGGCTGCGGCTGTCCTCCCAGAAGGGGCATTGTAGGCTAGCGAAAATTGAATAGTTATTAATCCGATATTTTGAAAACAACGTGTGTATGAATACCCCAAACAGGGACTTGCTGGTGCTGACAAAAAGTAATACCCATGATCCGGGTGCACAGGAAACTGAAATTGAAATGCTGAACGAACTTCTGGTACATGTAGAAAGTATCGATGCATTCAGCATTGCGAATGAGATCATTCATTTTCCCAAACACAAGATCTTTAGCACACCTGATCAGGTAAAACGCCAGATCGTAAAACGATCATTGGCCAAACCATTCGTGTTTATCTGCAATAAGAATTAAAAACAAATAGCCATAAAACGGTCACCCGCTTTATGGCTATTATAATGTGCTCTCCTGCCGGGCAGTATTGCTGTATTATTTCAATTCTTCCAGCGCTGCTTCCAGCCCCGCTAACATAGCCGGGATATCTTCTTTCTTACAGGTTCCTACGCTTAAACGATACCATGGCGACTGTTTGCTGGCGCCGAATGCATAAAAGGGAACTACAGCCAGCTTTGCTTTATCCAGGATATAGCTTGTAACGGCCGCCTGATCTTCCAATAACCGGCCATTATTCGATCTTCCGGCAAGATTAAGCTGGATGGTGAGATAAATAGCTGCCTGCGGTGCGATGGCGTCTACAGCATAACCTTTTGCCTTAAGTGCAGCAAATCCTTTGTAAATGGCGGTTAACCGTTCTTCCAGTTCTGCCTTATAATGTTGCAGGTATTGTTCGATAGCCGTTTTCTGCAAAAGATAGGCGGCAGTGGCTTTTTGTTCAGCAGTAGGGCTCCAGGCGCCAAGATGGCTCAGCAGGGCTTTCATTCGCGCTATAACCGGTGCGGGTCCCATAGACCAGCCTACACGTACACCTGTTGCTGCGAAAGCTTTGGAAATACCATCTACAAAAACGGTATATTCTTTCATCGCAGGATTTACCGTAATGGGATCGCAGTGTTTGATGCTGCCATAAGTGAGCGTCCAGTACATCTGGTCGTATAAAACATATAATTTCTTCTCATCCGCTGCACGGCTGTTGTTTTCGGCGATCACGAGTTCACAGATCTTACGCAGCTCTTCTTCCGGCAGGGTTGTTCCTGTTGGATTCTGCGGCGTACACAGGCATAATAAGGCCGCTCCTTTAATATGAGGGGCGATAGCTGCCGCCGTAGGCATGAAATTATGTTCCGGGGTGGTTTCAATGACACAATGTTCGGCATTGGTAAGATGCGTATAGTGATTGTTGTTCCAGGAAGGAACAGCGTAAATCACTTTATCGCCGGCGTTTACCAGTGTTCTGAAGATGGTGTAAATTAAAGGACGGCCGCCTGCTGCGATCAAAATTTCATTGGTATTGTAATCCAGTCCTTCCCATTCTTTCAGAAATTTTGATACGGCAGCCCTCAGTTCAGGTACGCCGTCGGCCGGCGGGTAATTCGTATGGCGCTGCTGGTAACCGCTTGTAATAAGCTGTTCCAGTTCGGCCGGAATAGGAAAAATAGAGGGGTCAAAATCGCCGATGGTATAGTTGTAGATCTTCTCACCCTGGCGGATACGTTCGTTTATTTCATTGCCGAGTCTTACTATTTCAGAACCGATCAATGTTTCTGCCAATTGGCTAAGCTTGGTACTCATAATGGGGCCAAAGGTACAATATTGTGGTTATCACGGTGAAAACCACAATGGCAGGTGTGGAAAATCACACTTCAAACCCGTGAAAAATCACTGCTGATGTTCGGGATTTCTGCTTTTATTTTGCCAGCGTAGTAAACAATGTACAACCCCAAAAAACGACTACTATGCGTAAAAACAAATGGTGGACGGCAAAGCAGGAGATTGCTGCCTTCAGGGCACATATCAAGAACCTGCCTCCTACCACGCCAAGGGCTTACACGCTCAGCAAAGCATCTTTAGATGCACTGATGGCGCAAAATGGCGGTCTCGACGGCCTCCGCATTTACATCGGCTGCAAAACAGTTGAAGACATTATGGTTCCTACCATCACGATCGTAGGCACACAGCTTATCAACGGCATGCATTGCGACTTCGGTATTCCTCCTTTCATCGGCGACCCATCTGATCTTTCTGCAGCACGCTCCGGCAGTGTTTCAATTGCAGCAAAAAATGGTGGTGGAGAAGATGAATTTCCGGATGATCCGGGGATCGGTGATCCTGAACCCTGTCCCGCTATGTGCGGGCCTGATAATGCCTTAAATAGCGGAGACTAATTTATGTTAAAACACCTGCTAAGATTTAGCGACACCTATATGCCGTTGCTCACCTTGATTATTTACCTGTTCCAGCGTAAAAAAATAGGAGACTACCATAAATGGTTCCTGTTTTTTTACCTGCTGTTCAACACAGTTATATATGGCATCTGTGGTTATATGGGATACCACTACATAAGTAACCTATATTTATATCATATTATTCATTGGGCAGAACTGGTATCGGTTACCTACTACCTGCTTATTCTGATATTGCGTAAAAAACAATCGGTTTTTTACTTCGTAGCAGGGGGATACACCATCTTTGAATTGATCAATATAGCACTTTGGGAGCCTTTTTTTACAGCTTTCAATGGTAATGGCGTTACCGTTGGCAACCTTACCATTCTGTTGCTGTCGATGTATTATATGCTCCAGCTTTCTAAAAGTGATGATATCCTCCACTTTCAACGGCTTCCTGTTTTCTGGTTTGTAAGCGCTTTCCTGGTGAGCTGCGCATTAAGTACGTTGGCGTTAATCTCATATAAAGTGTATATGCTGCTCGGTATCCCCGACCAGGCACGCTTTGTATGGAGGCTGATGAATGTTACATATATTCTTAAATTTGCCTTTTTTATAGTAGGTTTATCATGTTACAATCGACCTCCCCGCCGTTCTTCGTCGCAGCACCCATCATTATCGTAGCCTCAGCGCTACTGCTGTTTTTTGTAATCTTCTTCTATTTATTCATGATTCAGTCCTATCGTCGTAGAATCGTGCACATGAAAGACATTGATAACCTGCATTCTAAATTTGAAAGCACTCTTTTAAAATCCCAGCTCGAAATACAGGAACAAACCTTCCGTAACATCAGCCAGGAAATTCACGATAACATTGGGCAGGCGCTAAGCCTTGCCAAACTAAACCTGAATACGATTAACGTTCAAAATTTCGAAGACAAACTTGCCATCACCGAAAACCTGCTCAGTAAAGCCATTACCGACCTGAGAGACCTGAGCAAAAGTCTCAATGGTGAAAAAATCACCGATCTCGGGCTTCAGGCTGCTATAGCCCATGAGCTTACCCTCATTGAAAAAGCTGTTACCGTTAAAACTGAGCTTATTGGCGACGACCTGGAGCTGGCGCTTGACGACAGGCAGGTGATCGTTGTTTTCCGTATGATCCAGGAAGTATTGAATAATATCCTGAAACATGCCAAAGCGAGTCTTATCAGCGTCAGTCTTGAAAACACCGAAAATGCTGCCCTTATTACAGTTAAAGACAATGGAATTGGTTTTGAACTCGATAAACTGGAAGAGGGGAAAACGGGCATTGGACTCAAAAATATGCAGCAGCGCGCCCGTGATATTAATGGGAGTGTTACTATCTGTACCGCTCCGCAACAGGGAACTAAGATTGTCATTGCCATACAACCGCTATTAAATACATTTACTGTATGACAAAAGTTGCACTCGTTGACGATCATGTATTGCTAAGGAATGGGCTGGCGGCAGTTATTGCAGGCTTTGGCGATTTTGAGGTCATCTTTGAAGCAGATAACGGAAAACACTTTATTCAACAGGTTGAGATCCATGGTCTTCCCGACGTAGTGCTGCTTGATATCACAATGCCTGAAATGGATGGTTTTGAAACCGCCAAATGGATCCGCCGCCACCATCCGCAGGTCAAAGTACTGGTCTTGTCTATGATGGATAATGATGCGGCCATCATCAGGATGTTACGCAATGGTGCGCAGGGATATATCCTGAAAGACAGCAAACCGGGGGTGTTAAGCGCCGCCTTGCATGAGGTAGCCAATCGCGGGTTTTATATGAACGAACTGATCACCGGCAAGCTGGTGCACCTGGCTATAAAATCGGATGAAGATGAAGGGGAAATGAAATTGTCTGACAAGGAAGTTGCTTTTCTCAGGCTATGTTGCACGGAAAAATCCTACAAGGAGATTGCAGACGAAATGGGCATTACACCGAGGGCGGTTGAGGGATTACGCAGTAATATGTTCGAGAAGCTTGAAATTGCTTCTCGTGTAGGGTTGGTGCTTTATGCCATCCGTAACAGCCTGGTTACAGTTTAACTGTTTACAGGGCTGTGCAGCTGTAGAAAACGCTTTACCCTTAACAACAGCTCTCTGGGATGAAAAGGTTTGGTCACAAAATCGTCTGCTCCAAGACGAAATGCCTGCATAACGGTTGATTCTTCGTCGATTGCCGATAGAACGATGATGGGGATACCGCTTTTGGCAGATGATTTAAGGATACCTATCAGTTCCAGCCCGGAGGTAAACGGCATCATAATGTCGGTAAGAATAAGGTCGGGGAGTTCATTTTCCAGCTTATTTAAGGCTTCCCTGCCGTCCTGAGCGGTTATAACATCGTAGCCCTCCGTTTTTAGACATTGTTCCAGGGTTAATAGAGTAACTTGTTCGTCTTCTGCGATTAATATCTTCATAGCTTATGTTAAGAGCTGATATACGTAGGTTAACTTGTCCGCTTTTTCCTCAGAGTGAGAGTAAGTTAATACACTTTTTCTGAAACTTGAAATTTCGAATAAGCTGGCGCTGTATTTTTGCCGCGATAGGCTGTTTTGGCTTATTTTTAACCACTTGCGTGGCATCAATTCTTTTATTTTTGCCCGATATAACAAAAACTGCATGATGAATAAAGTAATTGCAGCGATCTTGGTATTAGCTACTATAGGTTCTGCAAAAGCACAGGATTCGCTAACGAATACGATTGGAAAGCCTAAGAAACTGGATCTCAGCAACAGGCCCAATGATCACCTCGTGCTTCAGTATGGTGTTGCCGGATGGGCTGGTAACGTTCCGGATAGTGCTAAACCAGGAGGTTTTTCCAGGTTTTTCAACTTCTATTTCATGCTGGATAAGCCCTTTAAAAGCGATCCGCATTTCAGTCTTGGCATAGGTGCGGGTATAGGTGCTGATAATATCTTTTTCAAAGATAAAATAGTAAATATCAGCGGAACCGGCTCTACCCTTTCTTTCTCGGACAGGTCTTCCGGTGGCGACAGGTTCAATAAGTTTAAGCTGACGACGATCTATGTTGACGTACCGCTTGAAATCAGGTATGCTCAGCATCCCGAGAATCCCGACAAAGGGTTTAAAGCTTCTTTTGGTGTTAAAGCGGGTTTCCTGCTGAAAGCCTATACCAAGGGTAAAAACTACCAGAACAGTTCAGGGCAGTCGCTTTACGGCAGCGGTTATATCAGGAAAGAATACGACAAAAGGTTCTTTAACAGCACCCGTTTAGCTGCGATCGGGCGTATAGGGCTGGGGCATATCGCTCTTTCAGGCTCTTACCAGTTCACTTCCCTGCTGAAGAGCGGGGCAGGGCCAGCGATCAATCCTTTTAACATAGGTCTTACTTTAACCGGGTTATAAGATATTTTGATAATATAGGTCGTGGCTGGTAAGGATTTCCTTGCCAGCCATTTTTTTCTCTTGTAAATAATGTTTTTTATGGTCAGGAGGAGTACCCATGCAATTTTTCGTTCATTCTTTGCGTAGGAGTGAGGATCGAAAAATTTCATGTAGGTTTGATAAAAACAGAGTCATTTGATAGAGAAGCAACAGAAAATAAAAAGTGAAGAAAAGGCTGTTCTCGTAGGTCTTATACAAAAGGACCAAACGGAGGAGCAGGTTCAGGAATACCTCGATGAGCTGGCATTTCTGGCGGAAACTGCCGGAGCTAATTCGGTAAAAACGTTTACCCAGCGGCTGCCACATCCCGATAGCCGCACTTTTGTAGGGAAGGGTAAACTGGAACAGATCAAGTTATTTGTACAGGGTAAAGATATAGACCTGGTCATTTTCGATGATGAGCTTACAGGATCTCAGATCATTAATATAGAAAAAGAACTGGGTGTAAAAACCATTGACAGAAGCGACCTTATCCTCGACATTTTTGCCCGCAGGGCAAGGACGGCACAGGCCAAGGTTCAGGTAGAGCTGGCGCAGTATCAATACCTGTTACCCCGCCTGAAAGGTATGTGGAAACACCTGGAACGCCAGGGTGGTGGTATTGGTACCAGGGGACCGGGGGAAACGGAGATAGAAACCGACCGCAGGATCGTAAAAGACAAGATCTCATTGTTGCGCAAACGCCTGGCAGAAATAGATAAACAGGCTTTTACACAGCGTAAAGAACGTGGCGAACTCATCAGGGTGTCGCTGGTGGGATACACCAACGTAGGTAAAAGCACCATCATGAACCTGATCAGTAAAAGCGAAGTATTTGCGGAGAATAAATTATTTGCTACCCTCGATACCACCACCCGTAAAGTAGTGTTTGAAAACACGCCGTTCTTGTTGAGCGATACGGTTGGTTTTATCCGTAAGCTGCCGCATCACCTGGTGGAAAGTTTTAAGAGCACTCTCGATGAGGTACGGGAGGCCGATATCCTGATCCATGTGGTTGATATTGCACACCCCCAGCATGAGGAGCATATTGGTGTGGTAAATAAAACGCTGCAGGAACTGAAGGCTTTCGACAAACCTGTTCTTACCGTGTTCAATAAAATGGACCTGTATGAAGAGAAGTATTTCGATAGCTGGCTTGAAGATGATGTGAAAGAAGAGATCCTGCGTGATCTGAGGGAAAAATGGGACAATATCACCGAAGGTAACTGCATATTTATATCGGCTACCGAACGTTTGAATATAGACGCTTTGCGTACATTCATTCTTACGAAGGTGCGGGATATGTATAAACAGCGGTATCCCTATAAAACCGTATACTTTTAGTTTCCTAAATGAGCAAAAAGATCAACTGGCATAAACTGGCCGATGCTGTGGCCGACTTTAGCTGGCAATCGAATAATATGTGCGTTGCAGAGGTGGCGGGTAAAAAGCTTACCCTGGTATTGTTCCAGGACGCCATTTTTGCAACCGCTTTTAAATGCCCGCATGCCAGTGGCGTAATGGCCGACGGCTTTGTTGATGCCGCCGGCAATATCGTTTGTCCCTTGCATCGCTATAAGTTCAGCCTAAAAAACGGCAGAAATACCAGCGGAGAAGGTTATTACCTGAAAGTATATGCGGTAGAACAGCGTGAAGACGGAATTTACGTAGGCATAGAAAGTTCAGGCCTGTTTGGCTGGCTTTAACCCCCCTTTTACTGCAACAGTTTTGCGGTTGGCAGATATATTTACCCTTCTGATCTATAATAACTAAATCATAACGGTTGTTGCCATTATTATTGCTTCCTGATTTTATCACCCTTAAAATTTGTAAGAGATGAACTGCAAATGGATCTTATTGATGGCTGCTATTATGGTAACAACGGCTGCAGGTGCACAGAAAATTAATCTTGGGATCAAAGCCGGAATTAACATGTCGGCAAATTCCGGTAATGGGATGAACAGCTCTTTGCAGCAGGGAATTGATGTGGGTGCTTTCTCAGAAATAGCATTGGGAAAGAAATGGAGTGTAAATCCCGAGCTTTATTTTTCTCATCGCAGTACAGAGCGTGCCGACAACTTCATGACCTATTATGTAAATGAAGGGGTGGCTTCTTCGGACAAGGATATTAAGCTGAGTTATATAAGCGTACCAGTGTTATTGAGTTATAAACTCAGCAGCGTAATATCTTTTCAGGCTGGCCCGCAGTTTAACTGGCTGGTTTTTGAAGATGATAACCTGCTGAAAAACGGCCGCGACGCATTTACGAAAACAGATCTTGGAGTGGCTGCGGGTGTTACCCTCACACTTGAAAAATTCAGGATCTACGGACGTTATACCCAGGGCTTTTCTGATGTGAACGGGATTGATGGGCGGCATGACTGGAAATCAAGGCAATTACAACTGGGAGCGGCGCTTTCGTTGTTCAATTGGAAATAGATTGCCATAAGGTTTTGTTCTCCGGGGCTGCTCCAAAAGAAAGGGCAGCCCTTTTTTGTGTTAACCTGCGAGGTACTTAAACTAACGATAGTTAGCGGGTGGGCGAAAAGCTGTATATTTACAGCAAACAGGTAGATATGGCTATGGCTGCAACGCTTACTTTGGAAGAGGTATTCCAGGATAAGATCGATAATGAGATAAGGATAGAGCCTAAGGACTGGATGCCCGAGGCTTACCGGCAAACGCTTATCAGGCAGATAAGCCAGCATGCCCATAGCGAAATAATAGGTATGCTGCCGGAAGGCAACTGGATCACCCGGGCGCCCTCGCTGAAGCGTAAGGCTATTCTGCTGGCTAAGGTGCAGGATGAGGCGGGGCATGGCTTATACCTGTATGCTGCGGCAGAAACGCTGGGCATCAGCCGCGATGAAATGTATGATCAGCTGCATAGCGGTAAAGCCAAATACTCTTCCATTTTTAATTATCCCACGTTAACATGGGCCGATATTGGCGCTGTTGGTTGGCTGGTAGACGGCGCAGCCATTATGAACCAGGTGCCGCTTTGCCGCAACAGCTATGGACCTTATGCCCGGGCTATGGTAAGGGTTTGCAAGGAAGAAAGTTTTCACCAGCGCCAGGGTTTTGAAAGCCTGCTGGTATTGTCGAAAGGAAGTCCTGCCCAGAAACGTATGCTCCAGGAGGCAATTAACCGCTGGTGGTGGCCGAGTGTAATGATGTTTGGACCCAGCGACGATGCGTCTCCTCATTCTGCCCAAAGCATGAAGTGGAAGATCAAACGTTTTTCCAATGATGAATTGAGGCAGAAGTTTGTTGACATCTGTGCAGAGCAGGTGAAGATACTGGGCTGTACGCTGCCTGATCCTGATCTTAAATGGAATGAAGCAACAGGCCACTACGATTTTGGTGAGATCAACTGGAAGGAATTCTGGGAGGTTGTCAGCGGTAACGGTCCCTGTAACAAGCAGCGGCTCGATGCGCGCCGCAATGCCTGGGACGAAGGGCAATGGGTAAGGGACGCAGCTTCGGCGCATGCGGCCAAACGAAAGCAACGCATGGCTACCAGTGCTGCTTAATATTCTTAACTACTATACGTATTGCGATATGCCGGAAAAAGAAAATGAAAGTCAATGGCCGTTATGGGAGGTCTTTATCAGGAGCAGGCAGGGGCTTGACCATAAACATGCAGGAAGTTTACACGCTGCCGATGCGCAGATGGCGCTTGAAAATGCCAGGGACGTGTACACCCGCCGTATGGAGGGCGTAAGTATATGGGTGGTGGAAAGCAAATACATACATGCATCCAATCCCGATGAATCGGGTGCTTTCTTTGATCCTGCCAATGACAAAGCATATCGTCATCCTACTTTTTACGATCTCCCCGATGAGTTGAAACACATGTAGGTTTTGATTGTGTTTGTACAGGATATTAAAAACGGTAACGATAAATAAGGCTAACGATGCAGCAAAGGATCTCATATTTAATTCACCTGGCAGATAATGCACTGATACTGGGCCATCGCAACAGCGAATGGTGCGGGCATGGTCCTGTACTGGAGCAGGATATTGCCATGTCTAATATAGCCCTGGACCTTATTGGGCAGGCCCGTATGTTATACCAGCATGCGGCAACACTTATCAATACTTACGAAGATGCCGGGGCTGAATGGCTTTTACAGGTAAGAGGGACGCTTGCTCCCGGCGAACCTGTCACTGAAGATAGCCTGGCATATTTGCGCGATGTTACAGACTTCAGCAACTGTTTGCTGGTGGAGCAACCGAATGGTGATTGGGCTGTGACCATTACGCGCCAGTTTTTTATGAGTGTGTTCCAGCTGTTGCTATATGAAAAGCTGCAATATAGCCGCGACAGTGAATTGGCTGCTATTGCAGCGAAGAGTTTAAAAGAAGTGGCATACCATGTAAAATGGAGCAGTGAGTGGGTGATACGTCTTGGTGATGGAACGGAAGAAAGCCGCCGCCGCATTCTAAAAGCGATTTCGGAACTCTGGCCTTTTACCGGCGAGTTGTTCCAGTCTGCTTCCTGGGAAAGGGAAACAGGCGTGATGGAGGACGTTGCAGCAGGTGCTTGCGGCATGGAAGCCAGTTCCGTGGCGGGCTATGCTGTTGATTATGCTTCGTTGAAAGAAGACTGGATGACAAGGGTTGCAGTTGTTTTTGAAGAGGCTACATTGGATATGCCGGCTTTTGCCTCCTGGCATCAGTCAGGTGGGAAAGAGGGCAGGCATACAGAATACCTGGGATACATTCTTGCTGAAATGCAATTCCTGCAAAGAGCTTATCCGGGCAGCGAATGGTAGATGGTCAGATAATGAATTGTTACTATCCAGGCTATGAATGCCGGTCATCATGGTAAAGTACAAAACCATTATAATAATAAACCCAACCAATGAAGAAGTCTATGATGCCGGTGCGCGATAACCAGGAGGAACAGGTTTGGGCCTTATTACAGGAAGTTTGCGATCCGGAGGTTCCTGTGCTCACCATCCTGGATCTTGGTGTTGTGCGCCAGGTAGAAGTGACGGGAGAGGGCGAAGTGGTTGTGACCATTACTCCTACTTATAGCGGCTGTCCTGCCATGGATACCATTAAAATGCAGATAAGAATGGTTTTACTGGAACACGGTTACAATGATATTCAGGTAAATACGGTACTCTCTCCTGCATGGACAACCGACTGGATGACGGAGGCGGGCCGTAATAAACTGAAAGCCTATGGTATTGCTCCTCCGCAATATGCAGCCCATCATGAATTAAGCACCGGGCTTTTCTCTGAGGCGGGAGTACCCTGTCCCAGGTGTAATTCCCATAATACGCACCTTGTCAGCCGTTTCGGCGCTACGTCCTGCAAATCCCTTTATCAATGCGACGATTGTCTTGAGCCTTTCGATTACTTTAAATGCCACTAAAAAGCCAGGGCCTTCAGTTGTTCGCCTGCTACTATCCACCATTTATTTAAAACGTATCTTTAATACACAACCGGCATCATTCGTGCAGGTTGTATATGAATACATAACCATTGCATTATGCCAGCATCTTCTTCCATACTCTTTGCCGTAGAAAACGGCGTGGCGATGATAACATTAAATCGTCCTGATAAACTCAATTCCTTTAACCGTGAAATGGCGCTGGCCTTACAGGCGGCGCTGGACGATTGTGCCGATAAGGCCGTTCGTGCAGTTTATATAACCGGTGCCGGCAAGGGATTCTGTGCCGGGCAGGATCTGGCAGAGGTGGTTGATCCGCAGGGCCCCGGGATGGAAAGGATCTTATCGGAACATTATAACCCGTTGATAACGCGGATCCGTAATCTGCCCAAGCCGGTTATTGCTGCGGTAAATGGTGTGGCGGCTGGTGCGGGCGCCAATATTGCGCTTGCCTGCGATATAGTAGTAGCTTCGGAAAAGGCTTCTTTTGTGCAGGCTTTTTCGAAAATAGGGCTTATTCCCGATAGCGGCGGGACCTATTTTCTTCCCCGTCTTATTGGTTTTCAGAAAGCAAGTGCGCTGATGATGCTGGGTGATAAAATAAGTGCCGCGGAAGCAGAGCGTATGGGCATGATCTACCAGGTGATACCGGAAGAGGCATTTCAAAGCCATTCTGTTCAGATAGCGCAAACATTAGCACAAATGCCTACTGCCGGTTTAGCCTATACTAAAATGGCGTTGAACGCTGCGGCTGCCAATACGCTGGAATTACAGCTGCAATTGGAAGATACCCTGCAGCAGAAGGCTGCGCATACCCATGATTTCAAAGAAGGTGTGCAGGCGTTTATCGACAAAAGGGCGCCGGTATTCAAAGGGGAGTAACCCTGCTTGTTTAGGATACGATGCACCATAGAGGATTAGTATTACTGCTCCGGGAGGTGCTTCATGAACAATTTGAATTGATATTTCAACAGAGCTGATATGATCTATGCATTTAAAGGGTGGACGCCGGTTGTACATGAATCTTCATTTGTACATCCGCAGGCCGCTGTTACGGGTAATGTGACCATTGGGAAGAATGTTTATATCGGGCCTGGCGCTGCTATCCGTGGCGATTGGGGGGCTATTATTATTGAAGATGGATGTAATGTGCAGGAAAATTGCACTATTCATATGTTCCCGGGGATAACGGTGGTGTTGGAGGCGGCTGCACATATTGGCCATGGTGCGGTGATCCATGGTGCGCGTATTGGCAGGAACTGTCTTATAGGAATGAATGCCGTGATCATGGATAATGTTGTATTGGAAGAGGAGTGTATTGTTGGAGCGCTGAGTTTTGTAAAAGCGGGGGAACATTATGCCCGCCGCAGCCTGGTGGCAGGTAACCCTGCAAAACGCATTAAAGCGGTGAGTGATGAGATGATCACGTGGAAAACGGAAGGCACCCGGCTGTACCAGGCGCTTCCCGCGGAAATGGCGGAACACTGGCAGCCCTGTGAACCTTTAAGGGAGCCTGCGGCTGGCGGAACTGTGCAGGAGGCAGATTATAAAAGCTGGAATCATAATAAGCACTAGGCATTTGCAAAGTTCTAACCGATATTTGCGCGATGGAACGGTCTAACTTTATTGATTATATCAGGATTTTTGCCCGCAGCGGGCACGGTGGAGCAGGTAGCCGGCACTTTATGCGTAATAAACTTACAGCAATGGGCGGCCCTGATGGTGGTGATGGCGGCAGGGGCGGACATATTATCCTGAGAGGAAATGCACAGCTCTGGACCTTACTGCATTTGCGTTATTTCAAGAATGTATTGGCCGAAAACGGTGAAAGCGGCAGTAAAAACAATTCAACCGGCCGCGACGGAGAAGATATCATCATCGAAGTTCCATTGGGAACCATAGCCCGTGATGAAGAAACCGGTGAACAGGAACTTGAGATCCTGGAAGATGGCCAGGTAGAGATATGGATGCCAGGTGGCCGTGGCGGCTTGGGTAACTCCAATTTTGCAACACCTACCAACCAGGCGCCCGAACATGCACAACCCGGCGAACCGGGCATAGAAGGCTGGAAAACGCTGGAACTGAAGGTGCTTGCCGATGTAGGGCTGGTTGGTTTCCCCAATGCGGGTAAATCTACACTGCTTTCTGTTATCACAGCCGCTAAACCCAAGATCGCGGACTACGCGTTTACTACGCTTACTCCCCAGCTGGGCATGGTAGCCTATCGCGATGGCAGATCATTCTGTATTGCCGACTTACCCGGTATTATTGAAGGGGCGGCAGAAGGCCGTGGTTTAGGACATCGTTTCCTCAGGCATATAGAAAGGAATGCTGCGCTGCTTTTCCTGATCCCTGCAGATAGTGCCGATCACCGCAAAGAATTTGAAATACTTGTAAGTGAGCTGGAACAATATAATCCTGAATTGCTGCAGAAGGAATTTGTTATCGCTATCAGTAAATCCGATATGCTTGATGATGAATTGAAAGAAGCCATTGCGGCAGAGCTTCCCCAGAATATTCCACACCTCTTTATTTCATCTGTAACACAACAGGGGCTTATGCCGCTGAAAGATCACCTGTGGAAGATATTGAATAAATAACTATATATTTAATTGCTGTTAATTAAGGGTACAAACGACATGAATGTTTGTTCGTTTGTTAATTAATTGTTTCATTGCTTGCTATTATTGATGGCTTTGCGTAGTTTTGTGCCTGTAAATAACCCGGTATATGAAATCTACTGCTCCGGGGAAATAACAGGGTCCAATCTCCTGCGATGCTTGTTGGCAGCTAACCTAACGCTTTGTTTGTCCCGCTTGTCTTTTTAAAATCAAATGATTGTAGCCGATTGTTAGTTGACTATTAAATTTCATTTTATGAAACAAATTATGCGTGGGACTTTTAGAAAAGCTTTAGTAGCATCCGGTCTGGTTTTCGGTGCTTTAGTAGTGACTCCTCTTGTAACCAAAGCCGCTGATTCCGGTATTGATTCCGTACAGGCGAAAGAAAAGAAATCGTACGTGAAGTATCTTGGAACAGAAGATGGCAATGTTTGGTTTTCTGTTAATTACGCCAATCCTACTGGTGAGAAGTTCACCCTGGTAGTGAAGAACGATTCGGATGAGGTCCTTTACGAAGGCGTATTCAACGAAACCCAGTTCTCCAAAAAGGTAAAACTGTTGCTTGATGAGCAGGATGCCCTGCCAACGTTCGTGATCAGAACTGCTTCACGCGAATTTGCACAAACGTTCCAGGTAAATTCCGACACCCGTTTAGTGGAGCATGTGGTAGTTACTAAGCTGTAGGGGCCGGCGTATCTTTCCATTGCCAGAGATGGCGGCAGGCGTACGAGCGGTAAGGCTGCCATTTATCTGAGATCCTGAGCATCTTCAGGCGCAGGGCTTTCTTATCAGTATTATCCAGTTTATAGAGATGAATCATAGCCTGCTGGATGCCCAGGTCGTCAACGGCAAATACATCTTCGCGGCCCAGTGAGAACATCAGGAGCATTTCTACTGTCCATCTGCCTACTCCTTTTATCTGCGTAAGTAAGGTAATGAGTTCGTCATTGTTGAGGGAAGCCAGCTTTTTATCGGTCAGCTTTTCGGTGATAAAGAACGTGGCCACGTTCAATACATACTGAACTTTGGCGTTGCTGAGACCTATGCTGCGTAATACACCCGGATCGGTAGCCAGCACTTGTTTGCAGCTGGGTTCTTTACCCTTGTATAACAACAGGAACCTGTGGTAGATGACTTTCGCGACTTTGGTGCTTAACTGCTGGCTCATGATGCTGGCCATCAGTCGCAGTGGTATATTCCTGCGGACAACAGGCGCTTCAATGGGCGCTATAAGTATGCGGGCCAGCTTTTTATCTTTTTGAAGGTGGGTGATGTAGTCCATATATTCTAAGATAGTTCTATTTCCGATCTTTGCTCCGATGAAAAGGAGCAAGCAGATAACACGCGACGGATCGCATACGATTTCCATTCCCTCATTGGACGTTACTTTTCACAGTGTTTATGGTGCCATACAGGAAAGTATGTGGGTATTCATTATTTCCGGCTGGAAATACTGGTTACAGCAACCCCAGGTAGCCGAAGCGCCTGAACAAGCTGTCCGTATCCTGGAAATGGGATTCGGCACCGGTTTAAATGCCTTGCTTACACTGCAGCAAGCCCGCCTCACTGAACAGCCGGTATTTTACCAGTCGGTAGAGCAATATCCCCTCACTGCTGAAGAAGCTGACGGACTGAACTACGCCGATCAGTTGAATGATGCCAGTCTGGCTCCTTACCTGGAACAGCTTCATAGTAGCGCCTGGAACGAAGACCTGTCGCTGACACCTTATTTTACCTTGCATAAGTCGCACGCTGCTTTGCAGGACCTGCAAACAGACCACCGGTTTCACATCATTTATTACGATGCCTTTGCCCCCAGGGCCCAGCCCGAACTGTGGACAGAAGAGATCTTTTCGCAGCTGATCGGTTATCTTGAACCTAGTGGTATCCTGCTTACCTACTGTAGTAAAAGTATTGTGCGCAAGGCAATGCAGGCTGCCGGTTTTACAGTAGAAAAAATCCAGGGTCCTCCTCACAAAAGAGAGATGTTAAGGGCTCATAAGCCTATCTCGTTGGTTTGAAATAATTTATAATATCGCTGTGCATTTTGTTCATTCTGTTCACGAATGAGCCTCTTTTGTCATTTTCGTTCCTTTTGTGCAGGCAAGAGTTATTATGATTTTTTTTATCGTGTTTTACAGTTCATTATCCTTGTAAGTTTTAATCTGTCACCCTAAATCCAATTAATCTATGCAGACACCGTCTCCAGTACCGGCGTGTGCACATATTAATACAAATCGAAAACATGGCTCCCCTGTAATCAGTGGCGGATTCGTCGTTTTAAACTTACTGTTGGTTTTTCTCCTGTCTTTTATTGTTAATACTGTATCGGCTCAATGTACCCGGAAGGTGAGGCGTTATGCTGATATGCAAAAAGAAGGAAGAGCGCTGCTGGGATTGCGTGGTACGCTTACTTCGGCTGCTGCGGCTGCCGATAATGATCCTGCAACCTATTCCACCTTATCTGTAACGCTCTCGGCGTTAGGGCTTATCAACACCACCCAGTTCTTACAGTTTACTACGAATGGAACTACCCCACGGGATATTCCAGCGAATACCCCGGTGACCATTAAGTTCAGTATGCCCGCAGGTTTGCTGGGACTTGTCAATGGTATAGAGATAGGGTCTTTTACCGGGCTTGCAGACAACAACAATATTTTATACAGTAGCGGGGCTTATGCTACTGCTCCTACAGCGATCTATACCAGTGTTGATCTTGCCAATGTATTAAGCGGTACCGGCAATGTGGAACTGACAGTTACGCCGGCGCAGATCTATAATGGCGTATATGTAAAGTTGCTTGGTGGTGTGTTGGGGGCCGGGCTTTCGCTGAATCTTTTCGGTGCATATATACTGGAAGATGCGCCGGGAAATATCAACTGCGATCAAAGAATGGATGTTCTATACGGCTCGGATGGTCTTATAGGACTGAATGCGGCTACCGTGTTAGGAGCTGTTAATAATCCTTATAATAGCATCGATGCCGACGCTAATTACACTACTTATGCAGAGTTGAATGCTGCTGTTCAGGCATTGGGGTATGTATATCTTACCCCGGTATTTCCAACGGCTTCCGATGCGGGCGATAGCGTACAGATTGTGCTGCAGTACCCGGGAAGTCTTTTGACGTTGAGTTTGTTGAATGGCTTATCTATTCAACCTTACCTTGGTAGTGCGGCAGCAGGCTCAGAACTTACTGCCGGCGGCGGTTTGTTATCATTACGTTTGTTGAACGGCAGCACGGACAAATACATCCTTACCATGAAGGTGGGCGCTTCTTTCGATAGGGTTCAGATAAGAATTGCCGGTTTGTTGAATGTGGCATTGGGTGGGGCATTGCGTATCTATGATGTTAGCCGCATTCAACAGCGTCCGCAATCCAGTTTAACGATCAACACAACGCCTACGCCGTCTGCGTTTTGTTTGAATCAGTCTTCAGGTTTTGCTGTGAATGTTACCGGTCCGCAGAACTGTACCGTTTACACCTGGTACGATGCTGCCAATAATCCTGTTAGTACGGGCGTTTCCGCTAACGGGCAAACTTTCACGCCTGTGATTACTACGGCGGGAGATTACAACTATACCATAAAAGCTTCGCGCAGCGGTTGCAATAACACTGCGGCTTCCTCTCCAATATCCTACACGATTTATCCTACACCGGCTACGCCTGTAGTACCACCTGTTACGGTGTGTACAGGCCAGTCTGCTACACTCACGCTTTCGAATCCCGTCACAAGTATGACCTATCGCTGGTATAGTACTGCATCGGGAGGCACTCCTTTATCCAATTCAATATCCTCAGGAACCAGTTTCACCACAGGCACGCCGCCTGCTTTCACCACGTACTATGTTGATGCACATGATGCCTCGACACAATGTACCAGCGACAGCAGGGGACAAGGTACTATTACGATAGTCCCGCATCCCGGCCCGCCTTCACTAAGTATTCAGCCTAACTAAAAACAAATAAAAATTCAGCAAATGAAACCACTCCTCGTGAAATTGATGAAAAAGGGTATTGCAGTATTCGCCGTAATCTTTGCTTTACAGTCGCAGGCGCAAACGATCAGCACACCGGCCGATTTGTCCAAGAACAGTAATGACCCTACCCAGGGTACTTCTACCAGTAACGGTTCTACATTATTCTGTGCTGAGAATACTGGTTTTACACTGGTGTCCAGTACTACAGACGGAACAACTGCTTACACCGGCTATAGCTGGGAAGAGAAGCAGGCTGATGGTAGTTTTGGTGCAGTGGCCAATCGAACGCCTGATGCAAGTCAGCCTGAAAAGCTGATCATATCTGCGGCTACGCCGGGATGGCATACCTACCAGGTAACTGCGGCTGTTAGTGCGGCTGCCTGTCCTGCCGATCCGGTGATCTTTACTGTATTCGTGTTGCCTAAACTGAAGCTGACTTCAAGTGCCAACAAGTCCGATGCAAATTCTCTTACTTATTGTGCGCAGAATGGCGCTCCTACGGGTTCTTCCAATGAAATTGTATTTAGTGCCACTCCTTCCTACGATGGTACGCCTAATGCATTCCCTACTTTACCTGCCCCTGCTGTTACCGACTTTGCATTAACGTACAAGTGGTATAAGGTGGAAGGTACTACCCGTACTTTAATCTCTGGCGCTTCCGGAAGCTCTTATACCCTGGTGGATCCTGCTGATGCGAGTGCTACGACCAGGAAAGAATACACGTTCGAGGTAGAGGTGGCTTATAATGTCAAAACCTGCGCAACGTATGGCACTACGGCTACACAGAGCGGCAATACGACGACTGCTGTTGTTGTGGTTGTTCCGAAACCGAACAAACCTACCATTACTATCCAGTAGGTTGTACTTGTTTCATTCATGCTGATCAGAGCATTTATACTAAGCATAGCCCTTGTATGGTGTGCGTTGGCGGCCTTCGCCCAAGGCTCGCCACGCCCCTTTACGCATTACTTAAAACGAGGGGAATGGGCTACGCTGACAGCCAGTGCCGGTAACGGTGTTGCTTTCCAATGGTATGTCGATGGCCGGCCCATTCCAGGTGCGGTGTATGCGCAGTATGTGACCAATCAGCCCGGATCTTATACCGTGGATGCTTTTAGTGCCGGCAACTGTGGCTCGGAGCGTTCCGATCCGGTAGAAATAGCACTGGTCGACGATCCTACGGTGAATGGTCCTTATGCCGACCTGGCGGTTACCAAACGTGCTGATACCAGGCCGGTAGTGGCAGACGCGGCTTTCAATTATTATCTCAATGTATTGAACAGGGGGCCTTCCGATGCGACAGGGGTTGTTGTTGTCGATAGCCTGCCCCGCTCGTTGAAACTTGAGTCTATTATGCCGCCCTCTACCGGCGAAGTAAGTTATGATGTTGCTACACATAAAGTGAGCTGGCGTATACCGGTACTATCTGTGAATACCAGTGCAGATCTTACGCTGGTAGCTAAAGCACTTAGTGCCGGTACTGTTGTAAATACGGCAACGGTATCTGCCACGCAGGCTGATACGATGACGGCTAACAATAAAGCGGTACATCAGAAGGAGGTGCTGGCAGTGCATATCCCCAATGTTATTACGCCTAATGGCGATGGCGTAAATGATCAGCTTATCATCAAAGGGCTGGAACAATATGCTGAAAACGAACTGATCATTCTTAACCGGTGGGGAAACCATGTGTTTGAGCAAAAGCGTTATATGCATAACTGGGACGGAAACGGCTTGAGTGAAGGCACTTATTTCTACCTGCTGCGCATAAAAGACCGCAGCGGACAATGGCAGGAACTGAAAGGGTATGTTACCCTGGTGCGACCTAAATGAAAACCATGACTTGTTGATTCTGATGTCCAATATCCTATTCGTGTTAATGATTAAAGCGTTGTACAATGGCACAGAATGTAACAAAAGGATTGTTGTGTTTATTGCTGGTTCTGTCGTTTAAGGCAGATGCTCAGCAGGATGCGCAGTTCAGTCAATATATCTTTAACGGCATTTATATAAATCCCGCCTATGCCGGTTACCGGGAAGAGTTGAATGCACATGCGTTCTATCGTTCGCAATGGGTTGGTATACCCGGCGCGCCACAGACCATGTCATTGGCGATAGATGGCAGTGTACATGATAACAGAATGGGGCTGGCCTTACAGGTAGTTCACGATAAAATAGGCGCGCAGAGTAATCTTTCCGCTTATGGTAATTATGCCTACCGTATCAAATTGTCCGAAGAGCGTGAAGAGTACCTGGCCCTGGGTATTGGTGCGGGATTGGTACAGTTGGGACTCGATGCCAGTAAGCTGGATCCGGGTAATATCAATGATCCGTATTTAACCGGCAACAGGCAGCAGTCGCTGCTGTTCGATGCGCGTGCGGGCGCCTATTATACGACGGAGAATTTCTTTGCGGGTTTTTCTGTGGATCATCTTGCTGCGCAGTTTATGAGTAAAAAGCAATCGCCTTCACTGGCAGCTATCGTTCCCAGGCCGCATTTTTATCTCACAGCCGGTGGGTTGGTGCCGCTATCGGAATCGATCGTATGGAAGCCTACTTTTTTGATCAAAGATGATAAAGGTGGCCCAACAAGTCTTGATCTGAACAGTTTTTTATTGTTCCAGGAAACGGTATGGGTGGGCGCCAGCTACCGGACAGCCGTGCGGTTGTATGATAAACCCAATTTGCAGGAGGGGCTTACCCGCAGAAGCGCCGTAGTAGGCATGGTGGAAGTGTATGCGACGCCGCAGTTGAGAATAGGATATTCCTACGATTATACCTTAAACCGCTTTCAGTCGTACAACAATGCTACGCATGAAATATCGATCGGCTATTATATGAACCGCCAGCGTACGGGTAAAAAAGTAGACCAGATGCGCTGTTTTTATTTTTAGTTATTTCAGGTATCATGCTGTTGCTACCTATTATCCAGTTTTGATAGCATATAGCTGGTTAGAAAGTACCCTCCTGTTTTGGGTGCACCCCTGAATTCTACCAATAGGGTAAGTCGCTGCATGTCTCTCCGTATAGATACCTCCGATACGCCGGTAATTTTTGCTAGGTCTTTGGATTTGAGGCCGGGTTGCCTGTTTAATTCCTTTATAATCTTTGTCAGCCGCTGTTTTACTGTATCATTTACAGTATCACTTACTGTATCATTTACTGTATCAGTTACTGTATCAACGGATGATACAGTATTTCTGAAATTGAGAGGGATAATTGTTTTAAAGGTGCTTCCTTCCAGGAATTCTGCATTGCCTTTTCCGGCATATTCTTTAGTTAAACGACTGGTGGTTAATACCCCGGAACCTAGTTCTTCTACCCGTCCCAATTGAATAAAGAACTTGGCAATCAATGGATTTTTAGGAAAAGGTGCAAAATTAGTGGGGTCAATAGGACCCTCGCCATGCGGATTATTAGGATTTTCGGTTTCTGCTCTATCTTCATAAATAACAAAAGTTGCCGGTGCAGCATTGGTATATTCCCGGTGAATGATAAGATTGGCTGTTATTTCCCGGAATATGGTCGTGCGAAGGCTTATTCTCTGATCTCCTTCCAGGTAGAATTTATCGGGTAAATGGCGGGTTACGAAATCCATTAATTGCTCATAGGCCTCAATCAGGTTGGTTTGAATGTACAACCGGTCGTCATAACGTCCGGTATTGTTTATTCTTACCAGTGCATCTATCTTAAAATGCGGTATAATTTGTTGAATGACATCATCCTTGCCCAGTAGTAAAGCGGAAGCGAGCGTAAATCCTTCCTGACCATTCAGGTAGTCCTTTTTCCATAGGCCGGAAATCTCCATTATTTGCTTATCATCTAACGCCAACCAGGGATGAGCCGGGTTATTGCTGCGGATAAGATTTCTGATTTTAATAAATAATTCCTGTTTAAAATCCTCCATCCGTAGTCCCGGGTATATAATGCCTTCTGTGTAATGATTGCGCTTGCGGTTTGCTATTTCCGCGATCCGGTGTGGCTGCTCTACTTTAAAATCGCCGTCGTTACTGCGGTCGTAAATGATCTTTGCAGTTTTATGAATCTGGGAGCTTGCCGGTACCTGTATATGAATAACCTTTCTTTCATCTATTTCATGCACTTGTGGAAACAATATAAAAGGAGGATCGAGCTTTTGCGGGTTATTGGAAAGGTTTACCAAATCTGTTACCAGCTTCATCACTACATTCTCTTCAACTCCTTTAACATTGCCTTTGTCATCAATGCCTAAAAAAATGTCGCCACCTTCTCTGTTAAGCATTGCACAGATGGTTTCAAAAAGATTGGCTGGCAGGGCATTCCTATCTTTCTTGAATTCAAGACTAATGTTTTCTTTTTGCTTTAATAGACGCTTTATTCGCTCTTGCTTCATGAATCAATGATTTTTCCAAAAAACACTTTTTTGCTAAAGGAAAATTATTGTTCATTTTAGGCTGTTGTTGTGCCAGTTTAGCGTGGATAGAAATTTTACTGCCGTAAAGCCACTTTACCGGGGTCGTAAGATTATTGCGGCTACAGAAAGCTACAATTTTTTTGTATAAAGAGCTGATTATTGTTTCAGGAAGCCGAAGTCGACTACGCGGCGGAGGTATTTTTTATCTTGTATTACCCAGGTTACTTCGTAGCTGCCGGAGGGCTCTCGTTTCAGCAGATAGATATAGAGCTTACGTTTGTCGCCCGACCTGTACACACTTACATAGGAGCTGAGTTGCCCTTTGTTGTCGGTATAAGTGAATTCGGGATTGTGCAGATCGGCATAAGCTGCGGGAGGTAATACGATTGTGTCGTTGCCGGTGATGAGTGTAACGCCGGAAACACTGGTTTTCGGTACGGTGCCATAACCGCCATAATAACCCCTGCCATCAATTTTGATCAGGTATTTTTCTACATAGTTCAGCTTGTGTTTCGATGGGTCGAATCTTGCTGCCGTTACCTGTACTTTCAGGTCTTCTTCTTCCAGCGTTATCTGGCTGTTGTCATGTGAAGCTACCGGTATCGATTTTAGTTTGGGTTGCCCGGCAAACAGGTCGATGCCGGCCATGGTAAAAGTGGATAGGTCGCTTTGAATATCCTTTTCAGTCATTTTCAATACACTCTCTCTTTTGCTGCGGAAGTCGGGCATGTCGGGGTCCTGGGCCTTTGAGAAGAAGGGAGAAATAGCCAGACAAGCGGCCGCGAGCAGGGAGAAGCGTATCATAAGATTGAGTTTTAATAGTTTAGAACGGAAATAAAGATAACTTATTTTACTGGTGGCATTCCTTACAAAATCTTAATTTTAAGATATGTCCGAGATCACTTTGCTGGAGCAGGCCCTAAGCAGTTTTGCAGGTATCAGCCCTGAAGAATTCGAGCGTTCCTTACCCTTTTGGGAACGGAAAGAATATAAAAAAGGGGAGTTCTACAACGCCTATAAAAATGTATGTAAACACCTGGGTTTTGTGATCGACGGTGTATTCAGAACCTATCATGTTCATGAGGAAACCGGCGAAGAAAAGAACCTGCTTTTTTATACCAGCAACCAGATTGTCGTTTCGTATAAGAGTTTCCTGGAACAACGGCCCTGTAACTATCATACCGAATCCATGACCCAGTCGACGATATTGTACATACATATCAATCATCTGAAACAACTTTATGAGCAATCGCATGAATGGGAACGTTTTGGCAGGCTGGTAGCAGAAACGGCATTCAACCTGGTCATGAATCACACCGAAGACTTTTTATTCCGGACGCCAGAGCAGCGTTATGTTCAACTGATGGAGCAGCATCCGGACTTGTTTAATGTGGTGCCTTTATATCATATTTCTTCTTATCTGGGTATCCAGGGGCCTTCTTTGAGTCGCATCCGCAAAAGGATGCAAGTGCGTGGTAAATCTTAACCCTGGTTAAAATTCTTGTGTGGAATACTGTTGAGCTTTGTGTTATTCAATTACCAATAAAACAATAGTATTATGAAAAGCGTCACCACCAAAAATGTAGTATTTATCACAGGTGCTTTTGTTGTTAACAGCGGCTGGAGCGAATGGGAAGCTTACTTCCAAAGTAAAGGATACCAAACCGTGGCTCCCGCCTGGCCTTACAAAAACGGCACTGCAGCTGAGCTGCGTAACCGGCAGCCTAACGACACCGATCTTGCCGCTTTAACCCTCGATCAGTTGGTGAATCACTATGCGGATATTGTAAAGAGTTTTCCCGAAAAACCTATTATCATAGGGCATTCATTAGGCGGATTGATCACCCAGATACTGGTTAACAGGGGATTAGCTGCGGCAGGGGTTGCCATTCACCCGGTACCTCCGTTGGGTGTCATTCCTTATGAATTTTCATTTTTGAAGGCGGGCTGGAAATCATTGGGGTTGTTTACTTCTATCAAAAAGACTTACCTGATGTCGTTCAAAGACTGGCAGTACGCCTTTGTAAACGGAATGCCGCTGGAGGAGCAACAAAAGGCTTATGACGAAAATACCATTCCCGAATCGAAGACTGTTGCCAGGGGCGGTTTAAGCAGCGCTGCGAAGGTTGATTTCAAAAAGCCCCATGCACCTTTGCTGATTACTTCCGGTTCAGAAGATAATATTCTTCCCCCGCACCTGAACATCCGCAACTATAAAAGATACGCGAAGGATAATGGCTCCGTTACCGATTATAAAGAGTTTCCCGGCCGTAACCACTTTGTTCTGGGGCAACCGACCTGGCGTGAAGATGCCGATTATATTCTCGATTGGCTGCAACGGCAATAGCTGCTTTATTAATTACCTATGCTACACCACTGCGCTGGCTGTAGCGCCAATAAAAATAAGTCCTCTAAAAACCAACTATCTGCGATCTGTTTTCTACACTTTATCTTTGGCCCAATGAAAGATGTACTGGGCAAGGCTATACACGATTACTATCAGATGCTGAAGATGGGTAAACTCTGGATCCATAATAAGTATGGTCCAAAGGAGGAGATGCCGGTGGATGTGTATTTCAGGCGGGAAGAAGATATGCCTGAGATGGAGTTGCTGGCTTTAAAGCAATGTACTGGTAAGGTGCTGGATGTAGGTGCCGGTGCGGGCAGTCATGCGTTGTGGTTGCAACAGCAAGGTATTACTGTTACGGCGCTCGATATTTCGCCTGCGGCAGCGGCTGTGATGGAAGCACGTGGTGTACAGCAGGTAGTAGCCCAGGATTTTTTTACTGTAACATCAGGTGGTTATGATACCCTGCTGTTGCTGATGAATGGAATTGGTATTGCAGGTACTATAGAAGGTCTGCATCGTTTCCTGCAACATGCCAGGACTTTGTTACAGCCTGGTGGTCAATTGCTGTTCGATTCTTCCGATATTGCTTATCTCTACGAAGGGCGTGCATTGCCGGAAAGTCCGTACTATGGTGAGATCGCGTATCGTTATGAATACAAGGGCCAGAAAACTGATTGGTTCTCCTGGCTTTATATCGATAAAAACCGGCTGGAAGCCATTGCTGCTGCGGAGGGCTGGCGTATGGAACTGTTACAGGAAGATGAATACGGGCAATATCTTGTAAAGCTCACGATGGGGTAGCGGTGTTGCGGTTACCGGTACAGAGGTGCAGGAGATTTGTGTTTGTGAGTGACGGTACAGCGGTGTGGAGATTGGGCTTTGTGATTGCCGGCGAAGGGTAAGATAATTTTATACGACTGATATATGAGAACATTACTTGCATTTGCATTTATGCTGGTGGTTGTTGCCGGCAAAGCACAGGAAAAGGATGAGCTGAAGATACGCGCTTTGCTTACCGGGCAGACCGGCGCCTGGAATCGTGGCGACCTGGAAGCATTTATGATTCCTTACTGGCATAGCGACAGCCTGCTTTTCATTGGTAAATCGGGAGTGAACCGGGGATGGGATAAAACGCTCGCCAGCTATAAAAAGGGGTACCCGGATACTACTGCTATGGGGAAGCTGCAATTCGATATACTGGAGGTGCGCCGTCTTTCCGATAAAAACTTTTTTGTCGTTGGCAAATGGCATCTTGAAAGAACGATTGGCAACCTGGAAGGTCATTTTACGCTTCTCTGGCGTAAAATAAAGGGGCAATGGTGTATTGTCGCCGATCACAGCAGTTAAAGATTGGCGCCGCTGTGTTGTTGATCCCGCTGGCAGCAGGCATTCTGGCGCTGGCCGTATTCTTCAATGACTTGCGCTGCTGCTTTTATTTGATCAGTAGTTTTCTGAATGCGGTGGTATCGCCGTTAAAGACGTTGAAGTCGACATTTGTCCTGATGCCGTTGACGAAGCCGGTTTCGCTGTGTTGCCAGAAGAGCCAGTTGCGTGTTATGCGCGGGCGTTCGGGTTGCATATAATGCGCCACCCATAGCGGGTAGCTGTTGAACTCGGAACCGAGGTATTTATCGTAGAAATCGACATAGGAATACAGGATTGGTTTTACGCCATAGGCGTCTTCTACCATTTGGAGCCAGGCTTTTACTTCTTTACGCATTTGGGCGGGTTTGGAGCGGTAGAGTTGTTCTACGTCCAGCACGGGGGGGAGGTCTCCGGGGGCCAGCTGTACAGTATTGATGAAGTTGAGCGCCTGTGCGCGTCCGCTTTTGGTGGCGATGAAAAAGTGATAGGCGCCACGAGGGATGCCGGCGTCTTTAGCTTTGGCCCAGTTGCGGCGGAACTGCCTGTCTACATTGCCCAATCCTTCAGTAGCTTTTATAAAGGCAAACCCGATGCGGACGTCTTTGTCCTGCATGTTTTTTACGGCGGGCCATTTAATGGTTCCCTGGTGTTTGCTTACATCTATGCCATGCAGCTTGTAGCCGCGTGGGATGTTGATATTAAACCCGGTATAGTGTTCAAAACCTTCCTGTTCGGCGAGCCATTCCTGCAGCAGGTACCAGCCCCCGCCGCATAGCAGGGTAGCAAGTAGTAACTGCGAAGTGAGGTGGCGCCAGGTGCGGCGGTTTTTGACGATGGGTTTATTTGCCATGAAGCAGTGATAAGTGCTAATGCCTGCAAAAGTGCTGATTTATATGCGAATCCAGCAGTAATATCCCTATTTTTACAGCTACATCATGGCGTATTTCAATTTCAATGATAGCGTTAACCTGGTGTCGAAGCTAACGCCCCGGCGCATATGGAACGCACTTAAGGTACTCTCCAGTTACCAGCTGAGCAAGCTGCGGAACAAACCTATACAGTGGGGGTATCCTATTTCCATTTCTTTTGAGCCCACCACATCGTGCAACCTGCGTTGCCCTGAATGTCCCAGTGGTATGCGTTCTTTTACCCGTCCTACGGGCATGCTCAAAAAGGATTTTTTCAGCACCACTATCGATGAGATCTCCAGGGAGCTGTTGTACCTGATCTTTTATTTCCAGGGGGAGCCTTATCTGAATCCTGATTTCCTGGAGATGGTGAAGTATGCCAGCAGTAAGGGGCTTTATACGGCTACTTCCACAAATGCGCATTACCTGACGGAGGAAAGGGCTAAGAAAACGGTGGAAAGCGGGTTAGACAGGCTGATCATTTCCATTGACGGCACTACCCAGGATGTGTACCAGCAGTACCGTGTGGGGGGTAAACTTGACAAAGTGCTTGAGGGCGCCCGCAATATTGTAAAGTGGAAGAAGGAGCTGAACAGCAAAAAGCCTTTTGTGTTCTTCCAGTTCCTGGTGGTGAAGCCCAATGAGCACCAGATAGAGGAGATTAAGCAGTTGGCCAAGGAGATAGGCGTGGACCAGGTGCGTTTTAAGACTGCGCAAGTGTATGATTATGAGAATGATCCGCATAATTTGATCCCTTCTATCGATAAATACAGCCGTTATCGCCGTAATAAAAACGGTGAAATGACCATCAAAAGCGGTTTGAACAACCATTGCTGGAAGCTTTGGCATGCCAATGTGATCACCTGGGACGGATTGGTAGTTCCGTGTTGTTTTGATAAGGATGCGATGCACCAGTTGGGGAATATGCGGGTTGAATCTTTTAAGCAGGCCTGGAATAATGAGAACTACCGGCAGTTCAGGCGTGAATTAATGACAAGCAGAAGAAATATAGACATCTGTGCAAATTGCAGCGAAGGCTTGACGGTTTGGGAGGAATAAAATTAAAAAAAGCTTATCTTTAGAAGGTAACTCCCTTAATCCGTTATTCAATACGCTATGAGCATCGACAGAGCTATAAACCAATCCAAATTCCGTAATGAATACCAGAAGGTAATGATCAATATTATCTTCTCTTCAAATTGGATCACTGAAAAACAAAAACGTTTTCTCGACCCGGAAGATATTACTCCTCAGCAATATAATATCCTGCGCATTTTACGTGGCAGTGCGAAGCCGCTCAGTACCTTACAGATCCGCGAGCGTATGCTTGACAAGATGAGCGATACCAGCAGGATTGTAGACAGGCTGCTTTTAAAAGAGCTTGTTGAAAAACAGCCTTGCAAAACCGATAAGCGGCTGGTGGATATTACCATTAGTGAGAAGGGGGTTGCTGTTTTAGACAGGCTTGATGTGCGTAACCATGAGCTGGATAAAATGGTGTCGCAGGCGCTCACTCCCGAGGAAGCATCTACTTTAAACAGTTTATTAGATAAAATGCGTAACGAATAGCTGGCTATTACGGTTATCTTCGCAGTTCACTTAATTTCTTTTTTGAGATATGAGGCGGATCTGCATTGGATGGCTTGCCGGTTTAATGGCTTTGATGGTAGGAACTGCGCGGGCGCAGTATTCACCCAAGTATGAGTTTCGTGCCGTATGGGTGGCCACGGTAGAAAATATCGACTGGCCCAGCCGTAAGGGGCTGAGTGTGGAACAGCAGAAGGCTGAGTTCATACGTATGCTGGAGATGCACCAGCGTAATGGTATGAACGCTATCATCATGCAGGTACGTCCTGCTGCCGATGCTTTTTATCCCTCTGCGCTGGAGCCCTGGAGTGAATATCTGAATGGCAGGCAGGGGCTGGCTCCTGAGCCTTTTTATGATCCGCTGCAGTTCATGATCGAGGAAACGCATAAGCGTGGTATGGAATTTCATGCCTGGCTTAATCCTTACCGTGCGGTATTTCATGTAGGCAAATCTTCTGTTGCTCAAAATCATATTACCCGCCGTCATCCTGAATGGTTCCTTACCTATGGCAATATCCGTTATTTTGATCCGGGGCGTCCGGAAGTGATGGAGCATGTAGCGGGTGTGGTACGCGACCTGGTGATGCGTTATGATCTCGATGCGGTTCATATGGATGACTATTTCTATCCCTATCGTATTACGGGCAAAGAGTTTCCCGATAATGAAAGCTTCCGGAAATATGGCCGTGGGATGAGTAAAAACGACTGGCGGCGCAGCAACTGCGACAGCATCATCAAGTTATTGCATCATACTATACAGGAGGCCAATCCGCGTGTTAAGTTCGGTATCAGTCCCTTTGGCGTGTGGCGTAACAAAAGCCAGGATCCTGAAGGCAGCGATACGCGTGCGGGCACTACCAACTATGACGATCTTTATGCGGATATCCTGCTTTGGATGAAAGAAGAGTGGATTGACTATGTAGTACCGCAGTTATACTGGGAAATTGACCATAAACTCTGTGATTTTGAAACGCTGGTAAGCTGGTGGTCCGATCATGCCTATGGCACGCAGGTATATATAGGCCATGGTATTTACCGTGCCGGAACCAATACGGCCTGGCGCAACCGTCGCCAGATACCGGAGCAGATAGAGATACTCCGCCAGTATGAGAATGTGCAGGGCAGCGCTTATTTCAGCAGTAAAACATTTGAAACCAATCCCAACGGCTGGAATGACAGTTTACAGAGCAGGTATTACAAATACCCGGCGCTTATTCCGCCAATGCCCTGGATAGACAGTATTCCGCCGGGCAAACCTATGATCGTGAATGCTAGGGAAAGTGAGCGCCAGTATGCGGCAAACCCGTTCCTGAAGATCGACGCCGAATTGAAGAACCCGGGTAAGCCTGTTAAGGGGATCGTTGTATATTTTACCAATACGCCTGCGGTACTTGGCAAGCAGCCCAGGCAGGTGATCGTTACCAGCCAGGAGGGCAAATTCTCGTTCAATATCTTCAATAACGACCTTCCTTACGACTGGAAAAACTGTTATGTGGCCATTACCACGCTCGACAAGAATAATAACGAGAGTGCGCTTAGCAATGTGGTGGAGTTCATTAAAACCGAGAAAGGCTGGGTAATCCCGAAATAGGATTAATTTTGCCGTTGTAAAAGCAGATTTATAACATTCAACTAATACATATGCCAGGATTTGAATTATTCGGCGAGGAAGAAAAAAAGGAAGTCAACGACGTCATGTCAACCGGTATCATTATGCGTTATGGTTTTGACGGTGCGCGTAAAGGTAACTGGAAAGCGGTAGCGCTTGAGAAAGCTATTTGTGAAACATTCGGCAGCAAGTATGCGCAGCTTACTTCGAGCGGCACCTCTGCATTAACTACTGCCATGGCTTCATTGGGTATTGGTGCAGGTGATGAGATCATCATGCCGGCATTCACTTTTGTGGCCAGCTTTGAAGCGGTATTGAGCACAGGCGCTGTGCCCGTACTGGTAGATGTTGACGAATCCCTTACTTTAAATCCTGAGGCTGTGCGTAAGGCTATCACGCCTAAAACCAAGTGTGTGATGCCGGTGCATATGTGCGGCAGCATGGCATGGCTGGATGAACTGCAGCAGATCTGTAAAGCGCATAAGCTTATCCTGCTCGAAGATGCCTGTCAGAGCATTGGCGCTACTTATAAAGGAAAATATGTAGGCACTATTGGTGATGCGGGTACTTTCTCTTTTGATTTTGTAAAAACCATTACCTGTGGTGAAGGCGGTGTGGTGATGACCAATAGCGAAGCGGTTTATACCAACAGTGACGGTTATTCCGATCATGGGCATGATCATAAAGGCGGTGCCGACAGGGGAGCAGACCAGCATCCTTTCCTCGGGTACAATTACCGTATTTCTGAATTGCATGCTGCTGTTGGTTTAGCGCAGATCGGGAAGGTGCATCAATTCCTGGCCATCCAGAAGAAAAATCATGGTTTACTGAAAGGAATTCTTTCACAGGTGCCTGAGGTTTCGTTCAGGACCATTCCTGATCCTGAAGGGGACAGCTGCTCGCAGTTAAGCTGGTTCCTGCCTTCCCAGGATATTGCCCGCGCGGTGATCACTGAATTAAAGGCGCAGGGTATTGCAGCGGGTAACTTTTACTGGTTTGATAACAACTGGCATTATATCCGCAAATGGGATCACCTGAAGGAAGTAAAGTCGCTTCATGCTTTATCAGCTGCACAAACCGAGGCGCTGGTTAAGTTAAAGACCCAGGATTTCTCTGCAAGTGACGCCGTTATTGGCCGCTGTATTTCAACCGGCATCAGCCTGTTGTGGACAGAGGAACAGATCAAAGAGAAAGGTGAAAAGCTGGTGGCTGTGATCCAAAAAGTATTACGCGAACAAACTGTTTCAGCATAACATAATAGCGAACGGGGCCTCAGGCCCCGTTCGCGTTTTAAGAATGTGGAATACTTTCCGCCTGTGTAAAAACAGCTTTCCGATAACACCTGCCGGTATATAAGGCAGGTTGCCTATAAACCCTTTCCTATGCTAAGCCTTTACAGGAAAACACCGTTTCTGCGATTATTGCTGGCGCTTATTGGCGGCATCAGCTGTTATCATTACCTGCGGCCTTCACTGCTTCATTTATCTGTTGTTTCTGCTATTCTTTTGGTGTTGCTGCTGATATGGCACCTGCTGCCATTAGCTTACCGGTATCTGCTGCGCTGGTGTCAGGGGGTAGTGCTTTTGTTATTGGTGGCAACGGGTGGAGCGGCTATTATGTACAAGGCCGATGTGCGTAACCGGAAGCTGTGGTACGGGCACTGGTATAGGCCTGGCATACCGGTAGCGGCTGTGATCAACGAGCGGCCGGAGGAGAAAGTGCGTTCCCGAAAAGCTGTTGCTACTGTTACCGCTTTGTTCCTGGACGGGCGCTGGAAGCCGGCAGAAGGGGAGATCATATTGTACGCGGGGCGGCCAAAAGCGCTGGCCGGCGCTGGCCGGATTGAGAGAGACAGTGCAGGTGCAAGTGCTGCTTTGTTGTTATATGGCAGTCGTATTGTATTTAGTTTACCATTGCAGCCTATCAGCAGCAATGGTAACCCGGGGCAGTTCAACTATGCTTCGTGGTGTGGTTTGCATCATTGGCATCACCAGGTTTATTTGCCGCCGGGGAGTTTCCTGATGTTGCCGGAGCAACCGGGGTATGATGTGCGGGCGGCCTTATATGATTCAAGGGCCTGGGTGACCCATGTGCTGTACAGCTATATAAAACAGCCTGAAGCAGCGGCTATAGCGGTGGCGTTGCTTATTGGCGATCGCACTGCTCTCGATAAAGAGCTGCTGGCGGCGTATAGTCGTACGGGAGTGGTGCACATTATTGCGATCAGCGGCCTGCACCTGGGTTTGATCTATGGAATGCTGGTGTTCGTGTTAACCTGTGGAGGGCGTTTTCCACTCCAGGGGTGGTGGCGGCCGTTGCTGATGCTGGCTGTTCTTTGGGCATTTACGCTGCTTGCCGGCGCGCAGGCTTCTGTGTTGCGCAGCGCGGTTATGTTTTCTTTTATTACTGTGGGTCAGGTCATTGGCAGGCGGCATCAGCTGGCTAATAACCTTGCGGCGTCTGCTTTCTGCCTGTTGGTATATGATCCGTATATGTTGTGGGACGTTGGGTTTCAGCTGTCGTATGCTGCGGTTGGTGGCATTGCCCTTTTGTATAAAGCGGTTTATCGCTGGCCGGGGTTTGAGAACAGGCTGGTGTTGTATCTCTGGCAGATGATAGCGCTGAGCGTTTCGGCGCAGGTGTTCACTTTTCCTGTTTTGTTATATCATTTTCACCAGTTCCCGCACCTATTCCTGATAAGCAACCTGGTGGCTGTGCCGTTGTCGGCGCTGGTGCTTTACCTGGAGATCTTACTGGTGGCTGTTGCTTGGTGGCCGGGGTTTGCCAGGATGGTTGGGCTGGCGGTGGAAACGGGGATCAGGTGGATGAATGATTTTATCCGTTATATGGATCATATTCCTTTTGCGCTTACGAAGGCGGTACAGCTGGGTCCTTTGCAGTTGATACTGCTTTATCTTTTTATTGGCTGCTGCCTTTGGGCGTGGCGTAAAGGCGACAGGAGAGGGCATCGCCTGCTGCCGGCTTTTGTGGTTGCAGTGTTATTGGTGCTGGCCCAGGTGTGCAGCCTGGTACGGGCCAGCCGGCAATGCAGGATTGTGGTGTACCAGGTGCCGGGGAAAACGGTGGCGGGCTTTATTCACGGGAGAACAGAATACCTGCTGGGTGAGGGGCCGGTGTTGGCTTCGCAGACCTTCTGGCGCATCCGGAGGACCGTATTTTTGCCGGTGCAGCAGCCATTTACAGTGGTGACGTTTGGCGGCAAACGGCTGGCCAATATAAAACCGGGCTGGTTTCCGGCGGCGCAAATGAAGGCGCAGCCGGTGGATATCTTACTTTTAACGGGGCCGCCGGAGATGCCGCTAACGCGGCTGTGTGCTTTGTTTCCGGGCGCTCAGCTGGTTTTTGACGGCAGCAATCCCCTGTGGAAAATAGAAAAATGGAAAAAACAATGCGACAGCCTACATTTGCGCTTCCATTCCGTTGCCACTTCAGGGGCGTTTGTAATGGAGTTGTAACACCGTATTTCTATCAAACATATATATCGGCATGCAAAAGAAAATCCAGTCTGCTTTAATCTCTGTTTTTTACAAAGACGGACTTGAGCCCATTGTGAAAGAACTTCACCGCCTTGGCATCACTATCTATACTACCGGCGGCACCCAGAAATTTATTGAAGACCTCGGACTGCCGTGTGTGGCGGTGGAAAGCCTTACTACCTATCCGTCGATTCTTGGCGGAAGGGTTAAAACTTTACATCCTTCGATCTTTGGTGGTATCCTGGGCAGGCGTTTTGAGGCGCAGGATCTGGCTGAGATGAAGCAATACAATATTCCTGAAATTGACCTGGTGATAGTAGACCTCTATCCTTTCGAGGAGACGCTGCGTAATACCAGTGAAGAGAAAGCGATCATCGAGAAGATCGATATTGGCGGTCCTTCTATGATAAGGGCTGCAGCGAAGAATTTCCGCGACCTGGTTGTTATTGCAGCCAAGGACGATTATGGAGAGCTTGAGCAACTGTTGAAAGAGCAGGAAGGCACTACTACCATCGAGCAGCGCAAGGCCTTTGCTGCCAAAGCTTTTGAGGTGGTGATGCATTATGATATAGCTATCAGCAACTATTTTAACCCGGCTACTGCTATTCAAACGGTACAGCAGAAAAGCCAGCAGTCGCTGCGTTACGGTGAGAACCCGCATCAGTCTGCTACTTTCTATGGTGATCTTACTGTTTTATTCAGCCAGTTGAACGGGAAGGAGCTTTCTTATAACAACCTGGTTGACGTAGATGCTGCCATTCAGCTGATCCAGGAGTTCAGTGATGCCGATGCTACTGTTTTCGGTATCATTAAACACACCAATGTTTGTGGTATTGCTGCCCGTGCTACTGTAAAAGAGGCCTGGGATGCTGCTTTGGCGGGTGATCCTGAAAGTGCGTTTGGCGGTGTGCTGGTAACCAATGCTACGGTTAACAAGGCTACAGCAGAGGCCATCAATGAAATTTTCTTTGAAGTGCTTATTGCGCCTGCGTTCGATGCTGATGCGCTGGACATCCTGAAAAGCAAAAAGAACAGGATATTGTTGCAGCTTACCGGTGCAAAGGCTACACAGGCTTCTCAATATAAGTCACTGCTGAATGGTACACTTGTTCAGGGTGCTGATGAAGGCAATTACAAAGACTGGAATGAAGTAGGCGCCCGCCCTTGTACCGATGCGGAAAAAGCCAACCTGGCTTTTGCGAACATCGTTTGCAAGCACCTGAAAAGCAATGCTATTGCTTTGATAAAAGACAGGCAGCTGGTAGGTAAAGGTTGTGGTCAGACCAGCCGTATCGATGCGCTGCGTCATGCTATTGAAAAAGCGAAACAATTCAATTTTGAACTGAAAGGCGCTGTGCTGGCATCTGATGCTTTCTTCCCCTTTAATGATTGTGTTCAGATCGCGCATGCTGAAGGTATTGAAGCATTTATTCAGCCTGGTGGTTCTATCCGCGACAAAGACAGTATTGAATATTGTGTAAATCATGGCCTTGCGATGGTTATGACCAATATGAGGCATTTCAGGCACTAATAACAGTAAGTCCGGGTAACCGGGATGTTTATAATTGACAGGTCAGGGAAAAATAAGGCAGCAGCCTTGTTCTTCCCTGACTTTTTTTATGATAAATTGTAGAGATATATTTTCCGGGCCGGGACCGGTTAAAAAAGCACTAACTGTTTATATGAAATACATTCTTTTTACCATTCTATGTTTAACTGCCTGTGTTTGCAGGTCGCAGGAGGCACAGGGAACAGATACTGTATCCGGCATGATGCCGGTAGCAGATATATTGGTGAAGCAAAAAATGGCAGCCTTGCATATTCCTGGTTTTGAGGCAGCTGCTATTGACGGCGGTAAAATTATATGGACCGGATACTATGGTTATCAGGACCTGAAGATGAAAAAGAAGGTAACAGATAAAACCATTTTTGAAGCTGCTTCTGTTTCTAAAACACTCACTGCGGCGGCGATGATGCAGCTTTATGCCGATGGCAGGTTTAAGCTGGAGGATGATGTGAACAAGTATCTCGATTTCAAACTGGTTAACCCGCATTTTCCGCTGGCGGCTATTACATTCGGGCAGTTGTTGAAACATACCTCCTCCATTGATGATAATGCAGATTATCTGGGCCAGTTCTGGGATGCCAATCATGGTGATCCTGTGATTCCATTGGGGACTTTTATCAGGGAATACTTTTCGTTCCAGGGGAAACATTACGATCAGGAGAAGAACTTTTATAACTATCCACCGGGTTCAAAGGCTGCTTATTCCAATATGGGGATAGCCTTGCTGGGGTACCTGGCGGAACGTATTACGGGGACGTCTTTTGAAAGATATTGCAAGTCAAAACTATTTCGGCCGCTTGAGATGAATTGCACGGGATGGTTTCTGCGTGAAATAGATTCGTTGACGTTGGCTATGCCTTACAGTTATTCTGATTCGCTGAAGCAAAACCAGCCATGGGGGTATGGTGGTTTTCCCGATTATCCTGCCGGTGGCCTGCATACCAATGTGCAGGAGCTTGCTCATTTTCTGATAGCATGGACACAACAGGGGAAATGGGGTAATGTGCAGGTTTTTGACAGCAAGGCTATACAAACGCTGACGCCGGATGATTTTCTGCCGGCGTTTTATACCTGGTCGAAGTACACAACGGGGCATGGAGCGGTATTGTATATGCATACGGGGAAAGCAAACGGCGTCTCGTCTTTTATTTCCTATAATCCTGTTGATAAGAAAGGGCTGATCTTTATATGCAATGGCGATATCAATACTGCTAGCGACTGGAAGGCGCTCATCGATGGATTGTATGGCAATATCTTTAAAGAGTAGTGCTTATACCGTTCTTTGTTTCATTAAAGTGATTTCTTTTTTTCGGCCCACATTTCGTTGAATGTTTTCTGGCTGAAGTGCAGTTCATCTCTATGTTGTTTCCAGCCTTTGAAGATGGTGTTCACTACTTTGTTCTTGATGTTGCCGTTGGCGAGGTTCATCATTTTGCGGTTGAGGCTGGCCTGGCGCCACATTTTCCAGGCGATGCGTTCGCTGAGGCTGCTTTCGCCTGTGACAACGGCTTCATGCCTGTTTTCCATGAGTAGCTCATGAAGGTTGATGCGAACGGGGCAAACTTCGGTACAGTTACCGCAGAGGCTGGAGGCGTAACTAAGGTGTTTGTACTCTTTCATGCCGCGCAGATGCGGTGTAATGACCTTACCTATAGGGCCGCTGTATGTTGTTTCATACGCGTGACCGCCTATGTTCTTATAAACGGGGCAGGCGTTGAGGCAGGCGCCGCAGCGGATGCAATACAATGCTTCGCGTGTGGGTGCCTGCAGGAGGTTGGTGCGGCCGTTGTCGAGCAGGATCACGTACATTTCTTCGGGGCCATCGGTTTCGCCGGGCTGGCGGGGTCCGGTGACGAGGGAGTTGTACACTGTTACCTTCTGGCCGGTGCCGTAGGTAGAGAGCAGTGGCCAGAATAAGGCGAGGTCCTGCATAGAAGGAATGACCTTTTCGAGTCCCACGATCACGATATGCGTTTTGGGCCAGGCGCAGCTTAAACGGGCATTCCCTTCGTTTTCGGTGAGAGCAATGCCTCCTACATCGGCTACGATAAAATTGGCGCCTGTAACGCCTATTTCGGCCTGAACAAATTTATCTCTGAGGTTCTGACGGGCTACTTTGGTCAGTTCTTCGGGGGTGAGGCCCTGCGGTACGCCCAGTTTATCGGCGAACAGGCGGGCAATATCCTCCTTGTTCTTGTGCATGGCCGGGGTAATGATATGGTAAGGCGGTTCGCCGTCGAGTTGCTGGATATATTCACCGAGGTCTGTTTCCACGCTTTCGATGCCTCGTTTTTCGAGGAACTGGTTCAGGTGAATTTCTTCCGTTACCATGCTTTTGCTTTTGACAACGGTTTTGCAGGCTTTTTCATCGCAGATCTTTCCTATGGCTGCCAGCGCTTCACCGGTATCCAGGGCCCATATTACTTTTGCGCCGCGGGCGGTGATGGTGCGTTCGAATTCTTCGAGCTGCTGGTCAAGTGTTTCTATGGCGCGCCATTTCACATTTTTTGCGCGTTCGCGGGCGAGCATCACATTGGAGAACTGCTTTTTGCCTAACGGTACGGCTGCGTTATAGCGATTGATATTAAAGTTGATCTTACGGCGATGTTCTTTGTCGCCGGCCTTAATAGTACTTTTTGCGATGAAACCAGCTGCTGTTTCCTTCATAGGGATAAGGATTATTTATTAGCTTTCATGTGTTGGGCGGTAGCGTCGAGCGTATTGTAAAAATCCTCCCCGTACATGCGGATAATAGCTTCTTTTAAAAAGACATAAGCGGGCACCTTTAGCTGTTTGCCCAGTTTGCAGGCGGCTTTGCAGAGGTCTTCCCTTGGTTCGTAGTTCACGTATTCCATATCGGGCTCAATATCGCTGGAGCTGATGCGTATAGGGAACAAATGACAGCTGATAGGTTTTTTCCAGGGTATTTTACCGTCGTTATAAGCCTGTTCCACTGCGCATTTTATCATGTTATGTTCATCGCGGTAGCCATAGGCGCATATGGCGCCGTTGATAGTTGGGGTTACCCAGCCGAACTCTGCGTCGTAAATATATTTACCCTGTCGTTCAATTTCCCTGATCCCTTCCGGGGTCATATAGGGAAGCAGTACATGGTAGTAATTGTTCAGGTGCTTCAGTTCGTCTTTGGTGAGCGGTGCGCCGGCATCGCCGTCTTCGCAGCATCCGCCTTTACATTTGTTGAGGTCGCATACAAACTGCTCCTCTACTACTGCATCACTGATCAATACGTTATCTATCGCTATCATCACACATCAATTAAGAGACAAAGTTAACTCTAAAAATTTAGTGGTTGGGGTTTCCTTATTTCCACTTAAACGTTTCGATCATGTGCTTCATATCTGCTACCAGGAAATTATTTACAGGCAGCAGGGAATCCTGGTTGGGCGTGGCATCGAAATAGAGGGCGCCGCGCAGGAAATGGCGGGTAGAATCTGTCAGAAAGAATTGATTGGCAGTGGCTACGTCGCCGCCTACGTTGAAGAACATGCCATGGATGCCGTTTGCTGTTGTTATCAGTGAATCGTTGATAGCATTGGCTTTCATGGAATGTTTATTGGTCATGTTAAAGGCGTCGTTCAGCAGTTTTTCGAGTTTGTAGGCGCCTATGGTTTTATAGCTGATATAAACTTTTCCGTGGAATTGTGGAAAATCGACGTTTATCCACCATGGGTTTTCGGGTTTTTCGCCCATGAAGGCAGTGTCTCTTACTACCTGTGCATATACCGGGTATTCGAAGGAATAGGGGTAACCGGGCTCGTTGAACAACTGATATTGTTTGGTCGGGAAGGCAATATTGAAATAACCTTTGGGTTTGGGAGTATAAGGCGAGTTACACGCCGGCATAACGCCTGCCAGCAGCACTGCCAGCAAAAAAATAACGGGAAACGAGGTAAACCCTGGAAAGTAACGCAATGTAAAAAAGTTTGATGCAAAACTAAGGTTCCCTACGCGGCTTCCATTTTTATCGCCACTTTAATTTTCAGGAGCCTGTTTTTTTCGATTTCGAGCACAGTAAATTCAAAATCGCCTTGTACTATCACCTGGCCGGGCTGTGGAATTTCTCCGGCTATCTCGAGTATGAGGCCTGCGAGGGAGTCGCCTTCGCCTTTTACGGAATCGAACGTGTCGAGTGGCAGGTTCATGACCTTACACACGTCGAAGATCATGGTTTTGCCTTCGAAGATATAGGTGCTGTCGTCGAGCTTTTTATAGAAAGTTTCTTCTTCGTCGAATTCGTCTTTGATATCGCCGATCACTTCTTCCACAATATCTTCGAGGGTAACGATACCGCTGGTGCCGCCAAATTCGTCGACAACCACGGCAAAGTGGATCCTTTTCTGCTGGAATTCCTGCAACAGGTCTTCTATCAGTTTTTGCTCATGCACGAAATAAGGTTGCTGCATGAGGGTATGCCAGTTAAAATTATCGGGCTGGTCGAGATAGGGCAGCAGTTCTTTTGTATGAATGAGCCCTGCCACTTCATCGAGATTTTCCTTGTAAACGGGCAGGCGGCTGTAGTGCAGTTCTTCGACCCTGGCCACCAGTTCGCTGAAGCTGGTATTATATTCAATACCGGAGACGTCGACCCTGGTTTTCATGACCTGTTTAACCGTAATGTTGCCGAATTTGACGATGCCCTGCAGGATATTTTTTTCTTTTTCTGCGGCCTCATCTTCTGTATCGGCATCGGGGTCGTTTAGTTCTGAGAGATGGTAGCTGGTAGCCCTGACAGCGAATTTCTTTTCAATGACATCGGACAAACGGAGCAGTCTTTTTGAAAGGCCGCTGAACAGGTAGCTTGCTGCTTCTATAATGATGCCTGTATCGCGTGCAAACCGGATATTGTTATTGGTGGCTGCTACTTTGGGAAGGATTTCGCCGAACAACAGCAGCAATATTGCGATGCTTACTATTTTGATGAGGAACTGCAGCCAAACCATTTCAATTCTTTGCAGGTTGGCTACGTCATCTATTACCAGGTTGGCGATGATAACGATGGTTACATTGGCAATAACATTGGCTACGACGAGGTTGGCAAGCAGCTGCTTGGGATTTTCGAGCAGGTCTATGATACGTTTATAGGCGTTCTGCTGTTTTGTTTTGAGCATGTTCACGTCTTTCAGCGTAAGCGAGAAAAACGCCACCTGGGCGCCCGATACGGCAAATGAGAATGCCAGCAGGATGACCAGGAGGATCACCAAAACGGTAGTAGCCTGCGTATCTATAGCTGCGATTCCGCCGGGGTAAACGGCCGGCAGGAACGAAAACGGGTGATCAGTAGCCAATATTGTTGCTTTTAATAGTGCCAAACCTACATCAAATTTTTCTTTCAGAAAGTTACGCCGTAATGAACGAAAAATCCGATGCAGGTTTTTTAAGGCAATTAAAGAACATCGTTATAATACGAGTTTGTTGGATTACGATTAGAAAGGCAGTCCTTCTGAAGGGTCTCCATGGGTAGGGGGAGGCGGGATATCGTCGTTGTCGAAGCCTTCCATAGACTCGCCTGAGCTTATTGCCGGGCCGGAGAAGCCTGTATGGCCGTCGCCGCGTTTATCCAGCATAATCAGGTTATCGCCTACGATTTCGGTGGCGAATTTCTTATTACCTTCTTTGTCTTCCCAGCTGCGGGTACGCAGGCGGCCTTCCACATAAATGAGGCTGCCTTTGTGAAGGTATTTCTGGGCCAGCTCGGCAAGTCCGCGCCACAGTACCACTGTATGCCATTCCGTTTGGGAGATCAGTTTACCTGCTCGGTCTTTATACGTTTCTGTTGTCGCCAGGGGAAACTTTGCTACGGCTATATTTCCTTCAAGATATTGTACATCCGGATCTTTACCCAGGTTGCCAATGAGCATTACTCTGTTAACTCCTCTCATACAATTGGTTTTAAATCGCCTTTTTATTGAATACGGACTTGTTCTTTAAAATTAATTCTTTTTGAAAATTAAATAAAAACAATGAAATCTGGTAGTATATCTTTAAGAATAAACCCCTTGAATAAGCCGGGGTTCCCTGATCCCTGATGCACATTGTTTGTGTTCACAACGGAAAATTCATGCCAAAACAACCGGCCTGTGGAAGGCATTTGTGAAAATCGGGAAAGGGCGGGTGTAATTTAAGAGCGGCTTTAAGACGGCTCTAAGGCGGCTTTAGTGCGGCTTTGGTGCAGCTGGTCTGGAAAGAGGCCGGAATAACCCGGGTTGATGATGCCAGCGGGGTGGCAGGTTGATGGAGTCCCTTAAATGTGCGACGTTTTATTGCTTATATAAGTAAGGTTTGCAGTGATGGTTTATAGTTTCCAGCCTGCCAGCCATTGGCTGAGCAGTTTTGGGAAGGCCAGTTGTGATACCTTCCGGTAGGGCAGCCATTCTTTTTCCCGCAGCGATTCGGGGATTTCGGGCAAGCGCAGGGTAAGCACCTGTGCTTTTATTGTCTGGTGGGTAAGCTGTTGTGATGTTACGGGCCCTGCATTTTCGAGTTCATAGTTGTTTACCGCGAGCTGGTTTTTGAGCAAGGTATCCAATTCCTGTTTGTTCCAGTGTGGCTGGGCGGGTGTTTCTACGAGGTAAAATTCGTGCAGGTTTTCCCAGATATCGCCGCTGCCGCGTTTCCTGATAAACATTTTATCATTAACGCGGAGAACAAACCAGCTGAACCAGCGCGTTTTCTTTTGCAGTACTTTTTGCTTAACGGGTAATACGTTTACGTTGCCATGGCGGTAGGCTTCGCAAAAATGGCGCATGGGGCAGACGGTGCAAAGAGGGGCGAGCGGTTTACAAACCGTGGCGCCGAAGTCCATGATGGCCTGGTTGAACTCGCCGGCCCTGGTATCGTCGAGCGTTTCCTGGGCTAATTCAGCGAAAAGCGTTTTGCCTTGTGTGCTGTCGATGGGGATATCGATACCAAATACCCTTGAGAGCACCCTGAACACGTTGCCGTCGAGTACGGCATAGGGCAGGTTGAAGGCAAAAGAGGCGATGGCGGCGGCGGTATAGGGGCCCACGCCTTTGAGCGCTACGATATCGGGGTAGCTGTCCGGAAACCTTCCATTGTAATTTTCTGTAATATAACGTGCAGTGAACAGGAGATTTTTGCAGCGGTTGTAATAGCCGAGACCTTCCCAGAGTTTAAAAGCCTGTTCGTCGCGTGCTGCTGCGAGTTGTTGAACGGTTGGAAACCGCTCTATGAAACGTTCGTAGTATGCCCAGCCTTGTTCTACGCGGGTTTGCTGAAGGATAATTTCGCTAAGCCAGATTTTATAGGGGTCTTTTTCTCCCTTCCATGGCATTTGCCGCTTGTTATCCAATTTGTTCCATTGCAGAAGGGCGGTACGGAATTTTTTGCTGGTTGTCATGTGCTAAAAAAGGGTAATGTGTGGGGTAAACCCCAAATATTTGCGGCTCAACCCGCAACATCTTTTAAAAAAAATCTATTTTTCTTTTATAAGTGTCCAATTTTGTTTTATTTTAGATTGCGTTTGCATAACAAGATTAAATAAAAACCAAATGAGAAAGTCCGACTTGATCAATAACATTTCAGATAAAACAGGGATACCAAAGGTAGATGTTTTGGTAACGCTTGAAACGATGCTGAAAGAGATCAAAGAAAATCTCTCAAAAGGTGAAAACATCTACATACGTGGATTTGGTAGTTTTATCACCAAGAAAAGAGCTGCTAAAATTGGCCGTAATATCAAGAAAAATATTGCGGTTGAGATACCGGAGCATTTCATTCCCGCCTTCAAGCCTTCTAAAGAATTCGTTAACGAGGTAAAGCAAATGCGCAAGGAAGAGTAACTTCGTGCGGATGAAAAAGCAGCAATTTATTGTTACAGGAAGTGCGCTGGCACTTTTTGTCCTGTTATTTTTCTTTGGCCGGACCGTACCCGAGAAGAAAAAAAATACCCCCGAAACAGCGCATGACAAGCATGAACATGTTGGCAGCACCGGCGTAATTACGACGGAAGCGTTGCTTAAAGATGCTCATGAGCATTTGAATGCCAACCAGTTACAGTATGTCACCCAAATAGAGAACAGTGTTACGCGTGGCGATGTAAAATTGCAGCAAATGAACGCTTACCGTCAGCTTGCCCATTTCTGGGGTGACAGTCTTCACAACAATGCACTTGGTCTTTATTATCATGCGGAGGTTGCCAAATTGGAAAATTCTGAAAAAAGCCTCACCTTTGCAGCCCGTTTGTTATTAGAAGAAATGATGACAGAGGGGAATCCCGGCTTACAAAACTGGCTGGGGTTACAATCAAAAGCTCTGTTTGAAAAGGCGCTTGCGATCAATCCAGCCAATGATTCTACCATTATTGGATTAGGTGCGTGTTATATGTTTGGAAATGTGTCGGACAACCCTATGGAGGGGATTACGAAAGTAAGGGAAGTGGCACAGCGTGATCCGGGCAATTTGTATGCACAGATGGTGTTGGGATTGGGTGGTATGAAAAGCGGGCAGTTTGATAAAGCTATTGAACGTTTTCTCCTGGTAGTAAAGGGTCAGCCCGATAACCTGGAGGCTATGTTCCACCTGGCAGAAGCCTACGAACAAAAGGGTGATAAGGTAAATGCGGTGAAGTGGTATACCATGATCCAGAAGCTGATACCTTTCCCTGAAGCGAAAAAGGAGATAGCAGAGCGGATTAAAATGTTACAATAATTTCAATTGTATAACTAAAAACAGATTTACGTATGCCTTGTGGTAAAAAGAGAAAGCGTCATAAAATTGCAACGCACAAACGCAAAAAAAGACTCAGAAAAAATCGTCATAAGAAGAAGAAATAAATAGTTTCTTTCTTACTGTCATAATTGTATGATGCCGGAGAGCGCTAGCTATCCGGCATTTATACCTTGTACCAGACAGCTATTCCTTGACTTCCGCCTCGCAACTTTACCTTTTTCCTTATCAGACCAAAGTGGCTGGAATTGTGTTGGGATGTTTGTTGGCTGATTTATTGCCATGCCCCAACATGGGAATTGGTACAGAAACATATTTTAAAGTTGCTATTCGTGAATAAAGAATTAATTATCAATGCAGGGCCAACAGGCGTAGAAGTAGCCCTGCTTGAAGATAAAAAGCTGGTCGAGCTCCATAATGAGAAGGCCGATGCTAATTTCGCAGTAGGCGATTTATACCTGGGAAAGGTAAAGAAGCTGATCCCGGGATTAAATGCCGCCTTTGTTGATGTTGGTTTCGAGAAAGATGCCTTCCTTCATTACACCGACCTTAGTCCCTACGCCCGATCGATCCTTAAGTTTACACACGCTGCCATCAATGTTAACACCAAGGAAGGCTTCGATTTCTCCAAATTCCAGATAGAGCCTGAAATCGTTAAAACAGGCAAGATCAATGAAGTCCTTAATGGAAAACCCAATATCCTCGTACAAATTCTGAAAGAACCCATTGCCGCCAAAGGTCCCCGCCTTAGCTGCGAAATTTCTTTGCCCGGAAGGTTTGTAGTGGTAACTCCTTTCAACGACATTGTTGCCGTTTCCAAAAAAATTCATTCTTCTGACGAAAGAAAGCGTCTTCAGAAGATAGTAGAAGCCATTAAGCCTAAAAACTATGGCGTTATCGTTCGTACGGCAGCAGAAGGGAAGAATACTGCAGAACTTCATGAAGACCTGCTGGCCCTGATCCGTTCCTGGGAAACCATTCAGCAGAACCTGAAAGGCGCCGTTCCTCCTACCAAAGTCATGAGCGAACAGGATAAAACTACCAGTATCCTCCGCGACCTGCTGAATGAAGATTTCAACAAGGTGGTTATCAATGATAAAAATATCTACAACGATACCCGTAACTATATACAGAAGATTGCCGCCCATAAAAGCGATATCGTGGTTTACCATTCGAATGGTACACCCATCTTCGATCAATATGGTATCACCAAACAGGTGAAATCTTCTTTTGGTAAAACAGTGAACCTGCCCAGCGGCGCTTACCTGATCATAGAACATACCGAGGCGCTTCACGTCATTGACGTGAACAGCGGCTATAAAAGTGTAAGTAATAACCAGGAAGAGAACGCACTGGAAACCAACCTTGAAGCAGCAGAAGAAATTGCACGCCAGTTGCGCCTGCGCGATATCGGCGGTATTATCGTGGTGGACTTCATTGACATGAAGCTGCCCGATAACAAGAAGAAACTGCAGGATGCCATGGAAGGCTTCATGCGCTCCGACAGGGCTAAACATGCGGTATTACCGATCTCCCGTTTCGGTCTTATGCAAATTACGCGTCAGCGTATGCGTCCCGAGGTGAACATCAATACTACTGAAACCTGTCCTACCTGTAACGGCACCGGTAAAGTAGCGCCGGCCTTACTCCTGGAGGATGAGATTGAAAAGCGCTTACATTACCTGGTAACCCATCAGCACAAGAACCTTACCCTGTTGGTGCATCCCATTGTTCATTCGCATCTTACCAAAGGTTTCCTGATGTCTTCTACCCGTTGGAAATGGAGAAGGAAATACAAAACCCCTATCAAGATAAAGCCGGCTTCGGATTACTACCTTACAGAGTACCATTTCTTTGATGCAAATGAAGAAGAGATCAAGTTGTGAGCATAGGCGGCAGAAAGCTTTTTAGAATGGATTTTACAGTTTGAATGTTGAGAGGAAGAAATAAAGTTTAAGGTGTATAGGAAATGGATTTAGACCTTTTTGAGCGGCTGTATCGCAGATACAGCCGCTTTTGTGCCTGGTCCCGGAAAGAGTGCCCGTTTTCACTGATTTCCCGGGGGAAATGAACCCCACCGGCTTGGGCAATCATAAGTATCCCTTAACCGCACATATATCGGACATATATCGGACATAGATCGCACTTGTATCGCACTTGCATCGCACTTGCTCCCCTGCAACCTCGCCCAGGCTATTATGCTAACGGCTATTATCCAATGCCTGCTATTCTTCATCGGGCGTCTGCCGTTCCTTCTATTTTACATCAAAATCTATCACTACTTTTTCGCTGCGGGGGTGGGACTGGCATGTTAAAACGAATCCCTGTTCAACCTCTTCGGGTTCCAGGGCGTAGTTGATTTCCATATCCACTTCTCCTTCTATTACTTTGGCGCGGCAGGTGCAGCAAACACCTCCTTTACAGCTGAAGGGGAGATCGGCGCCGTGGCGCATGGCGGCATCAAGAATGCTTTCGCTATCGTAAGGCAGGTTGAAATTGAATACCGAGCCATCGAGTTTAATACTGATTTCGCTGGTGGGGCCCTGGTCAGCCGCCTGTTGTGTTGCTGTTGCTTTGGGTTTGCCTGCTGCCCCGGCGGTGAACAGTTCTACATGAATTTTTTTACGGTCGATGCCTTTTCCGAGGAGAAAGTCACGCACACAAAGCGTCATTTCTTCCGGACCGCAGATGAAGAAGGCATCGGCACGGAGTGTGAGCATACGGGTGAAAAGCGTATTGCACTTTTCGGTATCAATACGGCCGGTATTGATACTGGCGTCCATCATTTCGCGGCTTAAGATATGAACGAGGCGAAAGCGATGCATGTGTTTATTCTTCAACGCTTCCAGTTCTTCGCGGAAGATGATGGAATGGCGGTTGCGGTTGCCGTAAACAAGTGTAACGGAGCTATGCGGTTCTGTTTGAAGAATGGTTTTGATGATCGAAAGAATGGGAGTGATACCGCTGCCGGCTGCGATGGCAACGTATTGCCTGCTTTGCGTGGCAACCAGTTCTGTGAAAAAGCGACCTTCGGGAGGGGCCACTTCCAGCGTATCCCCGGCTTTCAGCCGTTCATTGGCAAAGCTGGAAAATACACCGCCGGGTGTTTTTTTAATGGCAACCCGCCATTCCTGCTCTAATGGAGAACTGCAAAGGGAATAGGAGCGGCGCACTTCGGCATCACCAATAACGGTGCGAAGGGTTAAATACTGGCCCTGTTTATACCTGAACTGTTCCTGTAAGTGTTCGGGGATATTAAATGCCACCGATACACAATCAGTTGTTTCCTGGCGTACGTCTTTTATAGAAAGCTTTTCAAAATGCATGGCTAACAATTGGTAGTAAAAGTATGGCTATTCAGCGACAATTGCCGGGTCTAAGGCATACAATTCCCTGTTCAGTAAAATGTTCACTGAGTTTTCATGCATCCTTCGCCTTAAGGCGTTCAAAACCGTTTCGGGAAACTAATAAGAGATGAAAACGGCAAGACCGGAGACAAGTACAATCGAAAAACAGGGCTACCAATAAGCCTGGAACTCTATTTTCTCAACCCCTCGATCATTATGGTGATCATATTTTCTTCGAGCGCTTCAGCGGTGATCTTGTCTTTTGAACGGTGCCATGAGTCGATACCATTCACTGCGTGAAGCATGATCAGCACTGCTGTGGGGGCGTCGATGGGTTTGAATTCGCCTTGTTCAATACCTTTTTCGATGATGGAGGCAAATCGTTTGCGATACGTACGGCGCTGGTTTTTATAGTTACTCAGGTAAGGTTCGGCCAAATGGCGCCATTCCCTGTCACTTACATAAACCTCTTCGTAGTTGTCGATCATCTGGTGGATCTGGAAGCGCAGCAGTTTTTCTACTTTTTCGCTGGCGGTCATACCTGAATTATCGACCTGGCCCATATGCTCCCAATATAAATTGGCGATATTGAAGCAGATATCGTGAAGGAGCTCTGTTTTGGAACGGATATGGTTATAAAGGCTGGCGGCTTCAACGCCTACTTTTACTGCGAGATCGCGCATGCTGGCGGCCTTATACCCCTTTTCGCGGAACAGGCTTGCGGCAGCTTTCGTGATTACCTCCCGCCGGGTAACATCTTTGTCTGTTTTAATACGTGCCATCTCATCAAAATGATGCTAGTAAATAAACTAAAGCGGGAATATACAACTTTCTACCGGTTTCATAGAGCAGACAAGGCAGGAAATGCAGGCCAGCAGGGGAATAAGCCTATACAAGTCCCTGTTCAATAGCTGCTTTTACCAGTCCGGCCGTGTTTTTTACGCCCAGCTTTTGTAACAGGTGGTTACGATGGTTTTCGACTGTATGCGGACTGATATGCAGTTTGGCCGCTATCTCGGGATTGGTATATTCTTCCGTGATCAACTGTAATATTTCTTTTTCACGTCGGGTGATAAGTTTATCGGAGGGGGCGGCCGAAAAATTACTCAGCAGCTGTTTTTTGAGGCGTTCGTCGATGAACTGTTCGTCCTGGTATACAGTGCAGATGGCTTTGAAGAGGATATCGGGGCCTACATCTTTCATGATATACCCCATAGAGCCCTGCTTCAGCATTTTTTTCACCTGTACGAGGATATCAACGTTTGTAAGTGCTATGATCTTTACGGAAGGATATTTACGGGTAATGATGCCGGCGAGTTCAATACCGTTTTTACCGGGCATTTGTATGTCGAGCAGCAATACATCGGGTCTACTGGTAACCAGGCTTTCGAGCAACAGGTCGCCGTTGGTATAAGTACCTGTGATTTCAATTTCGGGAAAGCCGGAGAGCATCTTTTCAAGCCCGTTGAGGACAATCTGATGGTCATCGGCCATGCTTACCTTGATCATAATGCTGCTGGTTTTGGTCAAACTTCTGCAAAGTTTTCCTTTTTCAGGCTTACTTCAAAATAAATGCTGGTACCACCTTCCGGCAGGTTCTGGATCTGCAGGTTGCCGCCTATTGCTTTTACCCGTTCAAATACACTTTTCAATCCTATTCCTTTTGAGCGGTCCATGATGTCGGCCGGAATGCCGATGCCGTTATCTTCTACCGTAACATCAAAAATGGTATCGCTGAAGCCCATCTGTACTATGGCCTGTGTGGCCTGGGCGTGTTTGAGGATATTGTGGACCAGCTCCTGCACAATGCGGTACACTGCGAGTTCGAATTGGGGAGGGAATGGTCTTATGGCGCCGGAAGTCTGGAAATGCACTTCGGTAGTGCTGTTGCTGCCCACTTTATGACAGAAATAAGCCACAGCTACAACAAGACCATCCTGTAACAATATTTCAGGCATCATATTGTGCGCTGTTTTACGCAGTTCCGAAGCGGCTTCTTCCAGCAGAGAAATACCATCCCTGAAATTATGTTCATTGTCGAGGCTATAAGTTTTCCTGACCAGCTCAAAATTCATTTTCGATGCTGCCATTAGGCCGCCGATGCCATCGTGCAGTTCGCGGGCAATACGCGATCGTTCCCTTTCTTCTCCGGCAATGGCGGCACTGAGATTTGCAATCTCCATTTGTTGCTGGAAATTATTGATCTTTTCCTGTTGTAAACGTTGTTGTTGCATACTGCTTCTTCGCCAAACCACAAACAGGGTAAATACAAAAATGGCAACGAATGAAATGATGGCTATCCATAGGTTTTTGGCGCGTACCCTGTTCTCGGCTTGTGCCGTAGCCAGTTTTTGCTCTGCCAGCGCCTTGTCTTTTTCTGTGATCCGGTGTTTGATCTGCAGGCGGTGCATCATATCCAGTTTGTCTTTCCTGGTTAAGCTGTCGTGCAGCCGGATATAGGTGTTTTTATAACGCAGCGCTTGAGGCAGTTTGCCGGAGGCTTCATAAGCGTCGGCTGCTATCTTATAGGCTTCTACTACTTCTTTATCAAGGAATTCGTCTCTGTTGAATAACTGCCAGGTATCTTCGAATGTGGTGATGCTTTTATCATAAAGTTTTTGCTGATAATAAGCCCTGGCCAGGAAAAAATAACCGTATACCAGGTACCTGGTGGCGCTGGCCAGCGCCTGCTTCAGGGCCAGTTCTTTTTGAATGTAGGGAATCGCAAGTTCGGGCTGGTTCTTATCGAGGTAGATCTCTGCGATGTTGAGATAGGTTGCTGCATCCCAGGTAATGTTCTCTACCTTGTTCTTTTTGCGGATCTCGAGGTATTTCATCTGGTACCAGAGTGCGGAATCATAGTTTTTGACGGCGCTATAGTAACCGCCCTGTAACATATAGCTGATACCGGATAAATCGGTGATGGTATCGCTCATAGCCTGGTCGGCCATCTTTGCTTTACCAATGAAGTATTGTGTGGGTTCAATATAGCCGCCATTCACATCCCAGTTGCTGGTAAGCCAGAACATTGCCAATTGCGTATACAGTGAAAGCGCGAAGTACGATTTGGCGGGAATTTCGCCGGATTCAACTGCCTCACTCATCAGATAAAAGTAATAAGCCGAAGAATCGATCATGCCTTTGGCTTCATACGATTTGGCCAGGATATTATAGATCCTGTAACGGACATTCTGGTAGTTGGGTAAACCGCTGCTGATAAATTCATATAAAGCCCTTGTACCGTATTTCACGGCGAGGTCGGCATTACTGCCGTAATGCCAGGCAGCTAATTCGGTAAGGGAGCTGACGATGCCTTTGCTATAGTGGTTACCATAACTTCCCCGCAGCGCTTCGCTCAGGTAAAAATAACTGCTGTCGCTTAAGCGGCTGAAGACCGCTTTGGAACGGTTGAGGTAGTGTTTTACCTGGTTGGTATCGGGTATTGGCTTTTCCGATTGCCCATAAACAGTCGCGGTAGCCAGTATCAATATCAATACCCACAGATAGCTCCTCATCAGCGCGTTAGCCCTGGTTAGTTCCTCACACATCATATGCCATATAATTAAATATTTACGGCTGCACCCTGTATTCCTGTTTTATACGCGTTTGAACGTGCTAAAATAGTCATTTACATTCATTTTTTTATTTGAACCTTTCGCCTTACATCTGGCAGTAAGGCCCTTAATAATTTTATCCACGCTTATAGACCATGCTTATATGAGAATTTGTTTCATGTATGTGCATGGGGAGAGGTTCTACTAATTCCAAAACTAGCAACACAGATATGCAACATTTTTACCGGTTAATTTTAGCCCTTTCAGCAGCTTTTCTATGTTCACTGTCTGTTTACGCGCAAACAGATATTAAGATAGGAACGGGGACGACTTCAAACACCGACTGGGCATATCCATGCCCTATGCAGGATGCCAGAAGTTCTTCGCGCCAGCAGTATTTATACCTGGCGTCTGAATTAAATGCCGCAGGCATGATGGCTGGTACCATTAGCGCTATCAAGTTCACCGTAACAGGGTTTAACTATGTTGACCCTGCCGATCCTATCGATAATCTGAATTTTAAAATAGGAACCACTTCGGCGTCGTCTCTCCGCAGTACCAGTTGGGAACCCGGAACCCTTCCTGTGTATACCGCTGCCACTTATCTGCCGGTAATGGGAGCGAACACTTTTACCTTTACTACCCCCTTTTTCTGGAACGGTACCGATAATATCGTTATTGAACTTTGTACCGACAATACCGATGCGGGCGGAACAACGGCCAATACCCTGGTAGAAATGACCACTGGTTTGTCGTTCAACGCTTCTCATTCCACTGCCGAAAACTTCCAGGGCAGCCTTTGTAATGCCACCGATAAACCAGAAACAGGCACAACTGCCAATCGTCCGAACATTACATTTTCCTGGGCAGCGGCGCCCGCCTGTTCCGCTGCTACCCTTACCGGTGGCACTGCTGTGGCTGCAAAGCCGGAAATATGCAGCGGCGAATCGGTGTATCTGAAATTAGACGGTGCCTCTCTGGCTTCCGCACTAAGCTATCAATGGCAAAGTTCTGCAGACAGGAATGTTTGGACCAATATTGCAGGCGCTACTGCTCCGGCAGGAGATTTTACCCAAACAGCCACCACTTACTACAGGGCTGTTTTAACCTGTGCAAGCGGCGGAACGGCAATTTCCGCCGATGTAAGGGTAGGTATACCCCAGCCGATAGCAGGTACCTTTACTATCAATAAAAATCAGCCGGCAGGCAATGGTAATTTCCAATCGTTTAACGATGCCTACAACCATATCAGGTGTGGCATCAACGGGCCGGTGGTCTTTAATGTTGCTGCTGGTTCCGGTGTTTATAATGAAAGACTTATCCTCAATAGAGTAGCCGGCACTTCCGAAGTGAACACTATTACCTTTAATGGTAATGCCGGCGCTTCAATTGCATTTTCGGAAACGGTAACTGCCGACAGGGCGACCATTAAGCTTGATGGTGCAGATTATTTCGTCTTTAATAACCTTGCAGTTACATCGTCTGGAAGCAGTTATGCCATAGGTTTTCAGCTTGTTAACGATGCTGATTCAAATACGATCAGGAACTGTACCATTACTTCACGGACTACCGGTACGAATAACGGGTATGGAGGGGTTTTTATAGGTGGAACGGTAGATAATCCATTTGCAGCAGTAGATGCTTCCTGCGATGGCAATATTGTGGAAGGTTCAACTATCACAGGCGGCTCCTATGGTATTACCATTGCGGGCAGTACAACAGCGGCTGCAAGGTTTAATAAACTGCTTCGTAACAGGATTATAGATTTTGGAGTATCGGGCATTCGTGTTACACTTTCTTCCAACACTATCATCGATAGCAATTTCATTTCGCGGCCCACCCGCACCAACCAGGGCAACCCGCTTACGGGTATTTATTTTAATGCTACCAATACAAGATTATCTGTTACGAAAAATACCATCACCAACATGTACCAGGGGCGTACTACATTAAACGCCTTCAATAATTTTTATGGGATCTATTTCGATGTGGCGTCTGGTTTATCCACCTTCCCCAACGTTGTTGAAAACAACCTGATCTATAATATCAACGGGGGACCCAATCTTTACGGTATTTATAGCAACAGTACCAATAACGTATTTTTCCAGCATAACACTATTGTGCTTGACGGGCCTGTGCCTGCAAGCGATGCAGATATCGTCAACACCGGCTTTTACCTGTCGGGTGGGGCGGGGGTAGTGTTCAAGAATAATAATATTGCTGTAACAAGGGGCGGGCCCGGAATTAAAACGGCCATCTGGTTTGCAAATAATCTTCATGAAGTTCAGTGCAACAGGAACAATCTTTATGCCGCAGCTGGCATAGGCCGGGTTAGCCTCGGTTATATGAATGGTACCTATACGCAGTTCCTGAACGAATGGCAGGCAGCAACAGGGCAGGATGCTGCTTCGGTGGCGGTAGATCCTTTATTCGAAAATGCCGCTACAGGGAATATGAAACCTACGCAACCGGCATTGGATAACATAGGCGAAAACCTGTCTGTGGCAACCGATATCACGGGGCTTGCACGTTCTAATACGCCCGATCCGGGAGCCTTTGAGTTTACAACACCTCCCTGCGCCACTCCGCCAACGCCTGGCGTGGCCGCTTTAAACAAATCGACAATTTGTGTTGATCTTACCGTATTGCTTACCATTACAGGCAATACTTCCGGAGCTTCACAAACCTATCAGTTAGAATCCTCTTTAACAGAAACAGGCACCTACCAGCCGGCAGGAAGCGTAAGCACCAGCCCGGAGTTTAGTTTTGCCGCTACAGAGACAAAATATTACAGGGTAAAAGTTACCTGCGGAGCACAAGTGTCATATACCAATGCAGTATTGTTAACTGTATTCCAGGCATTCCCTTCTCAAACGTATACTATCAATAAAACGCAGCCTGCCAGTGCAACTAACTTTACCAGTTTTGCGGCAGCCTACGGGGCATTGGAATGTGGTATAGCCGGGCCCATCGTATTTGATGTGGCTTCAGGCAGCGGGCCTTATGAAGAAAGGATCATTTTTGGAAAAGTAAAAGGTGCATCCGCTACCAATACCATTACTTTCAGAGGTAATGGCAACATCATAAAACCAACCGGTGCAACTTCCGGCCAGCGGGCAGTGATAAAGCTCCAGGATGCGACTCATTTCATTTTCGACAACTTTGTAATAGATGCTACTGGCAGCACTACCTACGGTTATGGTGTGCACCTGCTGAATGCCGACAGCAACACTGTAAAGAATTCTACTATTCTGTCGAGCACAACCAGCAGTTCGTCAACCAACTTTGCAGGCATTGTGATCAGCAATTCTCATGAAGACCCTATCGATGAATATACCAACCAGTATTATTCAGATGGTAACGTGTTTGAGAACAATACCATACGCGGTGGGTATTATGGCATTACACTGGCAGGACATCAGCGCTATGATGCCAATTACGACGAGTTCATTCATAATAACAAGGTCCTGGGCAATAAGATCGAAGATTTCTACCAGACCGGTATTTATATTGTTGGTACGGGAGAGACTATCATAGAAAGAAATGAAATATCAAGACCTGCACGTACGAGCGTAGGCGGCTTTAATGGTCTCCATTTTTCAGGAACAAACGGAAGTGCTTCTGTAAATGCGAACCGCATTTTTACACCGTTCGGCGGAAACCCGGCTTCGACCTCTACATTTAATGGTCTGCTATTGGAGTATACAGGAACCGACCAAATGATGAACTGGCCTATTGTTATTTCCAATAACCTTATTCACAGGATTAAAAGTGCAGGCACTCAGAATGGTGTGTCTTCCGAAATGGGAATAGCTGTGAAGTATTATCATAACACGATCTCTCTTGATGATGCTTCCAATCAAAATGCGGCTGCTACTTCCGGTTTCAGGGTAAGCAATGCCAATCTGGCAACGGAAATTGTTAACAACATGGTTTCTATTACCAGGGGCGGAACAGGAACCAAAATTGGATTGAATATAGTTAGCGGAGATGTGGTACCTCTTTCGTTTGTTGATTATAATAATTATTACATAAACGGGGTCAGTGGCAATAATCATATTGGTTACCGGAACGCTAACCGTACAACGCTCGACGAGTGGAAAGCTATATTAAGAGTAAAGGAGCAGCATTCTACCAGTATCAATCCGATCTATGCCGATACTGCTACAGGTAATTTTTCTCCAACAATATTGCCGGTAGACAATACAGGTACACCTGTAAACATCAGCAGGGATATTAACGGTAAAGCCAGGGACGCCAGCAAGCCCGATATTGGTGCATTTGAGTTTACTGCTTCGTCCTGTATTTCCGGTGTGCGTGCTGGTGATGCTGTTGCCAGTCCGGCTACAGGCATTTGTATGGGTGCCAAAATTACCCTTAACCTCGACAGGGCTACTTCGAGCGGAAGCCAGACCACGGTATGGCAGAGTGCACCTACTGCAACTGGTCCGTGGACGACTATTTCCGAGCCATTGTATACCAATGAATTCGTTACCCGGTTAGCGCGCGATCATTTCTTCAGGGCTTATATCACCTGCATGAATGTAACAGATACTTCTTCTGTTACCGGGATAACAACAAATGGCGCTTTACCGGCCGGGACCTATACTATTAAAAAGGATGGTTCCGGCAACTATCAATCATTTAATCAGGCGGTATCGGCTATGGCCTGTGGTATTGAGGGGGCGGTAACGTTCGTGGTAAGCCCGGGCTCTTATCGTGAGCGTTTGCTCATAAAGGGCATCCCCGGTGCCGATGCTGCCAGCAGGGTAACATTTAAATCGGCCACCAATGCTGCCGACGTGAAGCTTTCTGAACTGGCAACATCGGCCAATAACTATGTGCTGATGCTTGACAGCGCTTCTTATATCACGTTCGACAATATCACTATAGAGGCAGATGACGCCACCGTTTCCAGGGCTGTAGTGCTGGCCGGCACTTCTTCGTACGACAGCATTATCAATAACGTGATCGTATCCGGAGTAGCTACTGCTGCGAATACCAATAAGGTAGGTATTTATGCCGCACCGGGTAACTTTAAACAGATCGTTATTGCGGGAAATACTGTTCGCAATGGTGCGAGTGCTATTTACCTCGAAGGTTCCAGCCTGTTGAAAGGAGAAGGCCTGGCTGTTAACGGTAACACTATTACCCAGCCCTACCAATATGGTATTTATACTACTTACTGGAACAATGCTGCTGTTAACGATAACGTGATCACGCTTTCAGGCGCTGGTACTACTTATGGAACTTATAACCGTTACCATAGCGGTCTTCTCTCTGTTAGCGGCAACAAAGTTACAATCAGTAATAAATCTGGTATTGCTTATGGTCTCTATATCGCGAATTCGGATATTCCTAACGCCGATAATTACACCATACAGGGGAATAAGGTGATTGCGGCTACAAGCAATACCAGCAGCCTCTATGGTATGTATATAAGCGCTGTTTCGTATGCAGGTGTTGTTAATAACGTAATATACCTGAATACTTCCAGCACTACCTCTTACGGTTTATATAATACTAACAGCCGCAGTGCAAGATATTATAACAATACAGTCTATAATACTTCTGCATCGGGCACCAACAACTACGCAGGTTACTTTACCGATAATGGCGTTCCTGTTGAACTTCGCTACCGTGTTGATGTCATGAACAACGTGTTTGCGAACGATGGTAACGGAAAGGCGCTTTATATAAACAGTTACGAACTTTTTAACAGCGACTATAATCTCTTATATGCCAAAGGAAGTGTACTGGTGCAAAATGGAACCTCTAATCCTGTTGCGACATTACAGGACTGGAGAGCTTTATCTGGCCTTGATATCAATTCTATTTCAACTGCTACGAAACCTGCTTTATTAACCAGCCAGGATCTGGCTCCTGATGTTGCGGCGCCTGATGTATGGATCATGCAAGGAAGGGGAGCGCATATCTTCAATAATGGTCAGGGCATCAATGGTGTTAAACGTGCTACGTTGCTGAAAGAAGGCGTTCCTGATCTTGGGGCTTATGAGTTTACGCCAACTTCACAGCCTCCTGCAGCAGTACCGTATCCTGCAGTTCCGGCGGCCGGAACACGGCAGTACTTTATGATGGCCACCGATACTGTGGCAGCTGTTACCTGGGGTAATAGCGTTCCAACGGGTATTACTGTAAGAAGGTTCACAGGCACAGTGCCGCCTTCGATACCTGCCGGAAAAGACTATATGTACTTCTATACCGAAGCAACACCTGCTGCGGCTGGTAATTACGACTTTACAATGGAGCAGTTCTACCTTAAACCGTGGAGAGGTTTTGTTGACGATGAAGAACGCATCAGGCTGGGAAGAACGGAGCAGGCAGGAACGTGGCGTGTAGATGCGCAGAGTGGCGTGAATACTGTTGCCAATATTATCAGCCAGCCTTCTGTGACCTTCCTCGACAAGTTCACGGGCCTTACCGATCCTACTGTTAGCTATCCTGTAACAGATACCCTGAGCAGGATGGATTCTGCAACAAAAGGAACCCGCTTCTGGGTTGGCTTTGGGCAGTCTTATATGGGGTATAGCGTTGGTGTGGATGAGTTTGTTGTAGTCATGGGCGGCGCTGATAAAGATGCCAAAGTAACTGTAAGAATCAATGGTACTTCATGGTCTAAAACTTATGATGTGCCGGCAAACACCTATATGCTTAGTGATCCTGTTCCTAAAACAGGGGTGTCGGGCGCTTTACTCTATACAGAGGGGCTTTCTCAAAGGGGTATCAGCATCAACAGCGATGTGCCTATTAATGCATTCGTACGGGGCGATAACATGGTGGGTAGTCCTATTACGGGGTCTACATTACTTTATCCTGTTGCTTCGTATGGGTACGAGTATTATACCATGTCGTACCGGCAGGATAATATGTTTGATGAGAACGCTTATTGCTGGTTCTATGTGATCGCTGATCATGACAACACTAAGGTTCAGATTGTTCCTTCTAATCCTACCGTAGGCGGCAGGAAGGCAGGAGTGCCGTTTGAAGTGGTGTTGAATAAGGGCGAAGTATACCAGGTGCTGGGTGCTGTGATTACTTCCGATATGTCGCAGGACTTAAGTGGAAGTTATGTTCGCTCGTTAAGCAACTCGGATGGCCAGTGTTATCCTGTAGCGGTATTTTCCGGCAGCGGCAGATCGTTTATCGGATGTGATGCAGAATATTTCAGTGTGCTGGGCGGGCAGTATCTGATTCAGCAGAACATGCCAACAAATGCATGGGGGCAGGAATATCTTACCGCACCTGCGTCTTCAAAAGAAGATCCGTCGGTACCTCAGACGTTTGTATACAGGGTGATGGTGAAAGATCCATCAACAGTAGTGCGTGTTAACGGAACGCCACTTGCCAACCCGGTAAACAACTATTATACTTTCTATAGCAATACGGCGGATGTTATCACTGGTGATAAGCCTATCATGGTAACACAGTATATGGCGAACTCAGACTATCAGTGTGGATTGTCGGGCGGCGGTGGAGAAATGTTTACGGTAGTGGCTGCAAAGAACGGCATCAAAAAAGCTGTTTTCCCCAGAATGGAAAGAGGTATCGCAGGTGCTGCCAATCAGGTAACACTGATGGTAATAATTCCTACCAGCGGCCTGGCCTCACTGAAAATAGACGGCTCTTCCAGTTTCTCCCATACCTATGCCCATCAGAATAAACCCGGCTATTCCATAGTCGTTAAAAAATGGCCTGCAGAAGACGGCATAAGTGTAGTGGAAAGTGATTCTTTATTCACGGCTGTGTTATATGGAATGGGAGGCATCAATTCTTACGGCTTCCATTTAGGTTATACTTTGCCAAACAGGATCAACTCAGGGCTGCGGAACGTATATGATTCCACAGGCCATTTTAGTGCCTTCAACTGCGTGGGGACTCCATTCAGGCACAGTGTATTGTTGCCCTCCACAACAAGCAGGATCGTATGGCAGTTCAGCAAGGTGGCCAGCCTGTCACCTGCCAGCGATGTGGTACAAACCGATCCGGTTGCAGACAGCACCGTTATTATTGATGGTGAGGTGTTCTACCAGTATACTGTAAAAACACCTTATACCTTTTCTAAAGAAGGAACCTATATTATTCCAATTGAATACAAAGATGATTTAATAGGCAACTGTTCTAATACTGTTCAGAGGCTGGTTACCGTTAAAGTGGTTGCCAGTCCGCAGGCAGGCATTGAACTGAGTCATTCCGGTTGCCTGAACGAAGAGGCATTGTTTACGCCGGTGGTAACCACCGCCGATGGTGATGCCGCGGAGAAATATAAGTGGGATCTGGGCGACGGCAGCGATGTGTTTACGCGGCAGGTGGCTCACTTGTATAATAAAGCAGGCGACTATGTGGTGAAACTGCAGGCGCTTACAAGAGCGGGTTGTATTGCAGAAGCGTCCCGTAACATCACTATTAAAGACGTTGCCAATGTGCGCTTTGCAACAGATACTGTAAAAAGCTGTGAAAAGTCGACAGTAACGCTGGCAGTGCTGAACCCGCAACCAGGTGCCGTATATAACTGGTATAGCACGGAAACAGGTGGTACAGCTATTCATACCGGGGCTACTTATACATTGAATGATCTGGCAGGTATTAAAGACTACTATGTAGAGGGCGTATGGAACGGATGTACTTCGAAGCCAAGAACCCGCATTACCACCCAGGCATGGCCGTTAATTACGGCGCCGGTAATTAATGTAGATACGGTGGGCACTAATATGTTCCGTATAAGCTGGTTGCCTGTTGAACATGTAACTGCTTACCAGGTATCGATAGATGGTGGAAATACATGGGCCGCTCCTTCTTCCGGAAGTTCAGGTTTAACACATACCGTAGTAGCGCTTGAAAGCGGCAAAGCCATTACCATCCAGGTAAAAGCAGTAGATCCCAATCATTGTTCCGATAAAGAATCACAGGTACAGGTGACAACCCGTCCTGAACAGATCTTCGTTCCTAACGCCTTTACTCCTAACGGCGACAGCAGAAACGACTTCTTCAAAATAGAAGGATACCTGATTCAGAGCATGAGGCTGCACATCTTTAACCAGTGGGGCCAGCAGATCTACGAATCGGCCGACCTCAATGGATGGGATGGAAAGTATAAGGGTGAATACCAGCCATCAGGCGTTTACATCTATGTTGCCGAGATCACGTTAAAAGACGGTTCAAAAACTGTTAAGAAAGGATCTGTAAACCTGATAAGATAGTTATAAATACGCGCCTAATGAATACCGATGTGTTATGAGATATACGTGTCTGTTATTGATTCATATGTTTGCTTTTGCAACCGTAGCCTTTGCCCAGAACTTTTCCAATAAAGGAACTGACTTCTGGGCAGGCTACGGCCTGCATTTTACCATGGAGGAAGGTGATGGCCTGGGAAATGCACAGAACATGGTGCTCCAGTTCAGTGCGGAACAAAGGGCCAGCGTAAAAGTGACTATCACAGGAGAAGCTCCTGTAACAGGCAATCCCGTACAGCTGGTGAGGAATTATACAGTACCGGCCAATGGCACATTGGTTACCGACTATATGCCCAAATCGGGAATGTATGATTGCAGGTTATACGACCTGGAACCTTCATTTGACGGAAGAGGGTTGGAGAGAATCTATAACAGGTCTATACATATAGAAAGTGATGTGCCTATCGTGGCATATGCCTATGTTGGCGCTGATTATGCTTCTGCCGCTTCTATGCTTATCCCAACCGAATCATGGGGCTACTCTTATATTTCAGCGAATAGCTTTCAGATAACACCGGGTTCTGTTCCGGGGAATGGTTGTCTTTCCTGGGCATTTGTAATAGCCGATCATGATAATACGGAAGTAGAGATCACGCCTTCTGTGCCATTGAGAAGAGGAGCGCCGGCCAACCAGGCTTTTAAAGTAACTTTAAACAAAGGTCAGATCTACCAGCTGGTAGGTGCGCCGGTTAGCCGCAATACTGGTAGAGATCTTACCGGAACTAAAATAAAGTCTGTAGCAAATTCAGCAGGCACCTGCTATCCTATTGCCGTTTTCAGTGGAAGTAATGTTGCTACCATTACCTGTAATCAAAACGCAGCGGGATATGCCGATAACCTTTTCCAGCAGGCGTTTCCTGTTCAGGCCTGGGGAAAATTATATGTTACTGCGCCGTTTTCAAGCAGTAACAATCCCACCATTTCCAACAGCACCATATACAGGGTGCTTGTAAAAGATGCTTCCGCCGTTGTCAAAAGAAACGGTGCTATTATGACGGGGCTGGTAAATGGTACCTATTACGAGTTTGTTAGTAAAACCGCCGACCTTATAGAGGCTGATCAGCCTGTTATGGTAATCCAATATATGCCCTCGAGGCCACAGCCTGGGCTAGGTGCCGGAGGGTGCGACTGGGACGGGCTGGGTGACCCCGATATGGTATACCTGAGCCCGCTGGAACAGGCCATTAAGAAAGTTACTCTCTTCAGGAACGCTTCGGGCATCTTTACCACCAACTTTCTTACACTGATAATCCCTACGCTGGGTCTTACCTCGCTTAGTATCGACGGAACGCAGAACTTTGGACATGTTTATGCTCATCCTAATATGCCGGGTTATTCAGTAGTGGTAAAATCGTGGCCGGCAGCGAATGCGCAGTGTTCCGTACAGAGCGATTCAGCGTTTACATCTATCACTTATGGCGTGGGCCGCGACGATAGCTATGCCTATAACGGCGGCGCCATGATTAATAACCTCAACGGTATTCCTCAGCTTCATAATCCCGAAGCAGGTAACGATGTTGTTCATCTCTACACCTGTGAAGGAACACCTGCTGAATTGTCTATTCTTACTATTTATCAACCTACAAGACTGGAATGGAGGCTCTCTGAAGTAACTGGCATTTTACCTGCACAGGATGTTATTCTAAATAACCCAACTTCCGTTGCAATTGTAACTATCAAGGGTACCAACTATTATAAGTATACATTGCCCGGAACATATAAGTTTGAGAAAACGGGGCTTTACCGGATTCCCGTAAAAAGCTCACATCCTGTTATCGATAATTGTAATCATACAGAAGATTTCAGGCTGGAGGTTGAAGTGCGGGACAGGCCTGGGATCGATTTTACCTATCTGCATGAAGGGTGCAGCGCTGAAGCTGCTACGCTTACATGGGATGCAAATTCTTCCGGAAGTTATGTGGTGAAAAAATGGCTATGGACCTTCCCTGACGGCAAAACGGCCGATACTAAAAATGCTTCCAAGGCATTTAATGTTTCGGGTGAACATGAGGTTAACCTGAAGGTGGTAACAGAAGAAGGCTGTGTGGCCGATACAACAAAAAAAGTAATTATATCCGGGGGACCTTCAGTTGAAATCGAGGCATCTGCGCTGGAGCTTTGTGAAGGCAGTACTGTGCACCTGGAAGCAGTGGTTCCGGGAGGAGAAGACAGCTACTTTACCGGGTGGTATTGGGACCTGGGTGATGGTAAAACGGCAAATACCAAAGTCGTAGGAGATTATCTCTTCCAGCAGGCTGGTACCTACCATCTTAAGATGGCAGGTAAATCCGGCACTGTTTGCGTGAGCGATACGGCAAGAACAACCATTAAGGTATATGCGAATCCAACTTCAAAATTCACCTATCCGGCGGGCTGTCTTCCTGAAAATGGAGTGGTTCCGTTTGTTTCGGAAGCATCAGCCGCAGATGGCCAGTCCATCGCGGCGCATGCCTGGAATTTTGGTGATCCTGCTGCCAATGCCGCTAATCCTAATACATCAGCAGAAGCCAGTCCTTCTCATACTTACCGGCTGGGCAACTTTACGATCAGTTATGCTGTAACTACCGAAAAAGGATGCCGGAAAGATACCGTTGTGCATGCTAAGTTTTCTGTTAAGCCGCAATTCAATTTTCCAGCGTTGGCATCGGTGTGTGAAAATGTGCCGGCGTTCTCCGTTGCGAAAGCAACAATTACCAATGGGGTATCAGGCGCCGGTATTTATAAGGGTAAGGGAACCGATGCCGCCGGCAATTTTAACCCGGCTGCGGCTGGCCCGGGAACACATATTATCCGGTATGTATTTACAACGGATGGTGGATGTATCGATTCTGTAGATGCCAGTATTTCGGTACATGCGCTGCCAACAGCGGCATTCAGTGTTACAGAAGAGGTTTGCCAGGATAAAGGAGTTGTTGTCACCGACCAGTCTTCTGCAGTTTCATCGTCTCTCAACTCCTGGAAATGGGATCTGGGCGATGGTTCTAACGCAATTTATAACAACGGAAATGTTTTCACTAAAACTTATGCCAATGCCGGTGCTTATAAAATAAAGCTGATAGTGACGGATGTCAACGGTTGCACTTCTGAGGTAACAGAGAAAACAACTACCGTTCATCCCATGCCTAAAGCCGTATTTACATCGCCCGATGCTGTATGTGTTCCCGGGGAAGCCATTTTTACCAACCAGTCGCAAACACCTGACAATAGTGTTATGCAGTACAAATGGAATATGGGAGATGGAAGCGCCAATATCACAACAAAAGACGCCCGGCATACTTATAGTGCCAGAGGCAATTATAACATTTCACTGGAAGTGACCACGGCTTATGGTTGTGTTAATACCCTATCAAGGGCTTTCGCTGCATTTTATGACAGGCCTGCCGCTGCATTTAAGGTAGTGCCTGAAGCGGCTTGCCAGGGCGCTGAGCATAGCTTTACAGATAACAGCAGTTCTGCCAACGGAAGCATTACCGGTTGGAAATGGAACTTCGCAGATGGTACCATGGCTACGGTACAAATGCCGGCGAAAAGCTATAAAGAAGCAGGTGCCTATTCTGTTTCATTAGTAGTAACGGATGATAAAGGTTGTACTTCATTGCCTGCTGTTAAACCTGTTAAGGCATATGTGCAACCTGTTATTGATGCGGGAGATCCTGTTTCGGTGGTAAAAGGTGCCGCGGTTGTTTTTGCCGCCACTGCAAATAAACCGGAGGCATTACAGTTCACATGGACGCCTGCTGCTGAACTAACCAATGCCAATACATTAAGACCCTCGTTCATTGCAACACACGATGAAGTGTTTACCCTTACTGCTACCAGTACAGAGGGGCATTGTACAGCTACAGATCAGCTGGTGGTAAAAGCGCTTACCATTATCAATCCTCCTAATTCGTTTACACCCAATGGCGACGGCATTCATGATAAATGGATTATAGAGGGATTGTCGGAATACGGAGCCGGAGTTACGGTTCAGGTTTTCAACAGGTATGGTCAGCAGGTTTATTCAGCAAAGGGGTATAGCGTGCCATGGGACGGTACATCAAACAACAAGTTGTTGCCGGCAGGTACTTACTACTATATGATAACTGCACCATCGGCAACCTGGAAGCGCATTGCCGGACCCGTTACAATCATTCGTTAAATCAAATAGCACCCTCATCAAAACATAAAGCTTATAGAAATGAAAAGAATTATCAAAATCACGCTGCTGCTGTTTTCTACGGCCTTGCTTGCAGGAAGGGCTACTGCACAGGTTGATCCGCATTTTACACAATACTATGTGTACCCGGCCTGGTTAAATCCTGCGCTTACAGGTGTATTTGATGGCGATTACAGGGCTGCTGCCATTTATCGTAATCAATGGAACAGCGTGGCAAGTGCTTTTTCTACTATGGGTGCGTCGCTGGAATTTACTACCAATAAAAATCTTAATGCGGGCGTTAGTATTGTGCATCAGGTTGCCGGTAACGGGGGATTTAATTATACAACTGCTTATGGTAATGTTGCTTATACCGGTGTAAGGTTTGGCGCGGCCGGATACCATCGCCTTGTGTTTGGTTTACAGGCAGGTTTAATACAACGGAAGTTTAACCCGTCGAAGCTGGTATTCAATGACCAGTGGAACCCGGTAACGGGTGGCATGATACCTACACAGGAAGCTATTACCAATCCTTCTGCCACCTCATTCGATGCGGGCGCGGGTGTATTATATTACGATGCTACACCCGGTAAAAAGGCTAATATCTTCGGAGGTTTCTCTGCGTCCCATATCACCAGGCCCGAAAACAGGTTTGCTGCGGTGGTGAACGAAAAAATGCCCGTGCGTTATACTATTCATGGTGGTGTAAAACTGGCTGTGAATGATGAACTGAGTCTTACCCCAAATGCTATTTATCTGCGCCAGGGTAATATGGAAGAAAAAGTAATTGGAACTTATGCCCAGCTAAAGGCGGCGGTAAGTACCGATCTGTTGCTGGGACTCAACTACCGTTTGCAGGACGCCGTTTCGGTATACGCTGGGTTCACTCATAATAACATGGTGTTCAGTGCAAGCTACGATGTTAACACCTCCGACCTGGGTAAGATGGTTGGCGGGACCAATAGTTTTGAAATATCATTGACGTTTGTAGGCAGAAAGAAAGCAAAAACACCAGAGGTGGAATTTGTATGTCCCCGTTTGTAATTGTTATACCGATATTCATCTTTTTTACCTTTTATTATTTAATAAATGCAACGAATATTATATACCGGTTCAGTTGTCAAGAGCACTGCGTTAACTGCTTTTCTGGCGTTGGCCCTTTCTGCAGGAGCACAGTTTAGCTACGACTATTTAAAAGCGGCAGATAACTATTTTGGTAAAGCCGACTATGCATCCTCTGCTGCTTATTATGAAAAGTATTTACAGGGGGGCAAACAAGCCGGGGACCAATTTGATCCTTATACGGCTAAAGCAAAAAGGAAGGCTGATATTACGGGTGGCTGGTTTAAAGCAACCTACCAGTTGGCGGAGAGCTATCGCCTGTTGAAGGATTATACGAAAGCGGCGCCTTTGTACGGGCAGCTGGCAGATACAGTCACAACGCAGTATCCGTTGTTGCAATGTCATTACGCTATTGCTCTCCGGGCGCTGGGTAAGTATGCAGAAGCGGAGCAGGCTTTGAATCATTTTTTACAGGAGTACACCGGGCAGGACCAGTACGCCAGCCAGGCCCGCCGGGAAGCTGCGAATCTGCGTTATATACAACAGCAACTGCAAAAGAAAGATGTGGCGCTGTATTCAATGAGGCCGGTAAGTGCTGGTAAAGAAGGGGCCAGCTATGCTCCGGTGCAGCTGGCGAATAATGTGCTGCTGTTTACAGCCACATGGCCCGATAGCAATGCTGCTGCAAGTAAAAAACATACCAACCGTTTATACCAGGCTGTTTATACCGGGGGGAACTTAACAGGAATAGAAAAAGCGGCATTGCCGGCTAATCACGACTTACATGAAGGCGCAGCAACTGTGTCTGCTGATGGTAATACCATTTATCTTACCCGCTGGAGTACCCGCGACGGAAAGAAAAATGCTGCCATTTACGTTAGTCATAAAAGTGCCGACGGTAACTGGCAGGCACCGGTGGCTTTGGATACCACAGTTAACAAGCCTGGAGCCAACAGCCAGCAACCGTACCTGATGCCCAATGGCAGGCAACTGCTTTTTGCGAGTGACCGGGCCGGCGGTACAGGCGGATATGATATATGGATTGCTGAACTGGGAGCTGAAGGATTACCTCTAACGGTAGCTAATGCAGGCACGGCTGTTAACACCCCCTACAATGAACAAGCGCCTTATTTCCACGAAGCTTCCGCCACCCTGGTATTTGCCAGCGAGGGCAGAACGGGCATGGGTGGATACGATTTGTTTTTCAGTAAAGCAACAGGTAACGGCTGGACTGAAGCGCAAAACTTCGGCTACCCGGTTAACTCCATTAAAGACGACATGTATTTTACCAGCTTTAGCAAGGGCAATAATATCCTGGAGCAGGTGGTGCTGAGTTCAGACAGGGCCGATGTTTGTTGCCTGGAGCTGTTTGGTCTGCAGAAGAGAAACCCGCTGACACGTGTAAGCGGGCAGATCATTGCCTGCGACAACCATACCCCGCTGGCAGGTGTAACTGTAGAAGTATCTGATAAAACTACCGGGAAACAGCTTTACAGCGGCATTACCGATGCCGAAGGGCGTTATACTTTTACAATGGAGACATTGCAGCCATTGAATGGCACTGCAATGCTCGATGGATATGTGAAAGTGAGCCAGCCCCTACAAACGAAGGCGGCAGAAGGAGGGGAGAATGTAACAGCCGATCCCGTATGTATGGCCAAACAACCGCCGGTGGTTGAGGAAGTAACGGTATTAAATAACGTTTATTACGAGTTTAACAAAGCCGATATCAAGCCCGAATCTTACCCGGCGCTGAACGATGTGGTGGCGCTCCTGAAAAGCCGCCCCGGCATTAAAGTTGAAATTGGCGGCCATACCGATAATAAAGGCTCCGACCTCTTAAACCAACGTTTATCTGAACAGCGGGCGGCGAATGTCGTTGCTTACCTCGTAAGCAAAGGCATCGATAAAACGCGTTTAACTGCTAAAGGATATGGCGCCAGCCTGCCGATAGCGCCTAACACAAATGACGATGGAACCGATAATCCGGAAGGAAGGGAAAAGAACCGCCGTACCGAAATGAAGGTACTGGCCCGGTAGCCAATAGCAAGAGCTGCGGGGACCGATACCCGGCTTATGGCCGGAGACAGGTTCAGGAAGCGGTTTTAATTAGTTTTCTCATGTATATGTACGCTGCCGGCCTGTTTTAACAGGCCGGGTTTATGGTGGTATGACTGAAATGCAATAGGTTTGCCGCCGGTAAAAAACCGAAATAAACTTATGTCATTATTAGTAGTGGGTACAATGGCGTTCGATGATATAGAAACGCCCTTTGGTAAATCAGGAAAAATTATTGGAGGTTCTGCAACATACGTGGCTTATGCTGCCAGCAATTTTGTTCAGCCTGTTCAGCAGGTTTCTATTGTTGGGTACGACTTCCCGGCATCGGAACTGGAAACGCTTCAGCAACGCGGCGTAGCTACAGAAGGTGTGGAAGTGGTGGCTGATAAAAAGTCTTTTTACTGGAGCGGGAAATATCATATGGATATGAATACCCGCGATACCCTGGTGACCGATTTAAACGTACTCGCCGATTTCAACCCTGTAGTTCCTGAAAGCTACCAGGGCGCCGAATTCGTAATGCTCGGCAATCTTATGCCCAAGCTGCAGAAATCGGTGATCCAGCAATTGAAAAAGCGCCCGAAACTCATCGTGCTCGATACCATGAACTTCTGGATGGACACCGCTATGGACGACCTGAAAGAAGTGCTCACAATGGTTGACGTACTCCTGGTTAACGATAGCGAAGCGCGCCAGCTTACAGGTGAATTTTCCCTGGTGAAGGCTGCCCGCAAGATCCTGACCATGGGGCCACGTTATCTGATCATCAAGAAAGGGGAACACGGTGCGTTGTTATTCCATGAAAACAGTGTGTTCTTTGCTCCGGCACTGCCACTGGAAGATGTTTTTGACCCCACAGGCGCAGGTGATACGTTCGCAGGCGGTTTCATGGGACACCTGGCTAAAACACAGGATATCTCTTTCGAGAACATGAAAACAGCTATCATCGTTGGTTCTGCCATGGCAAGCTTCTGTGTGGAACGTTTTGGCGCCGACAGACTTAAAGAAATTACCAAAGCTGATATCGATGAACGCCTCAGCGAATTTGTGCAGCTGGTGAACTTCGATATCAACCTTGTATAAATAACTATAAGATCGTTTATCAAATAAAACTTCCCGTCAACGGAAGTTTTTTTATTTTCAAATCTTAACTTAAAAGAATAGGTATGAAGAAATACGTGTACGGATTACCTGCTGTTGCCCTGGTTCTCGCCGGTATGGTGGGATGCTCTGGTAACAAAAGCGAAGGTGCCAAACGTTACCTGGAACCATCTAATATCGACCAGACGGTGAAGCCGGGAGACAACTTTTTCCAGTACGTTAACGGGGCATGGATTAAAAATGCAGAGATCCCCGCAACAGAAACCGGTGTGGGTTCTTTTACCGAACTGGATAAAAGCACACGCGAGCATCTGCGCGGATTGCTGGAAGGTGCTGCAAAAGGCAGTAATGCGAAAGGAAGTATTGAACAGCTGGTAGGTGATTTCTATGCGGCCGGCATGGACTCCGCAACTATCGATAAAAGAGGGTATGAGCCTGTTAAACCTGTGTTGCAGAAGATAGACGCACTGAAAGATGCCGCTTCTATCATGTCGCTCGTTCCGGAAATGGATAAGGATGGGCTGGGCACTATGCTGGGATTTTATGTAGGACCTGATGAGAAAAACAGCGCTGTTAATATTTTCAGCATTTATCAGTCCGGGCTGGGCCTGCCCGACAGGGACTATTACTTCAATGAAGATCCTGCAACAGCTAAAATTCAATTGGCGTACTCCAACTATGTTAAAGCGCTCTTCGCTTTAACTGGTGCCGATTCTGTGACTGCCTTAACCAATGCGATCACTGTTTTCGGAATTGAAAAACAAATGGCGGCAGCGCATCGCACTAATGTTGAACTGAGAGATCCCAAAACCAACTACAATAAAACGGCTGTAGCTGATCTGGCTAAAAGACAACCGCTGATCAACTGGCCTGTTGTACTGAAAACAGCCGGCGTTACTGCCGATTCTTTGAACGTAGCACAGCCTGCTTATTACGACAAGCTCAACGAAATGCTGAAAACAGTTTCCATTAACGACTGGAAACTCTATCTTAAAGCACGTGTGCTTCAAAAGTCTGCTGCTGCATTGAGCAGTCCGTTTGTAGATGCACAGTTCGAATATTCGAAAGCGTTAACAGGCGCACAAAAACTGAAACCGCGCTGGGAGCGCATTTACCAGTCCGTTGATGGTAACATTGGCGAGGCGCTGGGCCAGTTGTATGTAAAGAAATACTTTACGGAAGATGCTAAAAAAAGAATGCTTGAACTGGTAAATAACCTGGAGAAATCATTCGAACACAGGATTGGTAATCTTGACTGGATGAGTGATAGCACCAAGGTTATTGCAAAAGCCAAATTACACGCCTTCACTAAAAAGATCGGCTTCCCGGATAAGTGGAGAGACTATAGCAAAGTGTCTGTTGAAAAAGACAAATACTTTGAAGCAAGAGTTTCTGCCGCAAGAAATGAACATGAGTTTTACGTTAGCCAGATAGGCAAGCCGGTAGACAGAACGATGTGGCAAATGACCCCTCCTACCATCAATGCCTATTACGATCCTACACGTAACGAGATCGTATTCCCCGCGGGTATCCTTCAGTTTCCTTTCTTCGATCCCAATGCCGACGATGCCATCAACTATGGCGGCATAGGTATGGTGATAGGTCATGAAATGACACATGGCTTCGATGATCAGGGTTCTCAATACGACAAGGATGGCAACATGAAAGACTGGTGGAATAAAACCGATAAGGAAAAATTCCAGGCCAAGGTTAACCAGGTAATTGCGTTGTATAACAGCTTTACCGTGCTGGATTCCCTGCATGTAAATGGTGCGCTCACCGTAGGTGAAAACATCGCCGATATGGGTGGTATTGCCATTGCATACGACGCGTTCAAAATGACCAAACAGGGACAGGACACCACTAAGATCGATGGCTTTACACCAGACCAGCGGTTCTTCATGTCGTTTGCTCAGGTGTGGCGTAGTAAGTTCAAAGACGAAACAGTTCGCCAGCGCGTTAAAACCGATCCGCATTCACCTGCTATGTGGCGTGTAATTGCACCGCTCATGAACTTTGAACCCTTTTACCAGGCGTTTAATGTAAAACCGGGCGATAAAATGTACAAGCCTGAAGCGGAGCGTATCAAGATATGGTAAAAGATCCGGAGACGAAGTGATAATGGTTCTAAGAAAAATTTTGGGCGCTTATATTAAAATTGAATAGAAACAACTAGCTTCGCTCTGCAAATGAAAATGACGAAACATACAAAGCGTATTAAGAAACAGTTCTCTCCGGGAGAAGCTGCCTAACGTTTGTGTGTTAATCAACATAACTTAAACAGCCTTCTCCTGGTGGGGAAGGCTGTTTTTTTTGCAACCATTCTTTAACTTAAAAAACCTCCGTCAAGGAGGGTAGGAGGTCTTATGAAAGTAGCTGTTGTTGGTGCCACAGGGCTTGTAGGCACTAAAATGTTGCAGGTTCTCGCTGAACGCAATTTCCCCGTAACTGAACTGGTGCCTGTGGCATCCGAAAGGTCTGTTGGTAAGGAAGTGGAATTTAAAGGAGCTAAGTACAAGGTGGTAAGTATGGCCGATGGTATTGCTGCAAAACCTGCTGTAGCTATCTTTTCCGCCGGCGGTGGTACTTCCCTTGAATGGGCGCCTAAATTCGCCGAAGCTGGCATCACAGTTATCGATAACTCCTCCGCATGGCGTATGGATCCTACCAAAAAACTGGTAGTGCCCGAGATCAACGCCGATGCACTCACTGCAGAAGATAAGATCATCGCCAACCCTAACTGTTCTACCATCCAGATGGTAGTGGCTTTAAATCCCCTGCACCAGCAATACAAGATCAAACGCGTAGTGGTAAGTACTTACCAGAGTGTTACCGGTACCGGTAAAAAAGCGGTAGACCAGCTGTTTAATGAAAGAAAAGGAGCGGAAGGGGAAATGGCTTATAAATACCAGATCGACCTTAACGTTATTCCCCAGATCGATGTGTTCCTGGATAACGGCTACACCAAGGAAGAAATGAAAATGGTGAAAGAAACCAACAAAATTATGCGTGACGACTCCATCAAGGTTACGGCAACCACCGTTCGTATCCCTGTAGTAGGCGGCCATAGCGAAAGCGTGAATGTGGAATTTGAAAATGATTTTGACCTCGAAAAAGTAAAAGAACTGCTGAGCAACGCTCCCGGCGTGGTGCTGCAGGACGATACCGCCAGCCAGGTTTATCCTATGCCGTTATGGGCGCACGAAAAAGACGAAGTTTTCGTAGGCCGTTTACGCCGCGACGAATCTCAGCCCAATACGCTTAATATGTGGATTGTAAGTGATAACTTGCGCAAAGGGGCAGCTACAAATGCTGTTCAGATTGCAGAATACCTCAGCGGAAAAGGTCTGCTCTAATACAGGAATATGGGTTAGTTTGATATATGCTACCGGGACGCGGGTCTTCAGTTGCCCGTTTCCCGGTTTTTTTATATCCTTGTTATATGAATATCGAAGATCTCAGAGATTATTGTCTTTCCCTTCCCGAAGCAGCCGAAGATTTTCCTTTTGGCGAGGATACAATTGTCTTTAAAATAAGAGGAAAAATATTCCTGCTCTGCGGCCTTGATAGCAACCCCTTGCAGTTTAATGTAAAATGTGACCCCGACGAAGCGCTTGAACTCCGTGAACAATATCCCGCCGTTCAGCCCGGTTATCATATGAATAAAAAACACTGGAATACGGTCGCTGTCGATGGCACGCTAAACCTGCAGCAACTCCGCAAAATGATCGTTAACTCCTATAAACTGGCTATAAAATCGCTTCCTAAAAAAGACCGCGAAGGCCTCGGCCTGGATTAGTCTGCCACTATTCCAACGCCCTGTTGATAAAAGCGATCAGCGGCTGTAACGTACCAAACGAGGCCACTATTTGTTTTGCAAGATCCTTCTGCGTCAGCATTTCATCAGGGATCAATTTAGAAACCACCAGGCTCTTCAGCTTAATGAATTCAATAGCAGGATTGTCTGCCTCATAACCCTTGGGCGGCCTGCTTAGCACATACTCTGCACTTCTCTCCGGTGCGCCGTATGCTGCCACAAACTTCTTATGATTGATGATACTGCTGAATTCGTCGAAGCAGTAGTCGATTTCCTGTCTTAACTTCTTAAGTACGCCGGGTTCCGGCATCCATATGCCGCCGCCGATAAAACTTTGATTGCCCGGCTGAATATGTACATAATAGCCTGCATACATGCTTTTCCGCCCGTCGCGCGTAATGCTGGCGCCGAAATGTGGCTTATAGGGCGATTTGTCTTTGCTGAAGCGCACATCCCGGTTGATCCGGAAAATACATTCCTTGGGTTGCAGTGCAGCTACAGTAGCATCGGCTTTGCCGGTGCCGCTGATAACGGCTGCGACCAGCTCGGCAAAATCGGCTTTGGCTGCTTCATACTTAGGCCTGTTGGCATCGAACCACTCTTTATGATTGTTTTTTGCCAGTGATTTCAGGAATTGAATACTTGCCGTTTCCATATCTTATTTGGAATGAGTGAGCGACCGGAACAGTTCTTCCAGGTTGCCACCTTCATTTTGAAGTTGAACAATGTTGAGATTTTCTCTTAATGCGAGTTCCAGCAATTGCTTGCGGGCGGCATTATGATCCGTTGTTTGCAGCTGCCAGGTATTAGCAGCTGTTTTGCTCACCGAAGTAATAGCCGGCAAACGTTCCAGCCAGGCTGGCTCCAGCGGCTCTTCAAATACTACGCGTATAGATTGTTTGTTGCCCCGCTGCAAATTGGCCAGGGAGTCATCGGCAACCAATATGCCCTTGTTAATAATGATGATGCGGTTGCACACAGCCTGTACTTCCTGCAGAATATGGGAAGAGAACAGAACCGTTTTATTCAACCCCTGTTCTTTAATGACGTTGCGTATTTCTACGATCTGGTTGGGGTCAAGCCCGCTGGTAGGTTCATCGAGCACCAGCACTTCCGGATCGTGAATTAATGCGGCAGCCAACCCGGCGCGCTGTTTATACCCCTTCGACAGCTGCATCAGTTTTTTATTGCTTTCCGGCACCAGCCCCGTTAACGCAATAACCTCTTCAATTCGTTTTTTACTGTCTTTGATGTCATGAATGCCTGCAACAAAAGCCAGGTACTCACGTACGTACATTTCCGGGTACAAAGGGTTGGCTTCGGGCAGGTAACCTATCTTTTTCTTGACCGCAATGGGCTGTTCTTTTACCGAAAGGCCTGCTACCCTGGCTATACCGCTGTCGGGTTGCAGGTAGCCTGTGATCATTTTCATGGTGGTGCTTTTTCCTGCACCGTTAGGCCCCAGGAATCCAACGATCTCGCCTTTGCCTAATGAAAAACTCAGGTCGCTGACCGCCTTTTGGGTACCGTAAATTTTAGTAAGCCGTGAAACCTCTATAGACATACCTCAAAGATAAGGCATCCGTTTCCTCACACGTCATATTCTCCTTTCAGTGCATAATAACCAAATACCATTAGGCCTATGGCTACCGGCAGAAATACAATAATGATGATGATCCACGGCAGGTAAACATCCTGTACCGGGTGGGCAGAGATCTTTTGACAGGCTTCAAAAATGAGATAGCCCATAGACAAAGGCCCCAGCAAAAGCCAGAAAATACCGAGACAACGTTTTAAAAGATTCATATGGCAAGTATTTGAGCGTTATTAGTGAACGGAATGCCGCCGGGTTAAATAAAGAATTCCTATCACAAAACAAACCGCTGCAATTCCTATCGGATACCATAACCCCGCCAGTATATCGCCGCCGGGATTAGCCGGCGTTTTTGAATACTCGTACATGAGCGTACCTATAAAAGGAACCAGGCCGCCAAACACACCGTTGCCTATATGGTAAGGTAAGCTCATACTGGTATAACGAATATGTATAGGAAATAATTCTACCAGGAAGGCGGCAATGGGCCCATACACCATCGTCACAAAAAGCACCAGCACGAAAATGAGGCCTACAAACTTCCACCGGTGATCATCCCCAAGCGTAACAACCTTTTTTATTTCCCTAAGATTATCGGCGCTTTGTAATTGCGTGGAAACAAGCTTGCTGCCGTCGGTATAATGAATGGTGTTGACAACTGCAGGTTTATCATCTGCAGTGCGTCCTGCATCGGCAGACGATGATGCAATTGTTTTTAGGGAAGTATCGCTCATGGAGTGAAATGCCTTGAATATGGGACGGTAACAAAACACCGCCAGCAGCATTCCCGTAAGCATAATGGTTTTACGGCCAATCTTGTCGCTCAGCGCACCAAAGATCACAAAGAACGGCGTCGCCAGCAACAGGGCTATGCCTATCCAGGTATTCACCTGCGCTGCTTCCAGGCTGCAGATCTTAAGCAAAAAGGTTTGCGTATAAAACTGGCCTGTATACCAAACCACTCCCTGCCCCATAGTGGCGCCAAACAACGCCAGCAGCACCATTTTCAGGTTGGCCTTATGGCCGAAACTCTCTTTCAGCGGGTTCGAAGCTGTTTTCCCTTCCGCCTTTAACCGGGAGAAAAGAGGAGACTCCTGCATTTTCATCCTGATAAGAACGGATACGCCTACCAGGCCTATACTTAATAAAAACGGGATGCGCCAGCCCCAGTCTTCAAAGGCGGCTGTGCTCATACTGCGCTGGCATATAAGAATAACTGCCAGTGATACAAATAATCCCAGCGTAGCCGTTGTTTGTATCCAGCTCGTAAAATAGCCCCTGCGGTGTTCAGGAGAATGTTCCGCAACATAAGTGGCGGCGCCGCCATATTCACCACCCAATGCCAGCCCCTGCAACAACCTTAGCAGCAACACCACCAGCGGAGCCGCTTTAAAGCTATTATAATCGGGGATAAGGCCAATGCAAAAAGTGGCGCCGCCCATGATCACCAGTGTTACAAGAAATGTGTACTTGCGGCCAACAAGATCACCAAGACGGCCAAAAACAAGCGCTCCAAAAGGACGTACAATAAATCCGGCGGCAAAGGTGGCCAGCGTTGCCAGGAAAGCGGCGGTAGGGTTGCCGGGAGGGAAGAATTTACTGGAGATAATGGTGGCCAGGCTGCCAAAAATATAGAAGTCATACCATTCTATAAGGGTGCCCAGCGACGACGCTCCAATAACGCGGTAAAGGTTACGGTTAATCTGATTCATGAATATGGCAAGTGTTAAAGAACAGTAATATAAATAAAATTTATTTACTGAATGTGATGATGCCGTAAATTTAAACCACACAAAAAACAGATTGTCACTTCTCAAAACAGATTGTTATGTCGTATCCGTATCAGATCAAGTCGTTGGAATCGTACAATGAAGCTTACAAAAAAAGTGTGGAAGATCCCGAAGCCTTCTGGGCCGATGTCGCCTCTAATTTCCAGTGGCGTAAAAAATGGGATAAGGTGCTGAACTGGAATTTTAAAGAACCCCGTATCGAATGGTTTTCAGGGGGAAGGCTGAATATTACAGAAAGCTGCCTGGATCGTCACCTCGAAAAACTGGGTGAGAAACCAGCCATCATCTGGGAACCCAATAATCCCGAAGAACGTACCCGTATCGTCACCTACGAACGGCTGCACAAACGTGTATGTCAGTTTGCACAGGTACTTAAAAACAACGGTGTGAAAAAAGGCGACAGGGTGTGTATCTATATGGGTATGGTGCCCGAGCTGGCTTATGCTGTATTGGCCTGCGCACGTATAGGAGCCATCCATAGCGTCATCTTCGGCGGCTTCTCTGCGCAGAGTATTGCCGACAGGCTCGAAGATGCAAAAGCAGCGTTCATTGTTACCTGCGACGGCGCTTTCCGCGGAGCCAAAGACATTCCGTTGAAAAGTGTGATCGATGATGCGCTCATCGGGAACAAAATGGTGAAAAGGGTGATCGTGTATACCCGCACCCGCACCCCCGTAAGTATGATCAAAGGCCGCGATGTATGGTGGGAAGATGAAATGCTGAAAGTTACCGATACACTTGGTGTAGAAGGCTTTGGCGATGTGGAAGTGATGGACGCCGAAGACCCCCTGTTTATTTTGTACACCTCCGGAAGCACCGGCAAACCCAAAGGTGTGGTACATACCTGCGGCGGTTATATGGTATGGACCAACTATACTTTCGTAAACGCTTTCCAGTACCAGCCCGGACAGGTTCATTTCTGTACCGCCGATATCGGCTGGATCACAGGTCATAGTTATATTCTCTACGGTCCGTTAAGCGCAGGCGCTACCTCTGTGATGTTCGAAGGCGTGCCTACCTGGCCCGATGCCGGCCGTTTCTGGGATATCGTCGATAAATACAAAGTAAATATTCTTTACACAGCCCCAACGGCCATAAGAAGCCTGATGGGCTTTGGCCTCGACCCGCTGAAAGGAAAAGATCTTTCCTCGTTAAAAGTGCTGGGTACCGTGGGAGAACCTATTAACGAAGAAGCATGGCACTGGTACGACGAACATATTGGTAAAAAGAACTGCCCCATTGTAGATACCTGGTGGCAAACCGAAACAGGAGGCCTTATGATCACCAACCTGGCCGGTATCACACCTGCCAAGCCTAGCTGGGCCACACTGCCATTACCAGGCGTACAGCCAATACTGGTAGATGAAAACGGTAAAGAAGTAACGGAAAAAGCAGAAGACGGATATGTAAAAGGAAACCTTTGCATCAAAGCCCCCTGGCCCGGTATGTTGCGTACCACCTATGGCGATCATGAACGCTGCCGTACCACCTATTTCGCTACTTACGAAAACCTTTACTTCACCGGCGATGGCGCCCTGCGCGACGATGACGGCTTTTACAGGATCACCGGCCGCGTAGACGATGTATTAAATGTAAGCGGGCATAGAATAGGTACTGCTGAAGTGGAAAATGCAATTAATATGCATGCAAGTGTAGTGGAAAGTGCCGTAGTGGGTTACACTCATGATATTAAAGGACAAGGGATCTATGCTTATGTGACTGTAACCGGCCTGCATGGCGATGAAGATAGTACCCGCCAGGATATTCTTCAAACGGTATCGCGTATCATCGGGCCTATCGCCAAACCAGATAAAATTCAGTTTGTGAGCGGATTACCAAAAACAAGAAGTGGAAAAATCATGCGCAGGATCCTGCGTAAAATTGCGGAAGGACAATTGGAGCAGCTGGGAGATACAAGTACCTTGCTTGATCCCGCTGTTGTTGACGAGATCAAACAAGGTAAATTGTGATAGTAGGTTAGGCAACGGCCTGTATACCCGCTTGTGCAACAGGAGTAGACGGTACGGATGAAGACAAATACTCGGTTTTTGTATCGAGCATGTTGGCTTTGAATATATAGTTCTGAATCGTTTCTAAAACTTCGCGTTTTGCCTTTTTAAAACTTACGGGAGTATTGTCGGTTTCTTTGTACAGCTCCTGTAAGTGATAAAAAGTAACTTTTATATGATGACGTAAAACGGGATTGCTTACGCGCTGGTGATGCGATGACAACATGGCCATCATTTCCAGCATATGCAGACGCAGGGTTAATACGTCGCTGGTATGGCGGAATTGCAGTTGAGCAATTTGTTGCTGGGCGTCATATAAGTTTTCCATCGTGAATTAGTTTTTTAAAAGCCGGACCGGCTATGCACAGGTCCGGCTTTTTGGTTCATAGTGTTTTAAAAACGAGGTCTCTGGTGTCTTTCACATGTGTTTTTCATAGCCTCGTGTTTTCATGGTCAACGGTGTTTCATAGATCTTGTTCTTCATAGGTCCGGTTCTTCACAGGTTCTTGTTTTTCACAGGTGGTGTTTTCCTGGTGCTGGTGTTTTTCAACAGTCTGTTCTTCTATAGGTGGTGTTTCTCCGGCTGCCTTATTCGTTTCTCGTAGACTAGCCTGTTGAGGATCGCTCCTCTGTTTCCTGTTAATTCCATAATCTTGCCGTTCTATCTGGTAAAAGGAGCTATTTGCATATAACTCATTGATAAACAGTAGATATAATTTTTTTAATTGTTTTTAAGCTGAGTTTCGCCTTCCTCAAAAATGAGGCCAACATTCCCCAGATTGATATTTTCCTTCCCAAAATGTTATAGCTTTCCCTCATTCTAGTTAAAAAAAACTTAAGTCGGGTCCTTTTAAAAGTCCGTTTTTGCCTTGGACATCGTAGCAAAAAAAAGCTGAAACGCAATACAGATAAGGGTTTTGTGATTTTTTTATCAGCTTTGGCGTAATAAATACACTTACAAATTGAGTTGTAGCAGGTAAGATCCGTAAGTATATTTGTATTGTAATTGAAAGCAACGCTACCAACACAGTAGCTTCAGTTACCCCAAAAAGATTTTAGTAAGAATTTTCATATGGCAAGCAATCGTTAGAGGTCCTCTGTTTCTACAGAAGACCCTTTTTTTTGTATCTGCTGCTTCCCCACAGAATATCGCCCCGGTCTACGAAAAAGTACGCTTTATATACGGACGATGAGTATACCATCATTATACTTTCCCCTCATTCTTTTTCATCTTTCCCTTACTTATACCCCTGCCATCTGTTAGCTGCTATCTCTCATCTATTCTTATCTTTGCCCCATTCTATCCATAGCGATTCATGTATTTAGTTGTGAAGCTTTTCAGAGTTGTGGGCACTTCCCTGCTGCTTATACTGGCGTTGGCCTTATTCCAGGTTGCCTGGTATATCGCCGCTATTACTATGGCTCCGGGTAATGATCTTATCAAGATAGAAAGTCCGCTGTTCTTTCTGCACGGCCCCCTGTTATATTTCCTGTATCTGACCGCTGCGGGTGTGAAACGTCCGGTTCGTAAAAAAGCACTGCATTTTATTCCTTTTGGATGCATGTTGCTGGGAGCGGCATTGCTGCTGTCTAAATCGGTCTTGCAACATGCCGGCCTGCAAACAGCCATGATATGGTACAATCAGTTGTCTGGACTGGCCGGAATTTCTCTGTTTGTTTATCTGATAACCATCAGTTTGTCTAACAGGCGGCAACGGATGCTGCACCCTTCTTTGCAGCGTTTCCTGGGACAGGTAACTGTAATCTATGTATTTGTTGCAATAATGCAACTGGCAGGTATAGCGCAATTATGCTGGCCGGCCCTTCAACTCGACGTGAATACACAGGGAGGGCAGTATGCATTGCTGGTGGTAGTGGCCCTGTTTGCAATAAGGGAAATTGCAGCCATAAAGACATTGCCGGAAGAAAACCTGCATCAACAGATCTATGATAGCCGCAACATAGCTACCGGGCCCGAAAAGCAGCAGTTGCCCGAAGATCAGGGAGCCGGATCCAGGTACCGCCGGTCAACGCTCGACGAAACTACACTCCATAGCTATGCAGTAAAGGTTCAATGTTTCCTGGAAGAATCACGGTGCTTTCTCGATCCGGACCTGTCGCAGGAAAAACTTGCGGCCGAAACAGGGATCCCCCGTCATCATCTGTCTCAACTCCTCAGCGTCTTCTTTGTAAACAGCTTCTACCAGTTTATAGCCGGGCATCGCATCGTTTATGCGATGCAGCTTTTAAAGAATAGCCGTGAAAATTATACACTCGAATCTTTTGCCCAGGCATGTGGTTTTCACTCAAAAAGCACCTTCAATAAGTATTTTAAGGAATATGTGGGATGTACCCCCTCTGAATACAGGGTTAAAATGACAGCCGCACGTAATATCAAAAACCGAATTGCTGCCGATGCATAGCATATCTGTTCTGGAATATATGTTATGTAGCCTGGTTGTGTTAATCCTGGTAACGTTATACCTGGGCTATAAAGCAGAGCTGCTGACATTTCTCGACAGGCTGGTATTCGTAGCCACTGCATTTATGTTAGTGCATGTTGCGCATATTCTCGTCTGCCAGATGGCCTTTCCCGGCAAACGCTACCTCGATTGGGCAGCGCCCTTCGGATTAATGTATGGTCCTTTTTTCTATTGGTCGTCCTATAGTTATAATGGCAGACCATTCAGGTTGTCTACGGCTTTCTGGCATGCCCTGCCCTTTTTGATCGGTCTGGTGGGTTATGCCTTTATCGCTGTATCAGGAAATTTTTCCGTCGATTTCCTTTTAAAATATGGAAGAGTGCTCTATAGCTGTATCTGTTGCTCATTTGTTGCCTACGCGGTAAAAGGGTTGATGGAAAAACAGGACAGGAAATCGTGGTCCGAAGAAAAGCGGCTGGTTACAATAGCTGGAAGCGTCATCTTTGTAGCCGCTATCTATTTCTTTATAGTCTCTTTTGCTTCTCCGCCTGCCGGAACTGCACGGAATTATCTCTATATACGTACCGGCGTTTACCTTATCATGTTAACAATGGTGGCGTTCATGCTCCGTTACAATGTAAATCGCCTGATGCAGCATGGACTTCAAAAGGAATCTGCTCCTTTACAGCCGCACAACCCCGGAATAGACGGAGGCGCCCATCCCGGCGAAACGGACGACCATTTGCTTCATTCGCATAACCAGCAAAAGTCTGAAGACGACGGCGAGGTAAACGAGGCCGGCCTGCCTTACCAGAAATCACTCCTGCCGGCGGAGCTGCTGGATGAATATGAAAACAAGTTGAACCTGCTCTTCCGGGAAAAAAAGAACTATCTCGATCCAGATCTTTCTTTACAGGTCCTCGCCAAAGAATTGAAAATACCCAAACACCATCTTACCCAGCTCTTTTCCATTCGCATCGGCAAAAACTTTTACCAGTATATCAACGTATTTCGGGTAGAACACGCCTGTGAATTGATAGGTAAAAGTGAAAGTGGTACGTTGGAAACCCTGGCATTTGAAAGTGGATTTAATTCCAAAACAACTTTTAACCGGTACTTTAAAGCTCAGATGGGATGTACGCCTTCTGAGTACCGCGACCAGCAATTGCAACGTTAACGGAAACAGGTTTTATAGCATTCTTGTTGCTAAGAAGCTCATAAAACGCCCTATTTATATAACATTTAATTTCCATTAATTGTTTTTTAATCTGCCTGCCCCCCGTTCCATCTTACTTTCACCGTGTCAATTGTGTAGGAACCTGTGCATCCCGCTTAGCTGAAACGAAATTTCCTGTACATCGACCCATATTTGTACCCTATTTGGTGCAATCGCCCGTATTACCTGAAAATATATCTGCTAAATATGTTGAAATCCAGATTACCCGAAATGAGAAGAACCTTTCCCGGAATTCTTTTCCTTTTTTTATTCCTGTTAACCTACCAGGGGCGAGCACAGTTTACCATTAACAACTCTTTTAAAACCAGCGACGAAACCGGCATCGTAAGGGGAGGAGGTGCAAAGCTTACCTCCGGGCAGGAAGATCCCGTTAACGAAGGCTGGTTGCGGCTTACCTCCGACGCCAATGACCAAAGCGGTTACGCGTACGTTAACAACGCTTTCCCTTCTACCCTGGGTGTGCTGGTCGAATTTGAATACGTGACCTGGCGTACAAAACAGGATATCTACAATGGTGCCGATGGTATCAACGTTTTCCTTTTCGACGCCGCAGTACCCATTTTTAAAGTAGGCGCCTTCGGCGGCTCGCTGGGATATGCCCCTAAATTACTCGAAAATCCACCCATCGAAGGCCTCTCCGGCGGCTATATCGGCGTGGGGCTCGACGAATATGGCAACTATTCCAACAATAATGAAGGACGTGTAGGCGGTATTGGTTTCCGCCCTAACTCCATAGGACTGCGTGGCCCCGCTTCAGGAGGATATGCTTATGTGACCAGTACCCAACTGCCTTTGAGCAGCGATGGATCTATCCAGGCAGGCATCTATCCGGTACGCCCCACATCAACGCAGTTCTACCGCCGCGTTCAAATTGAGATCAAACCTTCAGGTGGCGTTTACCACGTTACTGTAAAATGGAAAACCTCCCTTACAGGTAAGTTCTCAACTGTATTTACAGCCACCATGGCCAGCCCTCCGCCTGCCAACCTGAAACTCGGGTTCGCAGCTTCAACAGGCTCCGGTATCAATAACCACGAGATCAGGAACCTTAGAATTACTACGCCAGGTAACGTTTCTATAGAGCAGTCGGTTAATAAGGCGGCAGCATCAAAAAATGAAAAATTACAATATACTGTAGTGGTCCGCAACGACTCCGATGATCCGGCAATAGGATTACCGGTAGCTGTAGAAATTAAGGATGGCAATGGTGTACTGGTGCCAGCTTCTTTATTCTCCATAGATGATATTGCCTTCAGTGCCGATGGCTATGCCGGTAATAAGGTTACAACCCAGCCCACGAAAACTAATGCTATAAATGCAGTGGTGGAGCTGGAGCCGCACAGTACAGGTACATTTGTTATTACCGGTACCATAAAAGGGCTTCCCACGGGAAACAGCCTCACCAGTACGGCTACTGTGAAGCCTGAAAATGCCCTGCCTACCGTAATACCCGACGACGACGTCTCAAACAACGTGTCAACAGTACGTACTGTTATAAGCGGCGGCGAACTTTCTCTTACCAAAACGGCGCTGGCAGGCCCTTATACCAAAGTAGGAGATGTTATCAACTATAATATGGTGGTGCGTAACACCGGTAACGTCATCCTTACCAATGTGGTGATTACCGATGCCAATGCCGATGCCAACAGCATAACACCTTCAACCATCGCTTCTCTTGCCGTAGGCGCAGGTGCCAATATTACTGCCCGTCATACGGTAACACAGGCCGATATTGAAAGAGGATATGTAAGTAACCTGGCGAAGGCCGATGGTAAAGACCCGTCCAATGCCAACGTTCATGCAGAATCTACCGATCCTACTCCCTTGCCCGGGGCGCCGGCCGATCCGCTTTGCGCACCTTGTACCGTAACGCCTATCGTTCAAACGCCGTCTTTTGAAGTGAAAAAGCTGGTGGCCGAAGAGTCTTACCGCGCTATTGGCGATGCACTCCATTACACGATCACGGTAAAAAATACAGGTAATGTTACCTTGAATGCCGTTACAGTAGTAGACCCGCTCACAGCACTCAATCAAACGATTGCAACCCTGGCTCCGGGTGTTACCGATACCATTAAAACTAATTATCTCGTAGCGCAGGCCGACCTCGACAAGGCTACTGTTGATAATACCGTTACGGTAAATGCAAGAACACCGGCAAATCAGCCGATGACGCCGCAAACAGCCAGCGTATCTGTAAAATTCGTGATCGATGGAAACAGGGAAGTCTTTATTCCTAACGTGATCACCCCTAATGGCGACGGTAAAAACGACCAGTTCAGAATAACCAGGCTCAGCAGCTTCCCCAATTCCGAGCTGATGATCTTTAACAGGTGGGGTAACATGGTGTACCGGTCCGCTAACTACCAGAACGACTGGGATGGCAAAGGACTAAATGAAGGTACTTACTACTATGCGCTCCTGCTTAATACTCCCTCAGGAAAGGTGAGATATTCCGGATGGGTTCAGTTATTAAGATAATGTGATGATCATTTAAAAAATTAGCAATGAAAACTAAATATATCCTTTGTTTACTGGTAATACTGAGTGGTCTGAATATAACAGCCCGCGCACAGCAGGATATTCAGTTCAGCCAGTACGTTTTTAATCCGCTGTTTATTAATACAGCCTATGCCGGTTACCGCGGCGATACTTATGTAAGCGCCATTTACCGCTCACAGTGGGCAAGCGTCGAAGGTTCGCCTAAAACACTGGCCGCTTCTGTAGACGGACTCGTGGGCAAGTCGGACCAGATGGGTTTAAGCGCCCGTATCATGACCGATAAACTAGGCCCACAGCGCGGAACCTCTTTCATAGCAGGTTACACTTACCGCATTCCCATGAGCGACGACAAAACAAAAATGCTGAGTCTGGGGATAGGAGCGGGTATTAAACAATACTCCCTCGATGGCAATGCCTTCAAATATGTAGATGGCAACGATCAGTTGATCCCTGTTGGCAATGAAAGCAGGATCGTTCCCGATGCAAACTTCGGTATCTACTATAGCACACCTTCATATTATATAAGCGCTTCGGTCGACGACCTGTTGTCAAGTTATACCATCGCCAGTAAATATTCTCAGAACGGTCAAACTTATAAGACCATGGAACGCAGCAGGCATATCTACCTGGGGGCGGGAACCATCCTGAACCTTTCCGACGATATAAAGCTGAAACCAAGCTTCCTCTGGAAAGAAGACTTCAAAGGTCCGAGCAATATAGATCTGAATGCTTTCTTGTTGTTATCCGACCGTTTGTGGATAGGCGCTTCCTACCGCACAGGCGCCCGCATATGGGCCAAAGCCGATAACCTCGAAGGCCTTGAGAAGCGTGACGCTATTGCCGCCATTATCGACATTTATGCAACAGATAAAATCCGTATAGGCTATGCTTATGATTTTACCATCAGCAGCCTTAATCCTTATGAAAAAGGTACGCATGAGATTTCAGTAGGCCTCCTGTTTCCACGTAAAGACAGGCGCGTATTATCTCCCAGGTACTTCTAAAAACTACTGTAGCAATGAAAGAATTCATACGATCAATCTTTATAACAGGCGCATTGTTTTCAGTAACACAGGCATTCAGCCAGGAACAGGCGTCGCACGGACAAATAGCCGATCGCTATTTTGCCAGGTATCAATATGTGAAAGCAGCAGAGGCCTATGAAAAAATGGCTGAAAAGAAAAACGTAAAACCCGACGTCTACTACAAGCTCGGACGCGCTTATGAAGCCATGCAGCAATATGAGAAGGCTTTGAAATGGTACAAGCTCTATTGCCAGAAATATCCCAATGCAGACCGCTCTATCCTGCTGAAGATTGGCGAACTGCATAAAACACTGGAGCAATACGATAATGCAAGCTCCGTATTCCGCGAATACCTTGCCGGACCCGGCGATGCCAAACTGGCAAAAGCCAAGCTCGCAGGATGTGATTCCGCTTTATTATGGCTCGAAAAACCCGCAAAGGATTCCATCCGTAATGCAGAAGAACTGAACTCTAAAGACGCAGATTGGGGGGTGGCTGCTTATGGTAGCCAGATAGCCTTCACTTCAGAATTTACACGCACCAAACTGCTCGAAACAAATAAAAAGGCGAATGGCGATAACTACGACTGGACGGACAGGCCTTTCATGAAGTTATACCAGGCAACCCCTAACCCCGATGCTGCTGCAATAGGCGACCTGGGCGAGGTGTTCAATCAGAATATGTACCACGTAGGACCTGTTACCTTCTCCCGCAATATAGATACTGCCTATTTTACCGTTACCAACCCCGGTAACGATAAAGCCCTGGAGTATAGCGATGAAAAGGTAGGCAACCTTATCCGTAGCATAGGAACACGTAAACTCGAATTATATTATAGTATCCGTGATACTGCTGGCAAGTGGAGAACGGCACAACCCTTCAAATACAATAACGCGAAAGAGTACTCGATAGGACTCGCCGCTCTGGACCCCTCTGGAAAAATATTGTATTACGTCTCCGACAAAGAAGGTTCTCTCGGTAAAACAGATATCTGGTATTCAGTAAAACAAACCGATGGTAGTTGGGGCGAACCCCAGAACTGCGGTTCCAAAATCAACACCGTTGATGAAGAATCGTTCCCTACTTTCGGACCCGATGGAACTTTCTATTTTGCCAGCAAAGGGCACCCGGGTATGGGCGGTTACGATATCTTCAAAACAACAGGTACACGCTTTTACTGGACAGCACCTGTTAACCTGAAGCCTCCCTTCAACTCCAGCTACGACGATTTCTATTACACACTTACAGGCCCCAACGCAGGTTATCTTTCCTCGAACAGGCTGGGCGGTAAAGGCTCCGATGACATCTATGCATTTACCATCATACCCGGGCCTGTAACGCCAACTCCTGAAAAAGAAGAGCCGCCTGTGGCAAAAGATCCCAATAAGAAACGTACTATCGGTGGCGATAACGACGATACAGACCGCCCCTACGAAGTAGGTGAAACCCTGATCCTCGTTAATGTATACTACGATCTTGATAAATACAACATCAGGCCCGATGCGGCAAGAGGTTTGGATAAGCTGGTGGCCGTATTGAAGAAATACCCCACAATGGAAATTGAATTAAGTTCTCATACCGACAGCCGTGCATCTGCTGCTTATAACATGCAGTTGTCGCAGAACAGGGCGATAGCCGCTGTAAACTACCTCGAAAGTAAAGGGATACAGGCCTGGCGTGTAAAAGCGAACGGTTATGGCGAAACAAGATTGACGAATGGCTGTAAAGACGGCGTACCATGCACCGAAGCCGAACATCAGGCAAACCGTCGTACCGAAGTAACCATTCTGAAACGATAAACAAAATATCCGGCCCGTAACAAGGATCAAAACCTGATCCTGTACGGTTCCGAAAAAATAGTAGCGGGGGCTACTTTACAGCCTGAAAAGGTAAAATCAAAAGCCGGCTCTTTCATAGAGCTGGCTTTTTTATGCCCGCACTGATCCCCGCAATAAGCAATAAAAAAGAGGCCGTATCATAAGTGCGATACGGCCTCGTTTTTCTCGGGTAACTGATGGAGAAGGGTTCCCGTTTAAGCAATTCTCAGCGGCTATTTTTATTTATGAGCCAACCTCTTTTTCTATAATACTAAACTATTAAACAGGTTTGTCTTTCTTCACCGCTATCCGGTACAAAACAAATCCCATGAACAGGAAGAACAGAGTTCCTAACAACATATAGCCGTTCTCTCCCAGCATTTGCGTAAGACCATGTTCGGTATTTACCTTCAGCAGCCCCGCGGCAGTACTGTCTATCCCCGATAACACGGCAATGATAACACCGGCTACAGCACCCCCGGCAACAAGCCCGGTGGCAAACAGGTTACCCTTGCCCAGTTCTTCTTCTTCCGCAGTAGCCGCTTTACCCGTTTTCTTATCGGCAAAGCCACGTATCAGGCCGCCAATGAAAATAGGTAAGGTAGTCGACAACGGCAGATAAGCACCCACCGCAAAGCTCAGCGCTTTCACACCGCAAAGCTCCATGGTGATGGCTATAGCTACACCTACCAGAACAAATTGCCAGTCGAGGTTAAACGAAAGAATGCCTTTCGCCAGCGTTGCCATTAAGGTACCCTGTGGGGCAGGATAAACGGCGCTGCCAATGGCATGTGTTAATGTCGGATCTTCTGCCAGCATAGCCGCAGTAGGCTTATCCAGGAACTTAACGGTTAACCCTATAACGATCGATGAAACGATAGCACCAATGAAAAGAGCCATTTGCTGGTACTTGGGAGTAGCGCCTACAATATACCCGCTCTTCAGATCCTGGGAAGTAGCGCCCGCATTGGCAGCAGCGATACATATCAGGCCGCCTACCACCAGCGCCATAGGCTCATATACCTTACCGCTCCAGCCCACTGCTATAAAAATAAGACAGGTGCCCATAAGCGTTGCAATGGTCATGCCACTGATAGGATTATTGGACGAGCCAATCAATCCCACAATACGGGACGACACGGTAACGAAGAAAGCGCCGAATATCACTACCAGCAAACCTATCAGCAGCTTCTGGCCAACGCCGTTGCCAGGTATCTGTGGCAGAAGAGCCATTAATACGATCAGGGCAAGGCTGCCAAACAATACCACTTTAATGTTCAGGTCTTTATCGGTGCGTTTAACCGCACCGGCATCTTCTGAAGTTTTAATGGAACCCAGGCTGCCTTTGAAAGAAGAGATGATAGTAGGTATGGTTTTAATAAGCGTAATGAAACCGCCTGCTGCTACGGCGCCGGCGCCTATCTGCCTGATATAGGCATAATAAATAGCGGCCGAATAATCGCTGAAAGTATGCGTTGCCGCATCCCAGCCACCTTTGCCGCCGCTAACCGCAACATTGGCAAGATAACCCAGCTTCACCTGCTGTGCTGCAATGACGTCTGCAGGCACCAGTGAGGCCAGCAATGGAATGGCCGCAAGCCACGCAAAAACACCGCCTGCTACCAGTACGCCGCCAATCTTGGGACCAATGATATAACCCACCCCCAGGTACTCGGGAGTGATTTCTCCACTCACCCTTGCAGAAGGGAAAAACTTATTGGCCTGCTTCGTCATGTAATAAGGCGCTTCTGCTATCACATGAAAGATCTTTTGCAGAATAGCGTAAACAAAGGCAAAACCAAGGCCCCAGAACGCAGTCTTGGCAAAATCACCGCCTTTTTCACCGGCAATGAGCACATCGCCGCAGGCAGTGCCTTCAGGGTAAGGCAAGGTATGATGCTCCTTAACAATAAGCGCCTTCCGCAGCGGTATCATCATAAGAGTGCCAAGAATGCCCCCGAAAATGGCCAGCGTAAGAATGGTCATATAATTAAAGAACTGCTCCCCCCCGCCGTCGGTAAGGAACAGGAACCCCGGTAATGTAAATACAACGCCCGCAGCAATACTTTCACCCGCAGATCCCGTTGTTTGTATAATATTATTCTCGAGAATAGTGGTATTCAGAAAACGGCGCCCCAGCGTAATCGCAATTACCGCAATAGGAATAGAAGCCGATACCGTCAAACCAGCTTTAAGCGCCAGGTACACAGTGGCCGCACCAAAAATGATCCCGAAAATGCTGCCCATAAGTACAGCTTTCAGGGTAAATTCCTTCATTTTAGTATCAGGCGATACAAATGGCTGGAATGCTTTCTTTTCAGACATAGCGCAATAAGTTTAGTCTTTATCGAAGTGCATCATCTTCTGCAGCTTCTTGGTAATAAGGAACAATACCAGCGCCGCTACACCCGACATTACCACGAATAATATGAAAAAGTCGTAGGTGTTGGTCATTTCGTAACCAAGAAAACGTGTAGGCTTGCCATCGGGATATAATGAGCTTAAGATGCCGGCCAGCTTGTTCGCTACCGCATTGGCCAGGAACCATACCGCCATAAGCAATGAACCAAATTTCAAAGGCGCCAGCTTGTTAACCATGGAAAGACCAATGGGCGACAGGCAAAGCTCCCCGCAGGTATGTAAAGCATACATGCCCGTAAGCCATATCATCGACACCTTTGTGCCGGCAGGTATATCTTTTACCCCAAAAGCAATCCAGAGATAACCTATGGAAAGTAAGAGAAGACCAATCGCCATTTTGGTAGGAGAACCAGGCTCTCTTTTACCCATTTTAACCCAAAGCCATGCAAAAATAGGCGCAAAGCTTACCACGAAAACGGAGTTGAGCGACTGGAAGAAGCTGGCCGGAACTTCATTCATGGAAATGGACTGACCTTTGGCGGCAAGGTAAATAACACCACCTATGATGGCTACACCTGTAATGGATAATAAACCAAAGACAATGAACCTTAACGCCTTATCATATTCAGAGGCAAGGTTTTTACTGGCCTTTCTCAACAACTGCACAATGCCGAAAAGGCCTGCAGCCGCAACAATATAAACAATAGGAAGGCTGATATTTAAACCAAGACTTCTGTCGGTTTGCTCATCGGCAAAAAAGGTGAGCGAAGCGCCTGCCTGTTCAAAAGCGCTCCAGAAAAAGATCACAAAGAAAGCGGCAATGAAAATAACGCAGATCCGCTCTTTCTCAATTCTGCTAAGTGTTTTATCAGAGAAGATCATGAACGCAATAAGTATAACCGCAGCTAAAAGCAGGTAGGTCAGGTAACTAACAACCCTTGCTTCCAAATACAGTAAGCCTATCGTTAAAATAGAAAAACCTATCAGGCCGCCTACCATCACAATAGGCTTTAAAAAATTGGGATTGGCGCCCGCAGGTGTCAGACCCAATACTTTTTCCCTGTTGCCGGGTGCTGTAACATATTTGTTATGGAAGAATTTCTGAACCAGCACGCTGATGGTCATACCAATACCGGCTACCAGGAACGCCCACTTGAAATCTGCAGGGCTGCCAGTGTCTCCCAGTGTACCACATAAAATAGGACCTAAAGCGCCACCTACGTTAATCCCCATATAAAAAATGGTGTAAGCGGCATCAATTCTCCTGTCGCCTTTAGGATATAGCTGGCCAACCAGGGAAGATATATTGGGCTTGAAAAAACCGTTGCCCGCAATCATGAAACCCAGGCCCGAAAAGAAAAGCAGGGTCGATAAACCCGGAGCACTGGCATAAACTGAACCACAAAAGAACAGGATAAACTCCCCGATAGCCATTAAAATACCACCGGCAATGATAGATCTTTTGTTTCCCCAATACCGGTCGGCAACAAAGCCCCCGATTAACGGAGTGAGATAAACAAGACTGGTATAACTACCGTAAAGATTAGAGGCAAATGCTTTGTCGAACAGCAGCGCTTTGGTCATGAAGAGAATGAGAACAGCACGCATGCCATAGTAGTTAAACCTTTCCCACATCTCCGTTGCAAACAAAATATAGAGGCCTTTGGGGTGCCCTTTGGAGGCAGAAACATCATTCATTACTCGTTTCTTTTTTCTTTTACTAATTGGGGATTTTGCCTTTTGGGCGGCCCAAAATACAGATAAAATCAAAACCAGCCACAAAAACTGTCGAACGTTAGCGGCCATTCTACCTGCATTTCGCTCTAAAATTGATACTTTCGCCATTATAGATACCATATTCCAACAGCCTTAGCCCAGGCTTATATATAATAGTCAATAGTATAATATGAACATTTTAGTGATAGGATCAGGTGGCAGAGAGCATGCACTTGCCTGGAAATTACGTCAGAGCACCAATTGCGATAAACTTTATATAGCCCCCGGTAACGCCGGAACAGCCTCCTGCGGCATCAATGTAAAGATCGGCGTCAACGATTTTGCTGCTCAAAAGCAGTTCTGCCTCAGCAATGAGATCGGCCTGGTGATTGTTGGTCCCGAAGAACCGCTGGTAAAAGGTATCTACGACTATTTTACAAATGACCCTGCTTTACAACATATAAAGGTCTTCGGCCCTTCGGCCGAAGGAGCGCAGCTCGAAGGCAGCAAAGCCTTCTCTAAAAAATTCATGCAGCGTCACAACATTCCCACAGCAGCCTATGCCGAATTCACTGCCGATAATTTTGAAGAAGGAAAAAAATACCTGCGGCAGCACAGCTTACCCATTGTTTTAAAAGCCGACGGGTTGGCCGCAGGCAAAGGGGTGGTCATCAGTCAAACCCATGCAGAAGCCCTGGAAGCTTTTGAGGAAATGATCGTCAACAAACAGTTCGGCGACGCCTCTGCAAAAGTGGTGGTAGAAGAATTCCTGCAGGGAATTGAAGTAAGCGTATTTGCGATCACCAACGGCAGCCAGTATAAAATAATCGGCCACGCCAAAGATTATAAACGCATAGGAGAGGGCGACACCGGCCTCAATACCGGCGGTATGGGATGCGTAAGCCCCGTTCCGTTCATGGATGCCGCCTTTATGCAAAAGGTAGAACAAACCATTGTGGCGCCTACCATCAATGGCTTTAAACAGGAAGCTATCACCTATAAAGGCTTCGTATTCTTCGGCTTGATGAATGTGGCAGGTACACCATATGTGATCGAATACAACTGCCGCATGGGCGACCCCGAAACCGAAGTGGTAATGCCTTTGCTGCAAAACGACCTGGTAACATTACTGCTCGATACCTGCGATGGCAGGCTCGATCAGGTAGCGATAACTACCGATAGCCGTTACTGCGCTACCGTAATGGCAGTAAGCGGCGGTTATCCCGGCGATTATGAAAAAGGAAAGAAAATTACAATTAACGCCAACGGTACCGATCCGGAACAAACTATCGTCTTCCATGCCGGCACCACAGAAACGGAGAAAGGCGTAGTTACGAACGGCGGCCGCGTGCTGGCAGTAAGTTCTTATGGCGCAACCATGAGCGAAGCCGTCGCTGCCTCCCGTAAGGCACTCGAAGGCATTGATTTTGAAGGTATTTACTATAGGAAAGATATTGGCTTTGAATTTGAGTAACTCTTGCTAAATTGAGCGAATGAATCGCCCCCGAATACATCTGACATGGATTTTTTGCCTGCTGACTTGCTCTTTGGTAATAGCCCAGGATAGTGAATTTAAGCGCGACCTGGAAAAAGCCAAAGAAGAAATGAAGCTCAATGGCGTCGACGAACAGCCTGACTATAACAGAGCGATACGATTGCTGGAATCGGCCCTCGCCAAAAACGATAAATCCGCCGAAGCCTGGTATTTCTATGGTTATGCGCTCGATCGGCTGAACTCGGCCGATGGCGATGCCATGATCCGTCAGCAGCTGAAGCTGACAATCAAGTCCAGCGAGGCCTTCGAAAAGGCCATTGCCATCAGCAACGACGTCTACACCGGCGAGCTGCTGACGCTCGACCCGCATACCAAGATCCTGACAGTGTGGGGCTCCCAGGCTATCCGCTATGCCTACGACAATAAACCCGATTCTTCGTACTGGGCATTGAAACAAGCCAGTGAGCGTGGCGGCATCAATAGTACCGTACTGCAGTATTTCCGCCAGGTGCTCGAAGAATGCTCCCGCGACGCCTTTCTGTTCACCAACGGCGACATGTACCTCCACTATCTTAATTACCTGCAAACGATAGAAAAATACCGGACCGACGTGAACTGTGTCGACCTCAACCTCCTGAATGCCCGCTGGTATCCCGGATGGCTGGTGAAAAAGAACCGTTTGCCCGTTTCCATCGCACCGGCCGATCTCGAAAAACTCGATATCGTACGCTGGGATGTGAAAGTGGTGAACATACAGGATAAAAATCCCGCCCATTCCGATACAGGCATATCCTGGAAACTATGGCCTACCTATGGTAAAAAGTATATGCTGCGCGCCGACCGTATCCTGCTGAATGTGCTCCAGCAGAACGCCTTTAAAAAAGATGTCTTTTTCCCCGGCGACGTGCCCCCCGTAATGAGCCTTTTCCTTACCGACTATCTCGAATGTAACGGACTTACCAATAAACTTGTTACCGACAGCCTGACCACAGAGCTTTCAACATTGATAAAACGTCTTCGAAAGCTTAAATACATTCCCTCTTATCCCAAAACCTATTTAAATAACCGGGATAATATTCAGGTGCTGAATAATTATCGTTTCACCTACGCTACAGCTGTAAACCTGGCGATGAAAGAAGGGAAAATCGCTATAGCAAAGGATTTGGCGCAATCGGTACAACACAAGTACCCCGAAACAACACTGCCGTTTTTCACCGAAGAAACGCGTAAGTGGTTCCAGGAGCTCGAGAAAAAAACAGAAGAAAAAGCTAAATTGGAATAATATTTTCTCTGTTCGTTTATTTCAATCAAATTTGCAAACATTAATCACATACGGAATTCTTTGAGACATGGGAATGTTTAACTTTTTTACACAGGAAATAGCGATGGACTTGGGTACCGCCAATACCCTGATCATACATAATGAAGAGATTGTAGTGAACGAGCCTTCTATTGTTGCCTTAAACCGCAACAACCCGAAAGAAGTGCTTGCGGTGGGTAAAAAAGCGCTGATGATGCACGAGAAAACCCATGAAAGCATTCGTACCGTTCGCCCCCTGAAAGATGGTGTGATCGCCGACTTTAATGCTGCGGAATTAATGATCCGGGAAATGATCAAAATGATCTACCCCAAAAAACCATTGTTCCCCCCTAGCTGGCGTATGATGATTTGCATTCCCTCAAGCATTACCGAAGTAGAAAAAAGAGCCGTGCGCGACAGTGCCGAACAGGCCGGAGCAAAAGAGGTTTACCTCATCCACGAACCCATGGCCGCAGCCCTGGGTATTGGCATCGACGTAGAAGAACCCGTAGGTAACATGATCATCGATATCGGAGGTGGTACAACAGGTATTACCGTTATCGCCCTGGCAGGTATCGTATGTGACCAGAGTATCCGTATCGCCGGCGACGAATTTACTTCAGATATCATGGAGGCTTTACGCCGCTACCATAGCCTGCTCATCGGTGAAAGAACGGCCGAACAGATCAAAATACAGATAGGCGCCGCAATGAAGGACCTGGAAAATGCTCCCGACGACCTGCCTGTAAACGGACGTGACCTGGTAACAGGTATCCCCAAACAAATCATGGTAAGCTACCAGGAAGTGGCAGAAGCGCTGGATAAAAGTATTTTCAAAATAGAAGAAGCTATTCTGAAAGCACTTGAAACCACGCCGCCCGAGCTGGCAGCCGATATCTACCGTCGCGGTTTATACCTTACCGGTGGTGGCGCCCTGTTGCGCGGCCTCGATAAAAGACTGAGCCAGAAAATAAAACTGCCGGTGCATATTGCCGACGATCCGTTGAAAAGCGTTGTGCGCGGTACCGGTATTGCTCTTAAAAATTATCAGCGGTTTCCTTTTATCATGAGATAATTACCAGGCAATTCCTGGTTTTACCCGAATGCGTAATATTATTCTTTTCATCAGGCGCTTTTTTACGTTGGTGGTATTCTTTGTGCTGCAGGGAGTATGTATTGCCATTCTGGTAAACTACAATAAAACATACGAAGCCGTCTTTGCCAATGCAGCCAACGAACTCAGCGGCAGGGCCGATAAGCAGTATAATAATATAGAATACTTCTTTCACCTGAAGGAAACCAACAGGCAGCTGGCCGAAGAAAACGCCCGCCTGCGCAATAGCCTGCTTTCAAACTTCGATGGCCCCGGCAATAACAAGGTCCTCCAGATCGATACTACTTATAAAGATACGCTGGGCCGGGTAAGGCAGTTCAGCTGGCTGCCCGCCAAGGTGGTGAGTAACTCCCTGTCATCCGAAACCAATTACCTTACCCTCAACCGCGGCGCCAGCCAGGGTGTAACCAAAGATATGGCAGTGGTAGGGCCCGATGGTATCGTTGGTAAGGTGATCCTGGTGAGCAGTAACTATGCACGCGTCATGAGCCTCCTCAACAGAAACAGCAAAGTAAGCGCCATGCTCAAGAAAGGCTCTTACTCCGGTATCGTGGAATGGGATGGCGGAGATCCGCGCCACCTTATCCTCAGAAATATCCCCAAGAGCGCCCAGGTGAAACAAGGCGATACGGTATTAACCAGCAACCTGTCAGGAAACTTCCCGCCCGGCTTGATGGTCGGAACCGTTAGCAAGATCGAAAGCGAACAATCCAGCAATTTTTATACAATGAAAGTGCAAACAGCTACCAATTTCTTTACCCTGCAGTTTGCTTACCTTGTAGAAAACGAAACCTGGAAGGAACAAAAGGCATTGGAGGCACAAACACCTAAGAATCAATGAGTACACTGGTAAAAAATATTTTCAGGTTCATCCTGTTTATTCTTGTCCAGGCATATGTGCTGGATAAAGTGCCGCCTTTGCATCAGTTCGTAAAGCCTTATGTGTACTTCCTCTTCATCCTTTGGCTGCCGTTTAATATGCCAAGGCTCGCTTTAATGCTCGTGGCATTTGTATTTGGGCTTTGTATGGACTACTTCTCCGGCACTCCCGGCTTGCATGCTGCCCCCTGTGTACTTATCGCTTACCTGCGGCCTTTTTTACTCAACGTATTATTGCCACAGGAAAAAACAGAGATCAGCTATGGCGAACCCGGTATCAAAAGCCTGGGCTTTGCTCCCTATAGCGTATATATCGTATTACTCACCTTTGTACACCATACCTACCTCGTACTGATAGAATGGCTGCAGTTTGGTGATTTCCTGTTTTTTATGGGTAAGGTGGCGGCAACAACAGCGGTAAGCCTGCTGCTGATCTTTATCGCCGAGATGTTGTTTTATCGCAAAGCCCGTTTTAAAACAAATGCTGCTTAATTACTGCACAATATTTGAATATTTTTGTGTCATTATTAATCACCCATCTCTTTATCCGATACAACAATGCCGGTTTACAACCAGTCGCGTAGCAGAATAGTGCAGATCATCTTTGTCGTTGTGTTCCTTGTTATCATAGGGCAGTTGCTGCATTTGCAGATCTTTTCTTCCTCGTACCGTATGCAGGCCGAAAGTAATGCACGGTTCAGAAAAGTGATCTACCCCGACAGGGGCATTATCTACGACCGGAAACACAGGGCAGTACTTGAAAATACCATCATGTACGACCTCGTGGTAACGCCTGGCGAGATCCGTGGTACCGATACTTTTACCCTTTGCAAGATCCTGGGTATCGATACGGCAGAATTTAAAAAACGTATCGTTACCGCCATCATCAAAAATACTTCCTACAAGCCTAGCGTATTCGAACCGCTGTTAACACCCGAACTCTATGCGCGGCTGAACGAAAACATGTACAAGTTCCCGGGTTTTATCCTGTCCGACCGTCCCGTACGTGATTATCCCTTTGCCGCCGCAGCCAATATCCTGGGTTACCTGGGTGAGGTAGATACAGGCTTTTTACGCAGGCATAAAGACGAAGGATATGAAATGGGCGACTACGCCGGTATGACAGGCCTGGAACGTTCTTACGAAAAAGTGCTCATGGGTACACGTGGTATCAAATACCTCATCCGCGATAACCGCAGCCGTATCCAGGGTTCTTACGAAAACGGCGCTTACGATACTACAGCTATCGCCGGTAAAAGCCTGCACTCGAGCCTCGACGTAGAGCTGCAGCAGCTGGGCGAAAAACTCATGGGAAACAAGGTGGGCAGTATCGTAGCTATCGACCCCCGGACAGGTGGTATCCTTTGTATGGTTAGCAGCCCCACCTACGATCCCAATCTTTTAACAGGCAACCAGCGGCGCAAACACTTCTCCCAGTTATTCCGCGATCCCAGGCTGCCGCTCATCAACCGCGCAGTAACACTCCGTTACTCTCCGGGTTCTACCTTTAAAACGGTAGTGGGTATCATCGGTCTTACCGAAGGCGTTATAGATGAAAAGTTTTCTATTTCCTGTAGCGGCGCATTTTATGGCTGTGGAACCGGGCGCCCGAAATGTCTCGACCGTGGCACCTTCAATCTTACCAGCGCCATTGCACATAGCGATAACACCTATTTCGCCACCGTATTCAAACGCATAATAGATCAGCCCAGGTACGGAAGTGCAGATAGCGCTTTAAAGGTGTTTAATAAATACGCCTACTCCTTTGGCCTGGGTAATAAGCTGGGCATCGATATCCCTTACGAATCGGGTGGTAATATCCCTACCTCCAACTATTATAAAAAGATCTTCGGCCCTAAATGGGTATCCTGTAATATCATTTCAAACTCTATAGGCCAGGGCGAGGTGCAAACCACCATCACCCAGCTGGCGAATGTAATGGCATTCATCGCCAACAAAGGATGGTACTACACTCCACACCTCATCGATAGCATCGAAGGCGGTGATAAGTTCGATCTGCTGCGCGAGTATAAAGTAAAACACTACGGTAACCATATCCCCGATACGGTCTTTGAAGCGGTGCACAACGGTATGCAGGGCGTAATGGAATATGGTACCGGCTTTTACGCCCAGGTGCCTGGCGTAACAGTATGCGGTAAAACAGGTACCGTGGAAAACTATCTGAGCGGCGTGAAACAAAAAGACCACGCATTCTTTGGCGCTTTTGCCCCGCGCGATAATCCACGTATTGCAATCGCCGTACTGTGCGAAAACGCCGGCTTCGGCGCCTCTTCGGCAGCGCCTATCGCCAGCCTGATGATCGAAAAATACCTGAAAGATTCTATCGCAGGAAAAGAACGGAAAGACAAAGCGGAAAACATCGCCAAAATGAACCTCATTCCCGAACGTATGCGCAGGGCAATGGATAGCCTGTCCCGCATGGCAAGAATTAAAGACAGTATTGCCCAGGTAAAAGCCCAGAAGGCAATGAACGATACGCTGGTAATAGAAGAACAAACCGAAGTAGATTCCAGCAACAGCAATATCAGACAATACCGCATCGACGCTCCCCAGCAACCGGCCGGCAAAGACACCGGGAACAAACGGATCAGGCGAACACCGGCAGCAGTATTGCCCGACGAACAACGTAATAAACCTAAACCAACCTATCAACGCGTATAACCAATGACTCAGGACAATTCTATATCAAAAGGCGTAGACTGGCTGGTGGTATTATTATATGCTGTATTGGTGGCAATAGGTATCCTCTGCATCTTCATGGTAGAGTATCGCCAGGATACCAACGTATTAGCCGGCTTTTTATCTGGCAAAACCAACTACAGTAAACAACTGCTGTTTGCCGGCATCTGCGCATTGATGGTTGTGTTTGTGCTGTTAAGCGATAGCAAACTGTATACGGCTTTCGCCAATCTGATGTATGCCTTCGGTATACTGCTGATGCTGGCTACGTTTGTATTGGGTAAAAACATTAACGGTTCCAAAAGCTGGATCCCGCTGGGAGGTGGCTTTAACCTGCAGCCCGCAGAACTTTGTAAGATCTTTGCGGCGCTAGCATTATCAAAATATATATCGCGACAGGAAACTGACTTCTCCAAACCTACCTCACAGCTCATAGCAGCTGTCATTGCATTGGCGCCTGCCGCCTTATCCATCCTGCAGAACGAAACAGGCCTGGCGTTGGTGTATGCATCCTTCTTTATCGTTATGTTCCGTGAAGGGCTGCCTTCCTGGATTCTTATAGTTGGCGCCTCCTTCGGGGTGCTGGTTGTGGCAACACTTATCATGGAACCCAACCTGCTGGCCATCATCCTTACAGGTATTGCAGCTATTACCATCTATATCATGCGCAGGCAGGTAAAAAGAAATAACGGCCTGTTGATCGCAATAGTACTGATCTGGGGCGTCTGCGTTGGCGTACAACGTTTTGCAGTCCCTTACATCTTCAATAATGTATTCCACTGCTACCAGAGCACCCGTATCTACAGCATGGTGGGTAAAGAATACGACTGTAGCCAGAACAAAAGCGCCAACGAAGCATCTGCTGCCGATAAACCCGTAAAAAAACCGGACGATTACAACGTACGGCAAAGTAAAATAGCCATTGGCTCAGGCGGAATGGTAGGCCGCGGCTTCCTGAAAGGAACACAAACAAGGGGTAAATATGTGCCGGAACAGCATACCGACTTTATCTTTACCTCGCTGGGCGAAGCCTTTGGCTTTACAGGTTGCTTTCTCTTTCTCGGAATTTATATGCTGCTGCTCTTCCGGATCGTACGGATAGCAGAACGCCAACGAAGCACTTTCAGCAGGGTATATGCCTATAGCGTAGCCAGTATCCTGTTTTTTCATATCGCTATCAATGTTTGTATGACCATAGGTTTATTCCCTATCATAGGTATCCCGTTACCCCTGATCAGTTATGGCGGTTCATCGCTCCTGACTTTCACGATCCTGATATTCATTATGGTGCGGCTCGATGCAGACAGGCATATGGTGTTGAGATGATCTGGATTTTTTGACTTTTGAATTTTGTGTTTATGAAAGTTATTCCCTTGTCCGAAGGTTCGTTTACAGTAGACAAAACCAAAGTACTGGTTCCCTTTAACATGGATACCGATGATATCCAGAATAGGGCGGCAGGAAGCCTGCTGGTAGAAGTACAGCCCTTTGTCGTGATCACTGAAAAAGATATATTGCTCCTCGATGCCGGCCTTGGCTTTTCCGTAGAAGGAGAATTGCAGCTCATCAGGAACCTGCGTGAAAATGGTATCGAACCCGCTCAGATTACAAAAGTGCTCATGACGCACCTGCATAAAGACCATGCAGGCGGCGTTAGCTATCGCGATAAACTGGGCAACTATCATATCACGTTCCCCAATGCCACCTATTATATACAACAGCAAGAACTGGAGTATGCCTTCGAAACAGGCTTCCCGTCCTTTATGCCCGAAGAATTAGCGGTGCTCGAAAATAACCCGCAGGTGACCCTGCTGAATGGCGACGGCGAAATAGATGGCTATATCAGCTACCAGATCACTGGCGGACATAGCCCTTTTCACCAGGTGTATTGGATAAAAGAAGGTGGTGAAACTATTTTCTTTGGAGGCGACGATGCCCCCCAGCTGCAACAGATGAAAAGCCGCTTCGTAGCCAAATACGACTACGATGGAAAAAAATGTATGGAACTGCGTAAGCTATGGTGGGAAGAAGGTAATAAGGAACATTGGACTTTCCTGTTTTACCACGACGTGAAATCGGCAGTGTACAAACAGGCATAAAAAAAATAGGCCCGCCCTAGACAGAGCTGGCCGTTGCTAACCTATGAAAAACACCGAGTTTATTATCTGGTGATAAAATCGTTTTAGTATGTTCTGGGATTGGCTGGCTTTCTGAGCTTTTTACGGTTGTCCAGTTCCTTTTTCAGGATCTCCCTGAACCTTCTTTCCGCCAGGTAGGTTTTATTAACCCGCTCATCCGTTTTCAGCAGCCTTTTAAATTCCGGTTTGTATTTTTTCCTTACCCCTACAATCGCTTCCTCAAATGCCAACTCATCGTCTTTGTAGCTTTGCCTTGCCTTTTTCAGCTCAGCAAGGTACTCATTGTAAACCGGCCAGAACTTTTGCGCTTCCTCAGGATTCAAATTCAATTCTTTTGTGATAAAAGCGATTTTGATAGCTTCCGTTCGGTTGGCTCCCATTTCAGACTGCGCAGTGCAAAAATAGCCATGCAACAGTAAAAATGATATGAAAAAGAAATATTTTTTCATCTTTAATTCAAATTTATATCCCCTTTAATGGGCTTTCTCCTGGCTCCCAGTTGTCTTGCAAATAATCTGTGATCTCTTCTTCACTGATGTGTTTTATAGAACGTTGTATATCGGCTTCAACCGGACGGGTGGTAGAATTACGTAAATCGTAGACGGCCGGATGTGTATTAAGATAACCGGCTATTTCAGATTCACTTAGATCTGATACTCCTTTTTTTACATCTATACTATTGAAATTACCATAGTATTGGGAGGAGGATTGCTGGGCATTATCACCACTAAAAATAAAGGCGCCAAGTACCATGAAACCAGATAGCGCAGCAGCGGTTGCATACGGCATCCAGCGGCGCGTAACAGAACGGAGGGAAATAACTTTTGGTCTTTCCTTACCGCTGGCCTTGGTAAGTAACAGGGCAGGCAATTCTTCAAAATAGCCCTGTGGCACAGAATAGGTATGGCCGTTGCCTACCCTTGCCAGTAATGCATTGTCAATAAGAGCGTGGTCTTCAGCTGTTTCAACAGGGGAGGATATATTGCCTGGATTGGCTTTTAATTGGGCCAGTATGGCCGTAGGCAGGTCTTGAAAATAGTGGTCGGGAATGGTGTAAGTACCCTGTTGCGCATTTCGCTTGCCGGATTCCAGGAATATTGCGGACATAACTTCACTGCCAAGATTATCAAAGTAACCTTCAGGCACAGAATACACATTGTCATTCTTCACACTTTCCCATATGTCCCTTTCTTTGTTCATTAAGTCCATCTTATCACCTGGTTTGACTGGCGTATTCCCGAACGGTTTAATGATTCCTGATGAAGTCCTCTATTTTTTTAGCCGCATGATGATAGCTGGCCTTAAGTGCACCCTCACTTGTTTCCAGAACCCGGCTCATTTCCTCGTAAGGCATTTCATCAAAATAGCGTAAATTGAAAACAACACGTTGTTTTTCAGGTAATTGTTGAATGGCTAATTGCAGCTTCCACTCCAGTTTACTGCCGTCAAAATGTTTGTCCGCCAGTATTTTATTGCTCAACCCGCTTTCTACATCACTCAAACTGATAGCGGCCCTCTTTTTCTGCTGCTCTATAAAGGTAAGCGATTCATTCGTGGCAATACGGTAAAGCCATGTATATAACTGGCTGTCCTCCCGGAAGTTATCCAGGGCATTCCATACTTTGATGAACATATTCTGCACCACATCGTTCGCATCGTCATGGTCTACAACCATACGGCGGATGTGCCAGTAAAGCTTCTCCTGGTATTTTTTGATAATACCGGTAAATGCCCTCTCTTTTGTTTCCGGCTGCCTGAACATATGCAACAGCTCTTTATCATCCGGATGCATGCAGCTTGGTGTTTTTATGTGTTAATGAAACGGGGATCTTATCAGAATGAACAATGACAGGGAGCGTAAGCTGCCTGTCATTGTTAACACCCGGACAAATATTATTATTTCCCTTTACGTGCAAGTGCTTTTTCCGCAGCTGCAACAATATCAGGAGTATCTAAGCCATATTTTGCCAAAAGCTCAGTAGGCTTGCCACTTTCGCCGAAAGTATCTTTCGTTCCTACAAATTCAATAGGAATAGGCAGATGCTTAGCTGCTACATGGGCAATGCTGTCACCAAGACCGCCAAGAATATTATGCTCCTCGCAGGTAACCGCACAACGCGTTTTGGTAATGGATTTCAGGATCGCTTCTTCGTCAAGTGGTTTAATAGTGTGAATATTGATTAATTCCACGCTATATCCCTTTTCCTCCAGTATACGTCCTGCTTCAACAGCTTTCCATACCAGGTGGCCGCAGGCAAACAAAGTAATGTCGCTACCTTCATTCAGAACCTGGGCTTTGCCGATAACAAAGTCGCTGCCGTCTTCTTTGGTGATATTAGGCCATTTTGGACGTCCGAAACGGAGATACACAGGACCTTCGTACGAAGCAATCGCTTTGGTAGCCGCTTTGGTCTGGTTAAAATCGCAAGGTACAATAACCGTCATGCCAGGAAGCATTTTCATCATCCCTATATCTTCCAGTATCTGGTGGGTAGCACCGTCTTCACCCAGGGTTAAACCCGCGTGGCTGGCGCATATTTTTACGTTTTTGCCGCTATAGGCAACACTCTGGCGGATCTGGTCATAAACCCGGCCGGTGCTGAAGTTGGCGAAGGTAGTAGTGTAAGGGATCTTACCACCAATAGTAAGACCGGCAGCAATACCAATCATGTTGGCTTCTGCAATACCTACCTGTACATACCTTTCGGGAAATTCTTTGATAAATGGCGCAATCTTCATGGACCCGGCCAGATCAGCCGTGAGCACTACTACGTTAGGATTTTCTTTACCTATTTCATAAACACCTTCTCCAAAGCCACCCCTTGTTTCCTTTTCATTAAGAACCTGGATATCTTTTATCATGTTTTGTTGGTTTTGAGTGTGCCGTGCAAAGTAACGGCTTTTGCTAATTCAGCGCAGGATTTTGTTGTTTCATCAGCGCTTCGTCCTGTTGCACCTTTAATTCCCACTGCCATGCCGTATCCATCATCTGGTCCAGATCATAACGGATATCCCATTTAAGGGTATTTACTGCATAACTGTTGTTGGCATAAATAGCTACTACATCGCCAGGGCGGCGGGGAGCTATCTTATAATTGAGCTTTTGCCCGGTTACTTTTTCAAATGCCTTGATGGCTTCCAGTACCGTAACGCCATTGCCGGTTCCCAGGTTAAAGACCTCACAGTTGCTCTTCTGCCGTTTGTCTATCATGTATTGAATGGCCAGGGTATGCGCATGGGCAATATCGCACACATGTATAAAATCCCTTACACAACTGCCGTCACGTGTTTCATAATCGTCCCCGAATACCGTCATCTGGGGCAGTTTGCCGATAGCTGTCTGCGTAATCACAGGAACCAGGTTCAGCGGCTTGCCAAGCGGCAGCTCGCCGATAAAGGTGGAAGGATGTGCGCCTACAGGATTGAAATAACGAAGTAAAACTGCATTCTGGTTATAAGCACGCGCAAACTCCCTGATCACGCGCTCACCCATTTGTTTGGTTGCGCCATAAGGAGACTCTGCAGGCTTTTCGGGAGTTTGTTCGGTAACAGGAATGCTGTCAGGATTGCCATAAACGGTACACGACGAGGAGAATACAAAATTATCTATCCTGAACTCTTTTACACATTTCAGCAGGTTGATCAGCGAAAACATGTTGTTCTCGAAATAATCAAGAGGAACCTCCATCGATTCTCCCACCGCTTTAAAGGCCGCAAAATGAATCACGCCGGAGATATCAGGATTTTCCTGGAATACCGCCAGCGTGTCGTCAAAATTTTTGAGGTCTACTTTATAGTTCTTTAACTTCTTTCCGGTGATCTTCTCTATACCATCTAACAGGTAAGTGGTAGAGCGGGAATTATCGTCAATGGAGATAACATCAAACCCGTTTTCGATCAAGTCAACTACCGTGTGCGACCCTATGAAGCCACATCCTCCGGTTACAAGAATTTTAGCCATGTCTCGTTTTATGAGTATGCAAAATACGTATAAACGGGGATATGCGTATGCTATCAGATAGCTTCTTATGCAAACAGTCTGATGATGTAAAATGTGATCGCTGCTACTATCGCACTAACAGGTATGGTAAGTACCCATGCCCATACCAGGTTAACAGTAACACCCCATCTTACAGCCGATAAACGTTTGGTAGCGCCTACACCGATAATGGAACCGGTGATCGTATGCGTAGTTGATACAGGTATCTTGAAATGCTCCGTAAGAAACAGCGTGATCGCACCCGCCGTTTCGGCAGCTACGCCTTCCAGCGGACTAACCTTGGTAATACGTGAGCCCATCGTCTTTACAATCTTCCAGCCACCACTTAAGGTGCCAAGACCCATCGCAATAAAACACATGATAGGCACCCAGTCAGGTATCGATTTCAGATCAGGAATATAATGGCTGGCAACCATTGCCACACCTATAATACCCATTACCTTTTGAGAGTCGTTACTGCCATGGCCAAGACTGAACAGGGCCGATGATACCAGCTGTAAACGCTTAAACCATTTCTCCGTTTTATAAGGATTGCCCCGCTTACAGATATGAACGATAATAACCGTGATGATAAACGCTACGAACATACCTATCAAAGGCGCCATGAATATGAACAGTACAATAGGTACAACCTTGGCAGCCACTACAACGCCAAAAGTGCCATAGTGCGCTACTGCCGCACCTATAAGTCCCCCGATAAGTGCGTGCGAAGAGCTCGAAGGAATCCCGAACCACCAGGTAATAAGGTTCCAGATAATAGCGGATACAAGACCGGCCAGTACCACATACATCGCCAGCGGATCGCCTTTCGCAAGGGTTACACTTTTCGCAATGGTATCGGCAATACCAAATCCCCCTACTAAATATTTGGAAATGAAAAATGCGCCAAAATTGAAAAAAGCTGCCCAGACGACTGCCTGGAAAGGGGTAAGCACTTTGGTAGATACAATGGTCGCGATAGAGTTAGCTGCGTCGTGAAACCCGTTGATATAATCGAAAATAAAAGACAGTACTATAATAACAATCAATATGGTGACCATATAAAGCTAATTTAAGGGCGGGGATTAGGCATACTTGACAATGATGGACTCTATCACATTCGCGGCATCTTCGCACTTGTCTGTAACAGTTTCCATTGCCTGGTAGATCTCTCTCTTTTTAATTAGCTCTTTTACGTCGTTTTCATGCTCAAAAAGGCGCTCAATGCTCATGTCGAACACATCATCTGCCTGATTCTCAATGCTGTTTACACGAACCATGCCCTCTGTCATCTGGCGCAGGTTCTTCATGTCACGCAGCCCGTATACCACTTTTTTGATCTCTATACAGCCCTGCTCTATCAATTCCGCCATTTTCTGAATAGCAGAATCATTCGGATTCACCTTATAAAAATTGATCTTTTTAGCAGTTGCATAAATATAATCACAGATATCATCAAGCGCAGTTGCTAAATAGTGAATGTCTTCACGGTCGAAAGGAGTGATGAAATTGCGCCCTAACTCCGTAAAGATCTTATGGGTATGGTCATCATTCTTGTGTTCCAGGTCCTCGATAAGCCCTATCAGGGAGGCTCGTTTGTCGGCATCGTGTTCATAAACTACTTGCTTGATCACTTGACCCATTTGCTCTACTGTAGTTGCCACATCCTCAAACAGTTCGTAAAAAACCCGGTTCTTAGGCATGAAAATCCTGCCGATGTTATTGATTCCCATTAGAAAAATTTTGGCAAATTTAAAATTATGATAGGGCTCTAAGCAGCCCTGTCAAGAATTAATAATTTGGTAACATTGAAAAATAACGTTTGGTAACATGGAATGTTTAGTTAACCGGTTGATAATATTGGGGTAACATTTGCTTAACATTCGCCATAGAGTTTTGCGGTACTAAAAGTCCATAATGTATAAAGTCTCATTCCTCAGGCATGCCTTAACTGTACTTGCTTCCTTGCTGTCCATTACTGTATTTGCTCAATTCGGCAAATTATCAGGAAAAGTCATTGATGAAAAAAATAATCCTATTGCCGGCGCAACTATTAAAGTTGCCGGACACAACCCCAAAATTATCACAGACGTTGAAGGTAGATATGTTTTAACTCTCCCAGAGGGAAAAATGTATGAAATAGAAGTATCAGCTTTAGGTTTCGTAAAAAAACAAATCAGCGAAATTAATATCGCTGCAGGAAAAACAACCGATTTGGAAATCCTCTTGAATACTTCAGTGGGCAACCTGGAATCTGTAGTAGTTAAAACCACTTCCCGTAAAGAATCTGTAAATGCTTTGATCCAGTTCCAAAAAAATACCAATACTGTAGCGCAGGTTGTATCGGCGGAAGCAATCAAACGTTCTCCCGATCGTAATACAGGTGAAGTTCTGAAACGCGTACCAGGTGTTTCCTTACAGGAAGGAAAATACCTTATCGTTCGCGGTTTGTCAGATCGTTACAATCAGGCTACTTTAAACGGAGCCCTCATGTCTTCTACAGAACCCGACCGTAAAACTTTTTCTTTCGACATTTTCCCTTCTTCTATTATTGAGAATATTATTATCAATAAAGCGGCTACACCCGAAATGCCTGGCGAATTTGCCGGCGGTCTGGTACAGGTGAACACGAAAGACGTTCCTGAAAAAGGCTTCTTTGAAATTAACGTAGGCTCTGGTGTAAATCTGCAGGTGGCAAAAAATGATTTCTATACCTATAAAGGAGGTAAGCTTGACTTCCTGGGGCTGGCTGATAAAGATCGCAAACTGCCTTCTGGTTTCCCTAATACAATAGGTATTAACCAAACGGTGGCGGCAGGCGCTGAAGCAGGTAGGTCATTGAACGATGTGTGGAGCGCTAATAAATCCAGCATGCCGGTTAACGCTGTATTGCAACTGAACGGCGGTTTCAATAAGTCATTATCGGCTTCCAAAGCATTCGGTGGAGTATTCTCTCTTAACTATAACAGGCAGGCAAGGTTCATAGATGTACTAAGGAACAACTATAACCTGGAAAGAGTACCTCAGTTCGAGTATGCCGATAAACAATATGCCATCAATACGATGGCAGGAGCACTTGCTAACTTTACTTTCCGTTCTGGTACAAATAAATTCAGTTGGAAAAACACATACAATATTAATTCCAGCGACCAGTATGCCGAAAGAACCGGCGCTGATATCATCAGCGATATTAAAGCGCCTATTAAAAGTGGTGAACTTTCCTTTACTTCAAACAGATTATATAGCACACAGCTGATAGGCGAGCATATTCTTAAAAGTGCAGGTATCCGCATCAAATGGAATGGCAACTTCGCCAACCTGAAACAGGATATTCCCGATATGAGAAGGCTCAAATATGCGATGGATAACAATGGCGTGTATTATGCAACAGGCGGACAAGCCTACAACGCCGGACGTTTCTACTCCAGCCTGAACGAAAATATCTATGGTGGTAGTGCCGATGCGGCATGGTCTTACCACCTGGCAGATAAACAACAGCAAGTGAAATTGGGTGGCTTGTACCAGAAGAAAAGAAGAACTTTCGATTCCCGAGGTCTAACCCTCTCTTATGCAGGACCTAATACTGGTGGTAAAGATGACTTAAGGTATTTACCGGCAGATCAGATCTTCGATAAGGCAAACTACGGCACAAATAAGTTCTATCTCGAAGACAGAACTACAGCAGCAGATTCTTACATCGGAAATGCTGATCTGGTAGCAGGATTTATCCAGTCCGATAACCAGTTTGGCGATAAAGCACGTATCGTTTGGGGCGTAAGAGTAGAAAGCTTCAGGCAAAACCTTGGAGGTAAAGGCTTAAGTGTATCCAGCAATTCAGCTACAGACATCCTGCCTTCTCTTAATTTTACTTATAAATTAAATACCCGTTCCAATTTAAGGGTTTCCGCCTCTCAAACAGTATCTAGGCCAGAGTTTAGAGAAATATCTCCTTTTACCTTCTATGACTTTGCACGTAACGGTTCTATCGTAGGTAACACGAAACTGCAACGCACAAAAATATCTAACGGCGATATCAGGTATGAAATGTATCCTAGGGCAGGCGAACTGGTTACTGTAGGTGTTTTCGTAAAATATTTCGATAAACCTATTGAAATGCAGTACGACCTTGGACAAGGATCCCCTACTTATTCTTTCTGGAACGCGAAAAGTGCATTGAACTACGGAGCTGAACTCGATCTTAGAAAGCGTCTCGATTTTATCTCTGAGAAATTACAGGAATTTACATTCTTTACCAATCTTGCTTACATTAAAAGTAAGATCACGATACCCGATGGTTACTTAGGTGAAGAAGAACGCCCAATGCAGGGGCAAAGTCCTTATGTGATCAACGCAGGACTGCAATACGATCATGAATTGTCAGGAACAAATGCTACTATCTTATTCAACGTAATAGGAAGACGTATTTCTCAGGTTGGTAACGTGAACGTGCCGCAAATGTGGGAACACCCACGCCCGCTGCTTGACCTGCAAGTGTCACAAAGGCTTTCTCAACGCGCATCTCTTAAATTAAGTGTAACAGATATCCTTAATAAAAGGAATATTTTCTACTGGGATATGGACGGTAATAAAAAATATCAGAAAGGCTCAGCTACCAGTGGTGATATGCTGATCAACCAACTTACTTACGGCACCAATATGAATCTTCAATTCAGTTATAATTTCTAAAACAAACAAGAAAGTAAAATCGTTATGAAAAGAAAGCTATTGCAAGCAGCATTGATTGCTACAACTATTACTGCTGTATCCTGCAGTAAGAATGATGACAATGGACCTTCAGTAGGAGTAGAGAATGGCCTGAGTGGCGATACTCTGAGGGGTGCAATTGAAGTAAACATAACACTCGAAGAAGGAAAGACTTATTTTCTGGATGGCGGTACTTTCTTTAGAAGCGGCGCTACTCTTACAATTAAGCCCGGTGCGGTTATTAAAGCCCTTCCTTTAGCCCAAACATCTAAGAAAAAATACCACTCATTCCTCGTTATAGAAAGAGGTGCTAGGATACTGGCCGAAGGTACTGCTTCTAAGCCTATCGTATTTACCAGCGCACAGCCTGTAGGTTCACGTAAAGCCGGTGATTGGGGGGGGGTAATGATCCTCGGTAGAGCGCCTGTTAACACTACTTTCGGTGGTGCAGTAGGCCGTCAAATGGAAGGCTTCTCCGATGCTGATGGTGAAGAACTTGGTACACATATCGTTGGTGGTGGTGCCGATGCAAACGATAACTCCGGTATCTTGAAATATGTAAGGATCGAGTTCGCTGGTGTGGCGCTTTCTAACAAAAGCAACTCAGAACTTAACAGCCTTACCATGATTGGTGTAGGTAAAGGTACCACTATCGACTACGTACAGTGCTCACACGGTGGCGATGATGCTTTCGAATGGTTCGGTGGTACTGTAAACGCTAAACACCTCGTAGCTTATCGTGGTCTTGATGATGATTTCGATACTGATAACGGTTTTAATGGGGCAGTTCAGTTTGCCTTGGCTATCCGCGATAAAGAGATATCCGACTACTTACTGCCCGGTGACTCCAACGGTTTCGAGTCTGATAACGATCCTACAGGTACTTATTCAGCTCCGCTGACTGCTCCTGTGTTCTCTAACGTTACTATTATTGGACCTTCGGCTATTAACGGCGGCGCAAGCATTCCCAGCAATGCAGTATTCAACCGCGCAGCTTTCATCCGCAGAAACAGCCGTAACTCTATCTTCAATAGTGCTCTGGTTGGTTTTCCCGCCGGTGTGTATATCGACGGTAATGGTTCTGCTACGGCAACAAACACCGACTCTCTCGAAATCAAAAATACTTTCGTAGGCGCTATCGGTGGTATCTTCAAAGGAGCAGCAGGTGCAAAAATCGCAACCAACGCTACTAACGGTTTCGACGCAAAAACTTGGTTCATGAAGTCTGGTAACAATAACGATACTACTTACAATAGCATCGCTGATTTCAAATTCGTGAATATGAGCGGCGATCTGAAAACAATTGACGCTCGTCCTCAGGCGACCTCTCCTTTACTGGGCAAGGCTTCTTTCTCTAGCAGCACTAAAATTCAGAACAGCTATTTCACTCAGGTGACTTACGTTGGAGCCTTCTCTGGGCCTAGCGACAACTGGATGCAAGGTTGGACTAACTTCGATCCTTTGACTACTGTTTATTAGGATGGGAAAAGTTGAATATTGCTGATCAAAAGCAAGCATTCAATTCAATGTTTCATGAAGCGGACCGTATCACTGATTGATACGGTCCGCTTTTTTATTTAACATTTTCACAATGTGATTTCCTTGACTTTTTTAACCTGTGAGTGTAGCTTCTCGGCAAAACATCTTGCTATGAAAAAGGTCGCCCGAGTTTTCGATATTCTTTTTAGCTATTTGCTGTTTGAAATGATTCTCTCTGCCTGGATACCCGGATTTTTTCAACTTCTTTTTCAATCTATAATAGTAAAAAACAAATTATGAAGACACAATTTAATGTCATTGCAGTTGTATGCACATTGCTTATACTGGCTACCTCTTGTAAAAAAGAAAAACAGGGAATACAACTCACTCAAAACGCCATCACTGACAAAATACCCGTAGAAGTAAAAGAGTATTTTGCAAGCATAGGTTTCGACTCTGCAACGCTTGCGCTGCAAAATGGGAAATATGTGATCGAAGGCGATATGCTGTTCCGGCTTTATACCCAATTGTCGTACAGTAATTGCAAGGCAAGTTTCTTAGTAAGGCAGTTGTTGTAAACAAGTAGCTCAGAATCAATATCGGTAAGCGACTTAGCAACGCAAAGAGGCTGCTCAGTATTTGAGACAGCCTCTTTGAATCATATTTTTTTTCAATAAATACTATCTCCGTCAGCCCCCTTGCCCGTACCCTTCATCTTCTCCCCAAACAAAACCCTGCTACCCCAGGCAAACGACTTATTAATGCAAAGCCCCGCCATACACCCCGCTACCACCGACGCCGACCTTATAACAGCACCCTGCCACGAATGATGATGATCTTCATAAATAATAACAATAAAAAAGCCCACCAGCGCCGTCCTGGCAACACTTATCATCCTAAGGCCCGCACAAGCCGTAATAATAACTACAAGACCAATGATGATACAAATAAGTAAAGCCGCATTCTGGTTAACCGCTATGGTGCCAAACCGGGTGAGAAAGGCTTTCAGGAACCAGCATCCTCCTCCTACAATAGAACCTATCACATTCCCCCGCATCCGCTCTATAGCCGCCTTGCTCTCATTATTATAGGTCATGGAGATCATCAGCGAAATGATCATCCAGTAAATATCATCGTGCCAGTCCGGGAAAAGCATGAACAACGGGAAAATAGCCGATACACCTGTTACACACTTTATAATATACTCAACAAACTCGTAGGGGGTAATGCCCGTATGGGAGCGGAACTTGCCCGGATCAATCATGGTTGTTCATCATTTGGACTGCAAAATTAAGGACTTTAAACCCTTACAAAGAGCTGATTCTTGTCAGGATATCCCTGATCCCGGTCAAGGTTTTTTTAATATGGAAAAACCAAATTTGCTTAGTACCTTAATAGCTGGTACGGTTTTTTAACGTGAAGAAAGAATAGAAGTGCCAAAAAAAATTGCCATATTATTCCTGCTGACAGGCCTCATCCTGTGCCAATTGACTGTATCGGGCCAACGCGGAGATTCCCATGTATTTAACTTCTGCGGCGACACCATCCGGTTCCAGTTCGATAAAACCGACCTCATCAATTTCCCCGAACCGCTCTCCGATACCGCTCTGTTCGACGCCTACCTGCAGGTAAAACACGCGAATTATACCGCCATTACCGACGCCCTGCAACAGTACAAACAACAACATCACCCCGAAGACTGGCTCTACTACCAGCTGGTACGCAGAACCGCCCAGGAGATTAGCCCCAAAGAAGATAACTACCATCGCTATACCTTCTATAAATGGTTCCTGATGGCTAAATCAGGCTACGATGTAATGCTCAACACTTCCGGCAGCTTCCTGCTCTTCTATATCTATAGTAAAGAAAATATCTATAATATCCCCGTTAGAATGAAAGGCGACAAACAGTACGTCTGCCTCAACTATCACGACTACCGGAAAATAGATTTCGAAAAGAACAGGTTCGCGGTCTTCCCGCTCTTCCTCCCCGAAGCCACAGGTAACTTCTCATACAAAGTCACCCGCTTACCAGACTTTACGGAAAATGACTACGTAGAAAAAGACCTGCAATTCGACTACAACGAAAATAACTACAGCTTCCGGGTAAAACTGAATACACAGGTCCAGAAGATCTTTGCAAACTACCCCGTAGTAGATTACGACTCCTATTTTAATATCCCGCTGAGTAAAGAAACCAACAGCTCCCTTATCCCCGTACTCAAAAAACGCTTGAAAGGGGTAGGAGTAAAAGGTGGTATAGAATACCTGATGAACTTCACCAGGTATGCTTTCCTCTTCCAGCCCGATTCCCTGGTATTTGGAGGTGAAAAACGTCTCACCGCCGAACAAACCCTGTTTTCCGAACATAGCGACTGCGAAGACAGGGCCAGCCTGTTCTTCTGCCTGGTTAAAGAGATCTATAACCTGCCTATGCTGGTACTGCACTATCCCAAACACGTCACCATTGCCGTCCAGTTCCCCAAACCCGTAGGCAGAAGTATCGATTATAACGGACGCAAATTCTCCATCTGCGAACCCAGCCCCCAGAAACAAGACCTCGCCATTGGCCAGATCATCCCCGAACTCAGCAAAGCCCCCTACGAAGTCGTCTACGCCTACACGCCCTATTAATGCTTCTTCGGGTCTATTCCGCGAAACGTCCCGTTGGCACATAACGGAACATGCAACCTGATTCAATAGATGCCGCCCTTCGTCAAACAAACGCCGTATTTACTTTTATAGGTGTAATACCCGCAGCTACGCCTGATAGATATAATTCTTAATATTCTCTTCTCGTTACGTTTACAATTCGTTTACATGCAGGAGGCAACTTTGCTGTACAGTTTGGTTCATAGCACACACACAAGTAACTAAGCAGATTTTTCTCATGCCTGAGACGGCCCCGTTTTTCACCGGGGCCTTTGCATTTCCCGGAACAACCTGCACACAGTATCCTCTCCCTTTGCCAGGCTCTTTTTAAGTATCTTTATTCCTGGAAAAATAACACTGCCGCCGGCCAGCCGTAATGGAATATACTCCCCGGCAGACCACCCCCTGTCTGCGAAAAAGAACGCTTTATATACGGGCAACCAACGGCAGATAAAGCCGCCTTAAATCTGCTCAGCTATTGTAAAGCAAGCCCCGGCAATACAAAAAAAAGCCCCGCAACCTCAGGAATAGGTCACGGGGCCTTGAAAAATATAAACAATAAGATTACTCCTTCTTGATATCCAGCGTAAACCCAAGCGTAGTCCCTATATCCAGCTTGCTCCGCACATGCATGACATGATTATGCGCCTCTATGATATGCTTACATATCGCCAGCCCCAGCCCGGTGCCGCCTACATCACGGCTGCGCCCGCGGTCAGTGCGGTAAAACCTTTCAAATATGCGGGGTAAATGCTCTTCACCAATACCAATGCCATCATCACTGATTTCTATAAGCGCATGCTTCTCATCAGTCTTATACACGCTGGCAACAATATGACCATCCTTTTTACCGTATTTGATGGCATTGGCCACAAGGTTGATGATAACCTGGCGTATCTTCTCCTTATCCGCAAACACCGCAATAGGAGCCTCGCAGCCCTTTTTGATAGTGCACTTGATATTACGCTGGCTGCTCTTGATCGACAGCGATTCGTACACCTCACGGATCATATCCTGGATAATGAAGTTTTCTTTATACAAAGGCTGCTCGCCACTCTCAAGACGGGATATCTCATCCAGGTCGCTTGCCAGGTTCACCATACGAACCACATTCTTGGACGTATTTTCAAGAAAACGCGTCGCTATCTCCGTATTTTCAAGCGCCCCGTTAAGCAGGGTGTCAACATAACCCTGTATAGCAAAGATCGGCGTCTTGAACTCATGAGCCAGGTTCTGCAAAAACTCCTTGCGATAAGCCTCGTTCGTTTTAAGTACGGCAATCTCCTTGCGCTGCTGTTCAGCCCACTGCTCCACATCTTCCCTTACCTCGTCAATGCTTTTTTGAGGAAGAATATATTTATAATACATCTCCTCCTTTTTCGAAGCCTTCGTCTGGTAAATGAATTTATAGATCAGTTTTATCTTACGGTAAATAAACCATTGCAACACAAACCTGATAAGAAAATAACTGCCCGCAAAAGTGATGAGGAATGCCGAGACGCTGATCACCACATCCGGACGCACAATATAAAATCCCAATCCGATGGGAATGGACAGGATCAGAGCCGTAAAGGCCGACAACTGATTCGGCGAGAGGTTTTTAGTAGTAAACATAACTAGCTAAAACTACGGAAATCGAATGGCTTTTCCCTCCGCTAAATGTCGAATTTGTAGCCAACCCCCTTAACTGTGGTGATACAGTCGATGCCTAATTTCTGCCGTATTTTGCGGATATGAACGTCAATGGTACGATCGCCTACAATAACATCAGTTCCCCACACCTGGCTCAGGATCTCGTTGCGCAAAAACACGCGTCCCGGCCTCGAAGCCAGCAGGTGTAACAGTTCAAACTCTTTTTTGGCAAGTATCACCTCTTTCCCGTCTACCGCTACCACAAACTTCACCGGGTCTATACTGATATTGCCAATTTGCAGGGTTTTGCCGTCTTCCTTGTTTACCCGACGGAAAAGCGCATTCACCCGGCTCGTGAGAACTTTGGGGCTAATGGGTTTATTTACATAATCGTCAGCGCCGGTCTCAAACCCCTTGATATGAGAGGCTTCGTCACTCATCGCTGTCAGAAAAATAATAAGCGTGTCCTGGAAGGCAGGCTGGGCGCGAAGTAATTCACAAACCTGAACGCCCGTCTTTTTAGGCATCATGATGTCCAGGATAATGAGGTCGGGGTCGAGTTGTTTGGCTTTCTGGAGGGCATCTTCGCCATCTTTGGCAGTATGGGTTTCATAGCCTTCTTTGCGCAAATTATAACCTATGATCTCTAATATATCCGGTTCGTCATCTGCTATCAACACTTTCTTTCCCTTGGAGTCCATTTAACAATATGTTTACACAAAATTAATTTTTGCTCCCGTAATCACATGGAATACAGCATTATGTAATTGTTAAGGGTGGGGCTTGCCGCTTTGGTCGTATTTTTGCACTAGGAAGATACATCCTTTATATGACGCGCATGATTAAAATATTTCTACTGGCTGGTTTGCTCGGATTTACCACACTCGCTGAGGCTCAAACAAGTGTAAAGCCAGATGTTCAGATCCCTTTGATGAGAAGAAAGTTTCATGAAGACGTAGACAAACTTCAAAAAGCAATAGGAGCGCTCCCCCTCGCCAATGCCGACCAGGAGCAAAAAATGCACGCCGAATACACCATCGGCACAAAAGTCGACAACTTCCAGACCGCCATTGAGCTCGATTCCACGCTCAGCGATAACGATAAGATCAAATACCTGCGCGGACTAAACGACGTAATGACGGCATTTCTCTCCAATGTAAACGCCCGCAAAATAAAACCCCTCGCATTCGCCGATGCACTGGCAGCCTATTCCGAAGCAATGCAGCTCGAACATGATCACCAGTCCATCCTGCCCGTTATTAATAAAAACCGCCTCGAAATAGGATACCTGCTGGTAAGTAGCTTCGCTTTCCAGGGTAACGAAGGCATAAAACCCGCAAAAGACCTGCTGGTATTGAAAGAATGCCAGAAAAACCCTGCGAAAACCATGTCTATCCTTACCCGTTACCCCGATAGCCCCTATGCCGATTCGCTCATTGCCCTCGCTGCCCGCCGCGACCAGGAAGAACTCTACACCTTCGCCGCAGCAACGAATAAACTGGGTGCAAAGATCCGCACGTCGCAAGACCCCCTGGTAAAGGTGATCGCCAAAATGGCCCGCATGAAAACCGGCAGACAATACTTCCCGTTCCTCGACGATCTATACCGCGGCAAAAGAACTTTTGAAGAAATAGACGCTGTCATGGACGATAGCATTAAATACTATAAACTCCTCGTTCAAACCGAAATTGACTACGCAGGACGTCTTATCAGGCGCGACACCCCGCTCGTAATGCCAACGCTTACAGCAAGGCTCCAGCAGAAAGCAAGAGATGTATTCATTAATGAGATCAATGGCCTCCACGAACTGCCCGATAACGTACGCTTCAAAAAACTCGAACAGCTCACAACAGAGGAATTATACTACCTCGCAACACTCGGCGAAGAAGAGATCTATACGTCAAGTTATACCCACGGCGTTTATCCCATGGTCTTCCAGAAAATGAAAGTGCCGCGCGGCGACTCCTTACTCATGCGCGTAAAGTTCGACCACTTTAAGAAATGGATTAAAATGGCCGCCAACTACAACACGCTGGACCATTTCCTGAAAACAATGGAAAAAGAGAACGCCGAAATACTGATGAAAGCATTCGTAAAAGGATTGGATAAAACCAAAAGCCTCGAAGATGCCGTCGACGTTGCCAACTCCTACGCCAGTATCACCGATAAGAACCTCCAGGCGCTCATCCTGAACCAGGTGCAGCTAAACCTCGAAGAAGCTGGAAACAGCGGGAACACAAGAGGACAGCACATCTACAGCATTCTCAATACGCTGTTCCTCTCCATGGATCCGGCAAATAAAATAGATGTGGCAACCACACTCGGTATCCCCCCCGTCTATTTTATGCCTAACCAATCGCTGCGCGATTCAAGCGGACGTATTATAGTAGAACAGTTCTTCTATGGCGACAAAGACGGGAAAACGGTCTTCAATGCTTTCCTGAATGGCTTCTCCAACGCTAACTGGAAGATCACCCATACGAAAGACTGGGTAGCAGTGGCATCAACCAAAGGCGTTCCCGTGACCATTTACGCCAACAAACCATTGGACGAAGAAAAAGGCCTCGACGCCGAAGCGCAGGCCAACCTTAATAAATACCTGGCAGAAAAGAACCTGAACCCTACCGTGGTGATCCACAGGGGCCACAGTTATTACCTGAATGCAACCATTGCACAGCTCGCACCTTCCGCAAAAGTGATCCTGCTCGGCAGCTGCGGCGGCTACCAGAGCCTTAACCAGGTGCTCGGCATTTGTCCTTACGCACAGATCATATCTTCAAAACAAACCGGCTCCGGTTTAATCAATGCACCTATGATCTCTGCCCTCATGGAAACTGCCCGCAGCGGTAAAGACCTCAACTGGCCGCATCTGTGGACCAACCTGTCGGCAATGTTTAAAAACAACGAAACCTTTGCCGACTACGTACCTCCGCACAGGAACCTGGGAGCCGTATTTATCATGGCCTACAGCAAAATGAACCTGCCCGAAGCAGGAGAGGAGTAACAGATGCCCGGCCGCAGAAAAGAAAATAAAACAACACTCATAAAACGAGGCCGTATCATAAGTGCGATACGGCCTCGTTTTACTCGGGCACCTGATGGAGAAGGGGCCCCGTTTCAGCAATGCTCAGCGGCTATTTTTATTTATGAGCCACCTCTTCTTATTTCAGTAAACTTGTATATATGATAAGTATACCATAATCGAAGGTACATCGCACTTACATCGCACTTACATCGCACTTGCATCGCTCTTACATCGCACTTGACGCCCTCCGGCACCCTGCACTGCCCTCAAATCATACTTGCTGCCTTTCGCCCCCGGCACCGCCCTCAAATTACCAGCTGGCTTAGCCACGCCCTGTCAGCCTCATTTTCGGCTGTAAGAACAAATTTTACAAAAACGGGTTATGCTTCTTTTCATGACCTATGGTAGTAGAAGGCCCGTGCCCGGGATATACTACCGTTTCATCAGGTAGCGGCCAAAGCTGCGTCGTAATGCTGTTGATGAGCTGCTCATGATTACCGAAAGGAAGATCACTGCGCCCGATACTTTCATGAAAAAGAACATCACCGCCAATGAGAAAGCCTTGTTCACGGCTGTAAAAACAAAGACTGCCCGGAGAGTGACCGGGTGCCAGCAGTATTTCCAGCCTGTCGTCACCCAACACTATTTCCTGGCCAGGCGCTATAAAATGCACCGGACCAACGTAATTGTCGAAGGTCAAACCGTACCTGGCGCCCGATTCCGGGGCCATCTTCAGCATCTTTTCCTCTTCGGGATGAATATACAATTCCAGGTTCCAGGTGGCTGCTGCCCACTTGTTGCCAAACACATGGTCCAGGTGGCAATGGGTGTTAAGCAGTTGAACCGGACGTAAGCCCGATTCGTCTATAAAACTTTTTATTGTATCCTGTTCAGCGGAAAAGTAACATCCGGGATCTATAATAAGGGCTTCACCTTTTTCGTTCGATAATACGTACGTATTTTCCTGGAAGGGGTTTAATGTAAATGCGTCAACCTTAATCATAACCGTATTTTTACAAGGCCTTTTACAAGTAATTATGCTAATTTTAAAAATCTAAAGATCGGATATGCAAGTTAAATGCTTCAGGAGTTGTTTTTGGATTTTATTAGTTACAACGGCCTTGCTTCCATTCCTTACTGTAGCGCAGGTAAACTCTGTTACATTTGGTAAGAACAAGCTGCAGTACAAAAAATACAACTGGAAGTTTTACCAGACCCCAAATTTCAACACCTACTTTAACCAGGGCGGCCTGGAACTGGGCAAATTTGCTGCCCAGGTAGCTGAAGATGAACTGGCTTCCATTGAAGACGCAGTGGAATATTCCCTGCAACGAAGGGCAAACCTCATTATCTACAACACCTACGACGATTACAAAACCAGTAATATCGGCGGTGAACTGGACGTCCAGAACGCCGGGGGGCTCACCAAACTCGTGAACAATAAGGTCATCCTCTACTACGATGGTAACCACAATAACTTCCGCCGCCAGGTCCGCGAAGGCATCGCCAGAATCCTCGTCGATAATATCCTCTTTGGCGACGATATCGGCGAAATCGCCAGCAACCAGGCACTCCTCGATCTCCCTAAATGGCTTACAGACGGCTACGTTTCCTATATCGCCGAACCCTGGAACGCCGAAAAAGACGACCAGCTGAGAGATATCATGCTCAGCTCCAAATACAAGAACTTCTACCAGTTCGCATTCGACAAACCTTTAGTGGCAGGCCACTCATTCTGGTATTATATCTCCGAGCGATATAAAAAAGAGAACGTAACCTACTTCCTCTACCTCGCCCGCTTGTATAAAAACCTCAACACAGCTTCCCAGCGCATCGCGAAAAAGAAATTCAAGGAAGTCCTGAAAGACTTCATGACATATGAGGAAGATAAATACATCAAAGACCTCAAACAGCGCCGCAATGCCCCAAGAGGACGGCTGGGAATAGTGGAAGATGTAGCAAAAAAAGATGTGTACAAATTTCAGCCTAATCCCAACCCGCGCAATAACTCCTACGCAGTGGTCCAGTTCAAAAAAGGACATTACAGCGTGAAGTTCGTCGATGGTAACTACGATGAACATATCCTGCTCGGCTACGGCGTTAAAACCTATGCCGGCGACATCAATCCCAATTACCCCATCCTCGCATGGGATGGTAAAGGATCCCGCCTGCTCGTAATTTACTGGCGCGAAGGCAAAACATATATGTTCGTTTACGACGCGGTAGCCCGTATCAAACGCTTTAAACAGGAGATCAAAGGCTTTGAACAGATCCTCGACGCAGGTTTTATGCTCGACGCCAATACCCTGCTCCTCAGCGCCGTTAAAAACGGCCATAGCGATATCTTCTCCTACCGCATCGATAACGAAAGGGTGAAACAAATCACCAACGATATCTACGACGATCTCGATCCTACATTCGTTTCGTTCCCTAACCGCTCAGGTATCATCTTCGCTTCAAACAGGCCACTGGGCGATTACACCAGCTCCGATACCGTCCTGCCCAGCAGGAATAAGTTTAATATCTTCCTCGTCGACATCAACAACCAGAGCGAGTTTAAACAAATTACCCGCCTCACAAATATGAAGTTCGGCGACGCACGTTTCCCCATGCAGTATAATACCAACCACTTTACATTCGTAAGTGACGAAAATGGTATCAAAAACCGCTGGGCAGGATTCTTCTCTACCGCAAGAGACGGACTCGATACGCTCTACCAGATAGGCGACGAGATCCTCCGCAACCCAAGCAACAAGGAAATCGACTCAACACTTAACGCATGGCAGAAGTCCGAACCCGATAGCATTAGCTATTTCCAGGTGTTCAAAGACTCTACCTATACTTTCCCCATCACCAACTACCAGAGCAACCTGCTCGAAACCCGCATAGCCGGCAACAACGGACAGGTGAGCGAAGTACGACGGGAAGGCGACCTCAAATTCCTGTATAAATTACGTGTCGACTCGGCAACACTGCGGAAACGGAATGTTACTGCCCGCCCAACAGATTATATGAAAAAAAGGATGCAGGAAGACAGGGTGAGCGAAGAACGTACTATCATCCAGCCTACGCCAAGACCCGCAACCGATCCTAAAAACAACGTCTTCCAGAACGAATTCGAAGAAGAACGCCCCGCACGCCCGGTTACACCACCGGCAGGCGGCGTAACCACGCCCGCAGCGCCAGTGGCTAAATCAACGCCCGTGGCAACCATGAAGGAATCGGTCTTGCAAAAAGCAGGTTTGTTCAACTATAAGTATAAGTTCAGCTCCGACTACGTATTGGCCGGTATCTCTAATAATATCCTTATCAACCGCTTCCAGCCTTACCAGGGCGGCGCATTACCCGTTCAGCTCAACAACGGCTCCGACTTTAACTGGTCACTCCGCGTAGGCGTAAGCGATCTCATGGAAGATATTAAGATCGCCGGCGGCTTCCGCTTCGGTAACAACCTGTCCGACAAAGACGTGTTCATGACCTTCGAAAACCTGAGAAGACGCCTCGACTGGGGACTTACCTATTTCCGCAGTACAACCGAAGACTATTATGGTATGTACAAAGGATCTTCCGCAGGTCTTAATTTCTTTAAGAATAAGTTGTTTACCAACCTCTACCAGGTGAACCTTTCCTATCCGCTGGATGAGGTAAGAAGCATAAGGGCCAATGTCGGCTACCGTACCGACCGCCTGGCCATCAGGCCTTTCAGCATCTTCGACGGCCAGCCCGTACAGGAAGGATTGGCAATCCCCGATACCGTTGCCAAAACCCTGGTAAGCCACCTCGAATTCGTTTACGATAATACCATCAACCCTGCACAGAACATCTGGAACGGTCTCCGTTACAAGGTCTATGGCGATTTTTATAAATCTATCAGTAAGTCCACACCCGAAACAGGTACCAATGTCTTCAACGTGGGTTTCGATGCGCGCCACTACCTCAAGATCTACCGCAACTTCATCTGGGCGGTGCGTGCAGCAGGCGACTTCTCTTTTGGCAACCAGAAGATCATTTATTACCTGGGTGGTGTCGACGGCTGGCTCGGACCCAAATACAACCAGTATCCCGCACCTGCCGCAGACCAGAACTACGTTTACCAGTCGCTGGCAGTGAACATGCGTGGCTTTAAACAAAACATTGCCAATGGTAATAATGCTGTCGTAATGAACAGTGAACTGCGCCTGCCTGTCTTTAGCACTTTATTCAGTAAACCTATCAATAGCGCATTCATCCGCAACTTCCAGCTGGTGCAGTTCTTCGACCTGGGTACCGCCTGGGCGGGAGGTTTCAAGAATATCGAACGCCCAACCTCGTACTTCGTCACCATGCGCGACGACCCCCAATTAGGACAAGTGCCTGAAGAAGGTAACCCGCTTACCGTAAAACTGCGTGCCGGGGGTATTGGCCCGTTTGCCGGCGGTTACGGCTTCGGCGCCAGAACTACAGTGCTCGGGTACTTCCTGAAATTCGACCTGGGATACCCCATGGGCACCCTGTTTAAGAACCCTGTGTACTATTTTGCACTCGGACTTGACTTTTAAATTAACAAAAACAGTAATAGCATTAGAGCCCTACATTTTTGTGGGGCTCTTTTTTTGCCTTTCTTTGCACCATTATTTACCTCTTTGACCAAGTAGCATATGTGGTATCGTTTAGGACAGTTCATACTTCGTTTCAGATTACCTTTATTAATCTTCCTCTTGCTTGCAACAGCCTTCATGGCCTACCACGCTTCTAAAGTGGAGATCAGCTACGAATTTACCCGGGCGATACCCGTCGACAATGCGAAGTACCAGGACTACCAGGCTTTCCTGAAAAAGTTCGGTACCGATGGCAGCACAGTGGTCTTGGGAGTAGAAACGAAAGACTTCTTTACGGTTCCCGTATTTAACGCAGCAGTTAAAATGCACCAGGAACTGCGCAAGGTAAAAGGGGTAGAGGCTATCCTCGATGCACCCGAAGCCATCCAGCTGGCCAAAGACAGCAGCGAGAAACTGGTACCACGAAAAATATTCGAAACACCCGCAAGCTCCCAGGCGTCACTTGACAGCAGCCGCGCCATTTTCGAAGGAATGCCCTTTTACAACGGCATCTTATACAACCCGGAATCTAAAGTTTACCTGTTTGCCGTTACGGTGAATAAAGATACAGCCAACAGCAAATCAAGAACCCGCCTCATTAACGACATTATGGCCCCGGTTCATGCTTTTGAAAAGGAAACACAACTGCAGGTACACGTGAGCGGCTTGCCTTTCATCCGCACCTCCGTTGCCAATAAGATCCAGAAAGAACTGCAGTGGTTCCTCATTGGCTCACTCGTATTGTCCGCCATTACATTATTAATGTTCTTCCGCTCCATAAGCGCCATGTTCATGAGCCTGCTGGTGGTAGGAATGGGAGTGATCTTTAGCGTTGGCACCATGGTGCTCTTCGGTTATAAAATCACCCTGTTAACAACCCTCATCCCGCCATTGGTAGTGGTGATAGGCGTCCCCAACTGTATCTACTTCCTCAATAAATACCATACCTCCTTTAAAGAAACCAACGACAAAAAACTGGCGCTGGTGAACATGGTAGGTAAAATGGGGATCGTAACCCTGTTCTGTAATATCGCAGCAGCAATAGGCCTCGGCGTGTTCGCACTTACCAAAAGCGATCTCCTGAAAGAATTCGGAGCCGTGGCAGGCATCAATATCATGGTGCTGTTTTTCATCACACTCTTATTTATTCCTTCCGTACTTAGTTACCTGCCCGTGCCTAAAGCCCGTGAAATGCGTTACCTCACAAATAAAACACTCGAAGCCCTGCTGGTGAAAATTGAAAAATGGACATTCAAACATAGCAGCTGGGTATACGGTGTAACCGCAGTGGTTACCATTTTTGCGATCACAGGCATCTTCCAATTGAAAAGCGAAGGCTTCATCGTCGACGATCTTCCAAAAAAAGATGTTATATATAAAGACCTGAAATGGTTCGAATCAAACTTCAACGGCGTAATGCCAATGGAGATCCTGGTAGATACCAAAAAGAAAAACGGCCTCTTGCGTGGCTTGCAAACGCTTGAGAAGATCGACTCCTTCTCTCACTACATAGCCATGAGGCCCGAAACCGCCAGGCCGCTTTCGCTCGTCGAAGGATTGAAATTTGCCCGCCAGGCGTTTTACGATGGCGACAGCTCCTATTATGCCGTTCCTACCGAGTTCGATATCCCCGTAATGTCCCAATACCTCAAGGGCAACGGCTCCAAAGATTCCTCCGGCGTAAAACCCAAATCCGGCGGCATCGATAAACTGTTATCCACATTTATCGACTCTAATAAACAGGTGGCCCGCATTAGCGTGAACATGAAAGATATCGGAAGCCGGAAACTGCCGGTGCTCCTGTCCGATTTCCGCAAGGTGGCCGACCAGACTTTCGATACCGCAAAATATCATGTAACCTTCACAGGCAGCAGCGTAACCTTTCTCGAAGGCTCCATCTTCATCATAAATGGCTTACGCGACAGTATCTTATGGGCATTTGGCCTCATCGCCTTATGTATGTTATACCTGTTCCGTTCCTTCCGCATACTCCTCTGTTCGTTAATTCCGAACATCATTCCGTTGCTGGTTACCGCCGGCGTAATGGGTTGGACAGGGGTAACTCTAAAACCTTCTACCGTACTTGTCTTTAGTGTGGCCCTGGGTATAGCCATCGATGTCACGATACGGTTTCTAGTCAATTATAAACAGGAACTCCCAATTTATAATGGCGAAGTCAAACCTACGCTTATACAAACAATTCACCATACGGGCGTAAGTATCATATATACCTCGTTGGTTCTCATCGCCGGATTCATTATTTTCTGCATAAGCGATTTCGGTGGAACCAAAGCGCTTGGTTGGTTAACGTCCCTCACTTTAGTTACAGGAACACTCACTAACTTAATATTATTACCAGTTTTAATTTGGCTTTTTCGAAAGAAACAACATTAAATTTTGATTTAACTTAAGATTAATATTCGCATTTATTGTTCTTTTTATTAGCTTGCACCAGGCAAGTTAAAAAAAGACGTATTCTATAAAGTTTAACAAGCTGCATAAAAACATGAGAAAAAGTAACAATCTTGCGTACGCATCTGTAGGTGCGCGCCCCACCGGTGGCTATATGCCATATAGCTTTTATCCTCCACCGGACAAAAATCCAATCTCCGGTTTATCCATTATTTCGGCTAAAAAGCAACCCTAATATAAATCTCTGTTTTGCTTGGGATCCTATGTCCGGCCGGCAAAAATGCTGATGAAGTTTTTTTGCGTAAAGACTAAGTTCTGAAGCTTTTATCTGCGTTTAAACGTAGATGTATTTTTTGTTTACAAGTTTTTAATTAAATCAAAACCAGTTTACATGAGAAAACTGCTATTACTTGTGTGTGCTTGCCTGCTTGTGATCCAAAACTGGGCACAGGAACGCACAGTTACCGGCAAGGTAACGGATGAGAAAGCTGTGCCGCTTCCTAACGTCACAGTGCTTATTAAAGGAACAAAAAAAGTGGTGACTACTGATGACGCGGGTACTTTTCGCGTAACTGCCGCGCAAGGTGCTACACTTATTCTTTCTTTAGTTGGATATGGCTCCCAGGAAGTAAAAGTGGGCACCCAGTCTAATTTCAATGTTACGTTACATGCTACTGGTCAGAACCTGTCCGATGTGGTTGTAACCGCTCTTGCGATCACCAAAAGCAAGCGCAGCCTGGGTTACGCTACTCAAACCATTAAAAGCGATGAAATCGCAGATAAAGGTGACGGTAGCCTTCTCAATGCCCTGCAAGGCAAAGTAGCGGGTGCCGATATCACTTCTGCTGGTGGTTCTGCAGGTGCATCTACTAACATTATCCTCAGGGGTATGACTACTTTCTCTGGTAGTAACCAACCTTTATTCGTAGTGGACGGTATTCCTATCAGTAACGATCTCGATCAAGGTACTGTTAGTTTGTACACCGATCAGTCCGCAAACAGGGCTATGGATCTTAACCTTAATAACGTTGAAAGCGTAAACGTGCTCTCAGGCCCCGCTGCTGCTGCGTTATACGGTTCAAGAGCTTCTAACGGTGCCATCATTATCACCACTAAAAAAGGTGTTGGTAAAAAAGGTGCTGTAAGCGTTACTTATAACTCTTCTTACACGGCGCAAAAGATTTACGGTTTCCCCGAACTACAGAACGAATATGGCCAGGGCGCAAATGGTGTCTTCTCTGCTATTTCTACTAACTCTTGGGGACCTAAGTTCGGCAGCACTCCTACACTGGCCAATGGTCTTATAGTTGCTCCCGGCACTAGCCCTGTTGTAAACGGAAGAAAATATAACCCGGGTGAAACTATTGAGTACAAAGCTTACCCTAATAATATTTTAAATTTCTTTGAAACAGGTAAAGTTGTAGAAAATAACCTCAGCATCAATGCAGGAGATGCACAGAATAACTACACCTTGTCTATTGGTAATTCTAATAACCGTGGTATTATCCCTACTACCAAATTCGACAGAACCAACATTCAGTTCTCCGCTTCCAGCCAGCTTACCGATAAACTGAGCGTCAAGGGAAGCGCAACTTACTTCTCTACCGTTCAGAATTCTGCAACACAGGGTGCTAACTCATCTTACGGTTCTACTACAAGGGTTTATTCTACTCCTAGGAGCATTGATATGGAATACTACAAGAACAACTATACTACGCCTGGTGGATACAATAACTGGTTCCTGCCTAACACGTATAGTACTGGTCTGAAAGATACTATCAGCGGTGGTGATAACCCTTACTACGCGCTTAATAAGAACCCTATTACCAGCCATACAGCACGTATCCTCGGTTCATTTACTATTGGATATAACGTTGCCGACTGGCTGAACGTTTCTTACCGCGCAGGTGTGGATGCTTATACCACCCGTAGGAAAAGGGTTACTGCTATAGGTTCTACACAAATCGTTCGTAGCGTATTCACCGGTGCTGCAGGTACAGCTACTGGTGGTGTCATGGAAGATATGTACTATAGGAATGAGATCAACGGAGACCTCATGATTACTGCAAAGAAAAATGACATCTTCACCAAAGGTTTGAATGCAAACCTGCTCTTAGGTCAAAACATCAACCAGGTGAAAAGCCAGCAAATTTCTGAAGTGGGCTATGGTTTAACTGTTCCTGGCTACTATAACATTACCAATGCCACCAATTTTTCCCTCTCTAACGAATACAGTTCTACCAGGCGCTTGTTGGGCTTCTATGGTCAGCTATCACTGGCATATAATAACTACCTCTTCCTGGAATTAACAGGCCGCGTAGATAACTCTTCTACACTGCCTAAGAAAAATAATACTTATTTCTATCCTGCTGCTAATACCAGCCTTGTGCTTACCGATGCGATCCCCAGTCTCAAATCAGATGTCCTTTCTTTCGCGAAAGTGCGTTTAGGTTGGGCTAGAGTGGGTAAAGATGCTGCTGTTTATTCTACCAGCAACACTTTCTATTCCTATGCACTTGGTAATAACGTAGCCTCTTTCAACTTCCCGTATGGAACAACTGCCGGTTTCGGTGCTTCCAATGTAATTGCGAATCCTAACCTTACTCCGGAATTCACAACTTCTAAAGAAGGCGGTTTTAACCTTGGTTTGTTTAAAAACAATCTTAACATCGACTTCACCTATTATAGCCAGCTAAGTAAAGACCAGATCGTTTCGGTAGGTCTTGCAGGCTCTACAGGTTATTCTTCTAAAGTTGCTAACGTAGGTAGAATGACTAACAAGGGTATTGAACTTACAGTTTCAGGTACTCCTGTTAAAACTAAAGATTTCTCCTGGAACGTTTCCGGCAACTTCACTAAGAACAAAAACAAAGTTCAGTATGTCATAGCCGACCACTCTGTAAAAAGTTTCCAGATCGGTGGATTTGTTTATTCAGGCCTTATTCCTTCTATCGTTGAAGGTCAGCCATTTGGTGTAGTCTTAGGCTCTAAATTCCTGACTAACAGCAAAGGGGAGCGTTTAATCGACTCTACCACTGGTAACTATGCTGGTTACCTGGCTAACCAGATCGTTGCAAATCCTAACAGGGACTGGAGCGCAGGTTTAACCAACACTTTCAACTACAAACGTTTCTCTTTCTCTTTCCTGCTCGACTACAAGCAAGGCGGCGATATCGTTTCTTTCACTGTTAGTACACTCCGGGCAAATGGTTCTCTGAAAGAAACTGCTGTAGACCGAGACTTACCAAAAGTACTTCCCGGTGTTATAGCAAGGGCCGATGGTTCTTATGTTCAGAACAATATCCAGGTTCCTTCCCAAACATATTGGAATGGCAGCTTTGGTTCCAGCACAGGTGCTAGCACTTCAAATGAATTTGCAGTGTTCGATGCTACTACCTTCCGTGTTCGCGAAGTGTCTTTAGGATATGAATTTGTTGGTGATGTTATCAAAAGCGGTGTGTTGAAAAGTGTAAGGCTGAGCATCTATGGACGTAACCTGTTCTTCTATGCTCCCAACTCTCCTATAGATCCGGAGATGAATACACAGGGTGCGGGTAATATCCGCGGTCTGGAATTGTTGAGTGCTCCTAATACAAGAAACTACGGTGCCGCCTTACGTGTTACTCTTTAAATTTATTACTATGAAGTTCAAACTAAAAAATACATTGGCGGGTGCAGCTTTAGCTTCTTTGACGCTGGTATCCTGCTCTAAATACCTGGATGTTAATACTGATCCAAATAACCCAACGGACGTTCCTCCAAAAACGATCCTGCCGGTTACTACTATGTCCATGGCTTTCGCTAACAGTAACGAGTTGAGCAAAGCCGCAGCACACCTGATGCAGTATAGCGCAGGTATCAGCGGTACTGCTTATGCTTATGACAAGTGGAATATCGGTAGCATGGATAACCAATGGAATGGTGAAGTATTCGGTGGTTCACTGAATAATATCAACATCCTGATCGATAAAACCAATGCACTGAGCCCTGCTTACGCGGGTATCGCCAAATTGCAAAAGGCTTATGTGATAGCCATGGCTACCGATCTCTGGGGCGATATCCCTTATACACAGGCAGGCCGCGGGCTGGAATTCCCTACACCTGTTTTTGAAGCGCAACAGGATATCTACCTCGGAAATTCTTCAAAAGGAATACAAAGCTTATTCAACCTGGTGAGAGAAGGCTTGGCCGACCTTACCAAAACTACAGCGCTTACGCCTACGACCGACGACCTGGTTTATGGAGGTACTATCGCAAAATGGACCCGCTTCGGTAACTCTTTATTACTGAAGTTCGCCCTGCAGGTTTCCAATGTTGCTCCTGATACCACTAAATCAGTGATCAACAGTGTGCTTAGCAGCAGTGCTCCTTATATCGACGCCGCTACTTACGACTATAATGTGCCTTATACCACAGCAAATCCCAACGCATATTATGTACAGGATTTCGCAGGATCTATCACAGGTACGCAAATGCTGAGTGCAAGATTCCTGAGCTTTATGCGCACACAAAATGATACGGTTCGTCTGGCTAAGTACTTTACAAAGCCTAACGGTGTATTCACTGCATACGATAACGGTTCTCCGTTTGCGGCTCCTACTCCTGCTGGTAACAGATCTGTGTATGGTACGTTCGTTGTAGGTACCAGTGGTGATGTTCCTGTACGACTGCTCAGCTCCTATCAGGTATCTTTTATCCTTGCTGAAGCTGCACTGCGCTTTGGTACCGCAGGTGATCCAAATACGCTTTATCAGGCTGGTATCAAAGCTGCCATGAAAGCTGCTGGTTTAACAGATGCTGAGATCACAACCTACTTCAACGATAATCCTTCAATTGTTACACTATCAGGTACTACCGCCGACAAGTTAAAGCAGATCATTACCCAGAAGTATATCTCCCTCGTTAATAACGCTTATGAAGCTTATAACGATTTCAGGAGAACTGGTTACCCTGCGTTAACGATACCGTTGACTACAGAAGGTGATGACCCAAACACAATGCCACGCCGTTATCCTTATGTTTCCAGCGAATCTAACGCGAATCCTAACCAGCCTAACCCAAGGCCTTTAACAAACGTAAAAGTTTGGTGGGCGCTTTAGTAAACCGATTGGGCAATTATAAAAATTACAAGTATGAAAAAAGGAACTCTTTATATTTTATGCCTGCTGCTGGTGGCGTTCAGCTCCTGCAAAAAGGATGGCTTCGATGGTGTATCCAACAGCGTCCCCGAGGTGGCGGTGACCTTCTCAGATACTTATCTGATGAACAACTTCCCGGTGGTTGCAACTTCCTATAATGCAGGAGGTGCTATCACTTTCAAACTGAACATTCCTGCCAACAGTGGTAGAACTATCAAAGAAATCACACGTGTGGCAACCGGAACCTCCGGTACCGCTTATCTCAGCTTGAACACTACTGCAAGCTACTATTATAATACGCCGGTAGCAGGCAGTGGAACCTCAGCTAGTTATAGCACTACACTGGCAGAATATGTAACAAAAACAGGTGGAGCTATCCCTACAGAAGCAAACAGGGGCAGCGCTACAGCAGCTTACCTGGCTCGTTATTTCTTCTTCCTGGTAACTCTGGATAATGGACAGCAGATTAAAACAAACGCCGTTAGGGTGTATGTAAATAAATAATCAGTTACTTGTTTACCATAAAGGGTGCCGGCTCATGTCCGCGCACCCTTTTTTATGCAGGAACCACACCCTCTTTTTTGAACGCCGAATGAAATACTTTTGCTGAAATCAACAAATGAACTGCTATGAAGAAAACTATGTTGCTGATACTACTGTCAGTCAGCCTCCTCGTAAAGGCCCAGGATGCCCCGGTTACCATTCCCTTTACCCTGGCAGGCAGCGGTCATATCATCATCAAAGCCACTATGGATGGAGAAGAAGGAAACTTTGTGTTCGATACAGGCGCAGGTTTGAACGCAGTCTTCGGAAAATATGCAAAGAAACTCCACGCGCAGCCAACACACCACTTCTTTGTAGGACACCGCTCAACAGGAGAGGAGATTGCAGCCAACCTGCTGGTCTCAAAAGAGCTGTCTTTAGGCACCTTAAAGTTCAAAGACCAGTACTACTGCAGCTTCGATCTCGATCTGCCCGGGATCGACGGCCTCATCTCCTTACAGGCCTTCCGTAACATCCCCGTTACAATCGACTATACCAATAAAACGCTGACATTCGGAACCCTGAAGCCCGCCGATAAAAAAAGATCCATCGATATCCAGCTCTCCGATCACGCAGGCAAAGCAGTGGACATTTTCACGAATGTAAAACTAAACGATACCCTCAATGCCCAGGTGCTCCTCGATGCCGGCTCCGGTAAGGATGTTTACTATATCAGCTCCCGCCTCATGAAACCATTGTCCATTGATACGGCCGGCATGCAGGTGATCAGCAGGAAAAGCGAATTCGATACCCTGAAAACAAATCGCTATTATATTGGCGCACTTAAGTCTATAACCACCGAAAACGGCGTCAGCAAAAAAGAATCACCACGCGTAGTATTTGTAGAAGGACTTATCTACGAAGGCCTGACAAGTATCAACTGGCTCGGCAAAAAAATAGCCATTAGCATCCCCGAAAAGAAAATATATATAATTGAATAAAGCACAGATGTTATAATACACTTGCCGGAGATGATTTCATTGAGCAATAAAATAAAAATAGCCGCCGAGAATTGCTTAAACGGGAACCCTTCTCCATCAGTTACCCGAGAAAAACGAGGCCGTATCGCGCTTATGATATGGCCTCGTTTTATTCGCCTGCCTGCAACAATAGGTGTTAAAAGGCAATTTGTTGTTATATGCTTATTGCTGTTGCATTTACACAGAATAGGAAAAGGCTTTTCAGTACATTTCTGCATGGGACTGTTGCAGTGCACTGCAAGGGCTATTTCAGTACCTCCGCAAGCTTCTGTTGAAGCTTGGGACCAGTAAGCCTGCTCGCGATGATCTTACCGCTCGGATCAATAAGAACATTGAAAGGAATGGCATTGAATTGATAAGTACCCACAGCGGCGCTTTCCCATTGCTTCAGATCGCTCATTTGAGGCCAGCTGAGACTGTCCCTGCCAATAGCCTGAACCCATTTGCTTTTATCACTGTCAAGTGAAACGCCAAGTATCTCGAAGTTTTTGTCTTTAAACTGCTTGTAAGCGGCAACTACATTAGGATTCTCCTCGCGGCATGGACCACACCAGCTTGCCCAGAAATCTACCAGCAGGTACTTGCCTTTGAAACTGCTTATGCGCACGGGCTTACCGTTAACATCGGTCATGGCAAGTTCAGGCGCCTGTTGATTCAGCAGGGCATAAGGTGCATCTTGTTTATTACCCGATATTTCCATGGCTAGCTGGCTCTTCAGAATAGCTAGCCCGGAATGTTCTTTAAACTTCGCAGAAGCTGCATCCGCCAATGGCTTCAGCTCCTCAGGAAGCATAGATTTGGCGCCAAGGGCAATCACATAAAAGGAAGAAGCAGGACTTTCGGTTTGTTTCAAAAACTCGGTGATGGTTCTGTTCAATGCCTTTAATTGCTGGTCGCGCTTCTGGTATTGCACTTGAATAAGACTGTCTGTTCCTGCTTTTACACGTAATGTATCGATGGCCATAAAAGTACCTACGAGCGCCGAGTCTTTACCCCTGTAATTGTCGAGGAAATCATATAAGGCAATTGTTGCCTTGGAACCTTTAACCTCGGGTTTCCTGAAGTCCGATATATCAAACTGAACATGAATGCTGTGCGCGTCATTTACGAAAAGCATAGACGGACCCTGCTCATCGATACTAAGGCGGTAGATCCCTTCTTCACGTGCCACTCCTCTCAAGGTAAAACTGCCGTCTTTTTTAATAGTGGCAGAATCTATCACTACCGGCTTGGTACCATTGAAAGGCAGGTCCTGCAAAAGTATTTTAGCGGTGGCAGGAGCGTGTAATATCTTGCCCGTGACAATAAAGGCGCCGTATTCCTTGGGTTTGCATGCGTTTAGCATTAGCAGGGCAAGCGCCACTGTTAAGATTTTATTCATAAAGTCGGTTATTTTAATTTTTCCTGGAGAAGTGTGGTTACTATTTTAGGATCTGCTTTGCCCTTGCTGCGCTTTTTTACCTCACCCACAAACAGGCCTATCAAACCCTTTTTGCCTTTTTTATATTCCTGTACCTTATCCGGCATAGCTTCAAGTGCAGCATCTACCCATTCTTCCAGTTCATTGCTGCTGCTAACCTGTAACAGGTTCAGGTTGGTGGCTACGGTAAGTGCATCCTTGCCAGGGTCTTGTATCAACACAGGCAGAATGTTCGATGCCGCAACAGAAAAGCTGAGTTGGCCGCCTTCTACCAATTGCATCAGCGCCGACAACTTTTCGGCCGTCAGCTGCAATTGTGCGAAACCCAGCTTATGCTCATTCATATATTGCTTCAGCGGACCATTGATCCAGTTGGCGGCGGCTTTGTAATTTGTCGTGTGCGCTGTTACCTGGCTAAAGAACTCCGTGGTTTCCCTGTCGAGGCAAAGCTGAACAGCATCATACTCCGACAACCCAAACTGCTGCTGGTATTGCGCCATCAGTTCGGCAGGTAAGGCCGGCAGCGCTGTTTTAATATCGTGAATGAACGCCTCGGTTAATCTGAAAGGAGCTAGGTCCGGTTCTGCGAAATAACGGTAGTCGTTGGCTTCCTCCTTGTCACGGATCGCAAAGGTGGTATCATTGCTGGCGTCGAAGCTGCGCGTCTGCTGTTTTACGGCATCGCCCGACTCCACGATAGCAATCATCCGCGTTATTTCAAATTCAATAGCCTTTTTAACGTTGCGGATCGAATTCAGGTTTTTAACCTCCACCTTGGTGCCAAGCCTCGTATCTCCTTTAAGACGGATAGAAACGTTGGCATCGCAGCGCAAACTACCCTCTTCCATATTACCATCACAGATCCCCAGCCAGCGCACAAGTCTTCTTACTTCCGTAACATACTGGTAGGCTTCATCTGCACTGTGCAGATCCGGTTCGGTAACGATTTCAATAAGGGGAACACCAGCCCTGTTATAATCTACACTGGTATAATGTGGATCGATATCGTGAACGCTTTTGCCGGCGTCTTCTTCAATATGGATACGGTTTAACCTGATATCGCGCGCACCGGCAGTGGTTTTAATGGCCACAGTACCCCCTACACATATAGGCGTGGTATGCTGCGAAACCTGGTAACCCTTGGGAAGATCGGGATAGAAATAATTTTTACGCGCAAAGTAATTATAACGTTCAATGTCGCAATTACAGGCAAGACCCATGCGAATAGCATATTCTACCGCCTTTTTATTCGTTTTGGGCAGTGTACCCGGATGCCCCAGCGTTATCGCGCTTACCTGGGTATTGGGCGCTGCTCCAAACGAAGTGGCGTCGCCACAGAACAACTTACTTTCCGTAGCTAACTGGGCATGTACTTCAAGGCCGATAACGGCTTCGTATTTATCTGAGAACTGGTTCATTGTATCGCGAAAATACCTATAAATGACACAACAAAAAACCGTTGTTAGAGAACAACGGTCATTGCACATGTAAAACTGTATAAACGAAAATCAAAGAGACTAGAGATCGGAGGTCCTGAGCTTTTGGGGGAATGTAACCTCCGCAGAACGGCGTTTGTTCTTACGGCGGTATTCGAGTTTAATAACATCGCCCGCTTTTACCTCTTTCAGTTGCATCCGGAGTTCTTCAACACCAGTCACATCTTTACCATTGACAGATGTAATGACGTCGTCTTTCTGAAGCCCCGCTTTTGCACCCGCACTATTCTCTCTGGCTTCCAGTATTTTAACACCTTTTTTGTCTTCCGCATCCTGAACCTGTAAACCCAGTCGGGGTTGACCACCCCAAACAAAGCCACCCGGGATATCCTTCATGTCAAAACGGAAGTTACGAAGTTCAGGAACATCTTTCAGATCAAATGTATCATCGAACTGTAAGTTGTATAAACGGTTATTTTTGCCCAGTTTGGCAGTTGTACGGTTTTCCTTGCCATCGCGTAAGTAAGTGATCGCAATTTCCTGCTCTGGTTTGTATTCACCGATAACCTCTGCCAGGCTTTCATTGTCAGTGATCGTGCTGTCATTTACACGTGTGATAACATCTCCGGCTTTCAACCCGGCTTTTTCTGCCGCACTTTCCTTTACCACGTTTTTAACAACAGCTCCTTTGTCCGATTTCTCTGTAAATACGCCGAGTAAGGCCGGAGCGCCAAATCCGCGAAAATGGCGGCTGAAACCGCGCAGCGCCTTGGCGCCACCCGTATCATCCCAGCGGAAGCCCGCAACAGGAGGATGTGGCCCTCTGGGAGGCATAGGAGGACGGCCCACTCTTGCCATTTTAACCTCTATACTATCATCAACGAAATCTTTGAGCGGCTTGCCATTGACGGTAACACTGTCGCCATCTAATACAATGGTGACTCTTTCCTTGGTATTACCTTTCTTACGAACAATGATCTGTTCCGATTTTATTTCCCTGGGTGCATCTTTAGGTGGCGCAGGAGCTTCCTGGGCCTGCAGGGTACCGGCTAAACAGCCAGCAGCCAGCGCCATTAATACAAGCGTATTTTTTGTGAATGCCATAGTCAGAATATTTGTTGTACGAAATGTTTAGTAGATCAAATATAGGGAGAAAATCTGATGTACGAAATATTTCGGAAATGTTAAAATCGCAACTATTCTTCCCTGCCTGCCCGGCGCAGATACACCTCCTCACAGGTGCATCCGGGTATTTGCCTTCGCAGGTGTAACAGAGCCTTACCCCGCAGGTTGGGCTCTCACAGGTGTAACAGGGTGTTGCCTCACAAGTGCAATAGGATGTTGCCTCACAAGTGCAATAGGATGTTGCCTCACAAGTGTAACAGGGTGTTGCCTCACAGGTGCAATAGGATGTTGCCTCACAGGTGTAACAGGGTGTTGCCTCACAAGTGCAATAGGGTGTTGCCTCACAAGTGTAACAGGGTGTAGCCTCACAAGTGCAATAGGGTGTTGCCTCACAGGTGTAACAGGGTGTTGCCTCACAAGTGCAATAGGGTGTTGCCCCTGCCTGGCTACAGATTGCTCCGGATGTAAAAGGGGCTGACCAAAACAATGGCCAGCCCCTGGGTATGGTAAAATGGAATCTGTTTTAAATACAGCGGCATTTATGATTTTCCGCCCTGCGCCTGGCTGCTGCCAAATACTTTTTTAAGCAGATCGGTAACCCTGGCAGACGGATTTTCCCGGATCTTTTGTTCCTCGAGTCCAACCTGGTAGAAAATACCATCAATGGCCTTGCCTGTTACATACGCCGTTAGATCGGTATTAATAGGTTGTTTGGCAAACTTGTTATAAAGCGAAAACATATCAGCCCAATACTTGGTAGCATCTACTTTATTGAGCGCATTACCTATCACGGGCGAAAAAGCTGCCGTAAGACTGCTGGTAGTTTTATTTTTAAAGAAGTTAGTAGCTGCATTATCACCTCCTTTAAGAATGCCAAGCGCATCGGTGATGGTCATTTGCTTGATGGCGTTTACAAAGATGGGAGCTGCAGATTTTGCAGCCTCTTCGGCAGCGCGGTTGAGCGATAAAACAGCTTTATCTACTGCGCTTCCCAGGCCAACGCTGCGTAAAGTGCTTTCTATTTTCTGGGCTTCCGGCGGAAGCAAAATTTTCACTGCTGCATTGGCAAAATAACCGTTCACAGCCGACAGTGCATTACTGCTGTTCTGCGTACCAATAGTAAGGGCTTCTTTCAACCCGGCTGCTATTTGTGTCGAGGTAAGGCCACTGCTGCCCTGGGGAAGATTGTTCAGGATCTGGCGGGTGCTGTCGCAACCTGACAATGACAGGGCGATACATGCAAAAAAGAGTACGGCGTACTTCATACGGGGTATAATGTTTATGTTTTTAATGGGATGGCAAAGGTAGGGAATACACTATAGATGCTGATGATAGAAGGGAGATTGTGATGAATAGAAGATCGGATAAAATCGCAATAGGTATAAGCAGGAGCGTGACGGAATGGGTATCAACAGCTGCGAAGACAGGTAAGTTATGAAAAGAAAAAAGGACCGGTTCAGCAGCCGGCCCTTTTGTTCACAGTTCTCTTCGGATTAAAAACGGACATTTAATTGGGATCAATTATGATACCAACTTGCAAATCTATTGAATATCACTAATTTAAGGGAGAAAAAAAGGTTAAAAAGTCTCAAAACCGGAATTTTTGTCCCATTTTGAGAAATTGGAACTGGTTTATTACTCATATACCGCTTACTTTCTTTCGGGTATGCGTTCGCTGATAGTAGCTCTTGAGTATACTGATCGTTCGTATTTAAAGCGTAGTTTTTCGTAGACGGGTGGAGAGGCGTGTTTTTATGGGACTATAAAACAGTTGGAGGGCTGAAAGTTGTTTCCGGAAATGTTTTCCAGGAGTTTTGCGGCTGTTTTGAGAATGAAGCAGCCTGTTTGTGGGGGTATGGACATAATAAGCCCTGCCATGGTGAATGGCTGGCTTTTACAGGAGTATTGATGTATAGAGGGTAGGCTCCGGCTGGTGGGGTTCCTGTTTAGTGTACAGCCGTTAATAGGCGCTGGGCTGCCGCGGGGTGGCATTATTACGGGCCGCAACCCGAAGGTTGAGTTACTGATTGTTATGGTAGTGAACTGCGGCTCTAAAAATAGATGCGGTATAGCCGCTGTAAATGCCGGTTTGGCCTTCAATGAAAATGTTGCTGCGAAAGGAGAGCGCCCAGGTTTCCTGTCAGCGGCCGCAGCCTGTAGCTTTCTGAGGTAGCGGCAAACAGCGAAATCGAGGACCTTGTTTACCTGTTGAATATTATATCCTTTGCAGAGCATATGTTGCGCTACGCCTACTAATTGTTTGTAAAGAGAATAACGGCGCTGATGTTGCGGAATGGTTTGGTAAAAGGAGCTGGCGAGTTTAGCAGCCAGCGCCATACGTGCGGCGCTTTTGCGGCTGCCTGCAAAAAGGGGGTCGGAGCGCCAGCGTTCGGCAGTAAGGTTACTTTTCATACGTGCACAGCCAACCCCGCATCTCTTGTAAAGAGAGACGAGATCTATAGTTGTTTCCCAGATGACGGGACCTGTTTGTTTGGCCATGCTTTTTGTTTACGGGGCAATTGTAATATTTTGTATAAAACAAAATTTGTGTACTGCATAGTGGAAATGAATATTTGTGGCCAATGGAAAGAAAAAGGGGTGAATGGATGAGAGAGGGTTGTATGTTTTTCAACTTTATCCGGAACTGAATAGGGTATAATAGAAAAAGCCGCGATCTTTCGATAACGGCTTTCACTATGCAAGACTGTCCAGATTAAAATCCTACCTTTCGGCTGACCAGAGATTAATCCTATCTTGCTGTTGTAAAGGTAGAAAAGAAAAGTGATTTTTATAAAAAAAAGTTTATTTATTTATAAAAAATAAATCATTTTCATTGCCCCTTGTTCTCTTCTTTTCAAAATAGATTTATTGCCAACTAGTTGTATGGCAAATTGACCATCACTTAAATTAAAGTCAGTGATACACATCGCTGTTTTAACAGTGACTTCGTAAATGCCAGCTTCAATTAAATGTACTTCGATCACAATATTAAGAAGGCCTTCAGGTGTTTCTTCCTGAAGTATAACGCGCTCGTTTCTTTTACCATTTTCACCATGATTAATGAATACAAAATTCTTTAAAATGGCGCTGTAAGTCATTAGATGATTCATGGCGCGATTAACGAGGGATTCAACTTTTTCAGCTTCTATTCCTTCTCTAATGCCATGTTCATCGCCAAATTGAGTGCGAATCTGGTAATGTTTATCGAACCAAAGGTTAAAATCAAAGTTGGGCTTGATCGTTTTTATTTTCCTGGCCCGTTCGGAGCATTTGTTTTTTACATAGGCATCTGGATCTTCAATAGGTAATAACAGCCCTTTCTTTGGCTGAATTCTTTTTCTGGGTGTTTTCCGTTCCATAAATATAATTTGAAAACGGAGTGCTGAAACCTGTACGATAAAGGTAGCTATAATTAAATCATATGGCAAAAGGATATTTTTATAATATTTTACCAATCTTTCAGGAAATCGAAATCTTCGTCCAATAACTTTTTGGGGTGCTTGCCTAATCCTCTTGCCAGTTCGAGGAATGTTGTGAATGTGAAATCTTTTTTCTCGTTTTCGATTAAACTAAATGGTTGACTTTGCAATATCGCATCTGGAAACAACTTCGTCCTGACTTAAATTCAACTGCTCTCTCAGCGAGCGAAGTTTTATTCCAAATTCTTGTAGCCGGGCTTTGTCACGTCTTTCATTCATTTCTTACCTGTATTGCGTATAAATTTACAAAAACAGTGAAATGTATTTTTATTTTCCAGAGTTTAATCTATCTTCTATAATTCTGTTATATTTTTCCAATAAATCCAGATATTTCATTTTCCAATTCTCAATTTGTTGTAAGGCTTCTGTGAGTGTCGGCTGTTTTGCATTAATACTATCAAATAGATATTTGGGCATATCAGGAAATTCATCTGTAAAATCCCGGTTAATCACTTTTCCATAGGCCATTAGAATATGATAGGGTAAGTTTGGGTCTTTGATATGTTTATAGTAGCCAGCTCTGCTATAACCAGCCCTGCGGGCAATATCTTCTTTATTGATGCCGGTTGCCGTAACAGCGCTCGACAATAATGCTCCTCTATCTATTTTATTGTTTTTAGTTTTCATCAAAGTAAAAGAACTAAGATATGTGTATAAAAAAGTAGACAAAAAGATGCTAAAATGTTTACAGTATGAATACAGTTACTTATATTTGTATAGCAACTTGCGTATGAGAGTGCATAAAGTCATAAATTGCATTTCTGATACCAATAAGGATTTTGCTATAAGTCTCGCTCAGAAAACCGCGAATTTTCAGTGCAGCTGAGATGGTAGTAAAAGCCCATTCTATACGAGATAGGGTGGGCCTCTATCAGCTTATCAGCTGCGGGCTCTTCGCGGTGCCTCTGAGTGGTAAGACGAGGCTCACCTTATTTTATTATATAGGGAAGGCTTCGCTTACAGTAGACTTACATTATTCACCATAAATGTAAGATTACATGCAAACCACTTTAAAGCACCTGCCGCCTATAAGGCAGCTACCTCCCGTTACTTCCGATGAAAGTTCAGTAAATGCCAAAGTCATTGGAATTGAATCATTCTCCGGCATACAGGAAACAAATTACCATAAGGAGCGATTAGTAAGCTTCCTTACTCATGAAATGGATGTTGAGAAAATATACTTGCTGGGAACCTATCCTTGTTTTCCGGAAGCGCTGGGAGAGGAATATGATGTGCTGATCTTGATAGGGGAGCAGGAACATCGCCCTATCGATCGATTGGAGAACCTGGTTCATAGCCGGAGTTGTGATATTGCCCCTGTGTTTGCTTCGCTGTTTAAAATTACACGTATAAATGAAATGATTGCGGCAGGGAATTCCTTTTTTATTAATGCCTGCAGGCATGAGAACCTTATGTATGATGCGGACAGGATTAATGCCGCTTCGCCGCCTGGTTATTATAACAGAGGCATGAGTGGCTTTTTCAGGAATATTCATGTTTCTTATATGGGCCATGCCAAGCAGTTTTTACAAGGAGCTGTTAGCTATTACCGTGCTGAGGAATACCCGCTTGCCTGTTTTATGTTACACCAGGCTGTTGAACAGGGGCTTTCTGCACTGTTGGTGCCGCTTATGCAGTTTGAGGTAAGAACGCATAATCTTAGCAGGTTAATGCGGCTGGCAAGGCGGTTTAGTATTGATGTGTACCAAACTTTTCCGCGACATATGAAGCGGGATGTACAAAGGTTTTACCTGCTTCAAAAAGCTTATACCAATAGCCGTTATAATAATGCTTTTGGTGTAACGGAATCCGATACCGCTATCTTAATAGAACATAGCAGCCTCTTATTGCAAAAGATAAAGGATGCCTATGAATTCATTACCGATGGGGCAACGCCCATTGCTGCCTAAGTCGTTCGCTGTTTGCAAACAGGTGCTTCGGCTGATCCATTCGCTATTATACTGTTTCTTTATTTAACAAGGCCTGACAATTGTTTTGTGATTTCTACCGGCTATATGCCGGTGGAGTAACAATACATTGCCAGGCCTTTTTTGTTTACCTATAATATTACACAACATGAGCATTCAAAGAATACCCGATGAAGTAATTGAATCGGAGATCTTGAAAATTCGCAACTTCTTTTCTGAAGTTCCTTACAAGAGATGGAAAAAGGTGTTATGGGAGTTGTATAGTTGTTATGTTTACCAGACCGAAGAGGTTAATTCAGGAAAGGAGAACAGCGAAATGTTGCTGCTATATGAAGACCTCAGGAGATTTTTGAAGGATATGAATCGTTTGAACGAGAAAATGAAAACGAATGATAAAAAATGTTTATGATAAAAAACTTCTTTTATTGTTCAAGGAGCTTAATGAAGGGGGGAGATGGAAAGATTTAGTTTTTGGGATGTCATATGCGGGGCAATGATGAAAAGATAACGATGATGATCTGGAATGTTTAAAAGAAGTGGAATGCGATATGAGATATATAGGAATCTGAGGATTACAGAAGATTTTAGGGTAGTTGATTTTACTAGTGAAGGCAAAAAAGGCAATATTTCTAAAAGAATTGTTTTCTCTGCAACTGAATGGAAAGATGTATATAACCTTGCTTTTGGAGATATAGGCGCAAATGGCGAAATTGATGATTTTAGCATAAGCGATAACGGTGACAGAAACAAGATACTGGCGACTGTTGTAGATGTAGTAATGGCCTATACCAAAAGATATCCTGACCGGCTGATCTTTTTTAGAGGCAGCACCCGGGAGAGGACCAGGCTTTACCGGATGGCGGTTGGGATTAATTTAAGAGAATTATCTTGTGATTTTGATATCTATGCGTTTGTTGGTGAAGACATTATGCCGTTTACACCTAATATGGAAATGACCGCATTTTTGATTAAAAGAAAAAAAGTGTAAATTCGTATTATGAATAACAAGGTAATAAAATACAAAAGTGTGCTCTCAAAAGGAGAAATTACATTTATTGTTGACGAAGACCTTAATAAATTAAAAGGAAGGGAATTGGCCCCTAAAAAATTGGAAGAGGCTAATAAACTTTTACGTAAGTTGAAGTCTCCTTTGCCGAGATAATAGAAATCATCTTATTTAAATTATAGGCCGGGAATCTCCTGGCTTTTTTTATGCCTTTCAATTTGGCTTGTGAATGAAGGTGCCTGAACTCTTGCTTATAGTGATTGTATGAGAATTAGAATGGAGCATGATAGGGGAGAAGGAGGAGTGGTGAAGCCGGTTGCTACGAAGAAGTATGTTGCTTTTTTCATTGCGTGAACGCTAAAACATGAGCTTCCGGCAGGAGCTAAATAAAAAGACAAGGCTGGCTAAAAATAATGGCCAGCCTTGTCTTGCAATTTTAAAATAGTATTTGCTACAACAGCTCCTTCACTTTCACAATAACTGCGTCAAGGTTGCTGGCGTCTTGTCCACCCGCTGTAGCCAGCGTTTTCTGGCCGCCGCCGCCGCCTTTAATGAGTCCGGCAATATGTTCTTTAATGATCTTTGGCGCTTCCAGTCCTTTAGAGGCTACAAGGCTGTCGGAAAGCAATACTGCTACCTGTGCTTTGCCGTCTATATTAGCCGCAAGTACCGCTGCATAATCACCCTGAAGGCTCTTCAGGTCAAAACACAGCTTTTTGAGGCCATCGGCACTGCTTACAGATACTACTGCGCCAATGAACTGCGTTCCGTTTACGGTGCTTACCTGCTGTAGTAATTCGTTCTTCAGCACGGCCAGCTGCTGCGCTTCCAGGCTTTCAAGTTTCTTTTTCAGATCATTGCTTTCGGCAGCCAGGTTCTCAATGGCTTTCAGCAGCTCCTTAGGATTTTTAAGTAACTCTTTCGCCTGACGGATCGTTTCAAACTGCTCGAGGATCAGCCTTTCCGCTGCTGCGCCGCTAACTGCTTCAATACGGCGTACGCCCGCGGCAACGGCGCTTTCATGTTTTATTTTGAAATAACCCAGCTGACCTGTAGCGCCAACATGGGTGCCACCGCAAAGCTCTATGGAATAATTCGGGTCCATGATCACTACACGTACCGTGTCGCCATACTTTTCACCGAAAAGCGCCATGGCGCCCATCGCAACCGCTTCGTCTTTCGACATTTCCTTGATCACTACAGGAATGTTCTGCCTGATCTTCTCATTTACGAGCTGCTCGATAGCAGTCAATTCGTCGTCAGATACTTTCGCAAAATGAGAAAAGTCGAACCGCAGCTGGTCTTCATTAACCAGGCTTCCTTTCTGGGCCACGTGTGCACCAAGTACCTGGCGGAGGGCTGCATGCAAAAGGTGGGTGGCGCTGTGATGCGCCTCTATATTACTGCGGCGGATACCGTTTACTACTGCCAGAACAGGAGCATGAATATCCTGCGGCAGCTGCTCCGTAAATTGTATATAAAGATTGTTTTCCTTTTTGGTATCGATAACGGTAATGTCTTCACCGGCAAAACTGAGCAAACCGGTATCGCCCACCTGTCCACCGCTTTCGGCATAGAAAGGCGTAGCCTCAAGAACCAGCTGGTAAGCTTCTTTTCCTTTGGCCTTCACTTTACGGTAGCGGGTTACCTGGGTTTTGGTGGCCTGCGTAGTATAACCCACAAATGAAGTGACTGCATTTTCCTGCAATACTACCCAGTCTTCCGTATCAATAGCGGTAGCGGCGCGGCTGCGTTGCTTCTGCTGCTGCATTTCGACCTCAAAACCCGCTTCGTCAACAGTAAGATTGTTTTCAGAGGCAATAAGACGGGTAAGGTCTATGGGAAAACCATAGGTATCGTAAAGTTCAAAGGCGTCTTTGCCATTGATTAACGTGCCTGTGGTCGCTTTTTTGCCTGTGTTAGCAGTGCTATTGGCGCTGGCATTACCGGCAGCACCGGTGTTGGAAATGATATCGTCAATTCTTTTAAGTCCCTTTTCCAGGGTACGCAAAAATGCTTCTTCTTCCTCCTTCACAACTTTGGCGACAAACGCCTCCTGCTGCTGCAGTTCCGGGAATACCCCCGCAAATTGTTTTGCAATAAGGGGTAAAAGCTGGTGAAGTAACGGCTGCTTATAGTTCAGGTAAGAATAATAATAACGAACAGCACGACGAAGAATACGCCTGATCACATAACCTGCACCCGTATTCGAAGGCAACTGCCCGTCGGCAATAGTGAAGGATATCGCACGGATATGGTCGGCCAGCACACGAAACGCAACAGATTCCCTGCTGTCGCTGTTCTCGTATTTTTTGCCCGTGATGGCTTCCGTAGCCGCTATGGTTCCGGTGAAAACATCGGTATCGTAGTTCGAGCTTTTGCCCTGTATTACACGTACCAGTCGTTCAAAGCCCATCCCCGTATCAACGTGTTTGGCGGGCAGTGGCGCAAGACTTTTGTCCTTCAGCCTGTTGAACTGCATGAATACATTGTTCCAGATCTCTATCACCTGGGGATGATCGGCATTGACAAGTGTTTTGCCGTCAACCTGGGCACGTTCACTGTCCGGGCGGCAGTCGACATGTATTTCTGAGCAGGGACCACAAGGACCAGTATCGCCCATTTCCCAGAAATTATCTTTTTTATTACCGAATAAAATGCGGTCTTCACTGATCCATTTCTTCCATTCATCACGCGCCTCGGAGTCGGGGGGAAGGTTTTCTTCGGCATCGCCTTCAAAAACAGTCACATACAAACGGTTCTTGTCAAGCTTGTACACCTCGGTCAGCAGCTCCCAGCTCCAGGCAATGGCCTCGGCTTTAAAGTAGTTGCCAAAACTCCAGTTTCCCAGCATTTCAAACATCGTATGATGGTACGTGTCTACTCCAACTTCCTCTAAATCATTGTGTTTGCCACTTACTCGGAGACATTTCTGGGTGTCGGCAACGCGGGGTGTTTCGGGTTCGCGGTTACCAAGGAAATAGTCTTTGAACTGGTTCATACCCGCATTGGTGAACAACAGCGTAGGGTCGTTTTTAACGACAATAGGAGCCGAAGGAACGATCGTATGTCCCTTGGACCTGAAGAATTCCAAAAACTGCTGTCTGATAGCCGCACTGGTCAACATAATGAATGAGCCTTTTTTTGATACTATATTTAATGTGTAAGCCTTTATCTTTGTCTGCTTACAAAAGGCCTCAAAGGTAATATTTAGGGGCGAAGTTGAAAGGCGGGCAGAAGATGAAAAAAATTAAGTACTTCTATAATACACATACGCTCCGTTACGAAAAGCTGATTACGCCGTTGCGGGTGAAACTTTTACGTATTTTCGGCTTTATAGCCGCAGCTTCTGTAAGTGCTGCCATCATTGTAGCCATTGCCTTTCAGTATATCGATTCTCCAAAGGAAAAGCTGTTATTGCAGCAGAACGAAGACCTGCGGAACAGTTACAGCATCTTCCAGGCCGAGATCCGCCGCCTGCAGCAGGAGATGGCTGAACTCGAAAAAAGGGATAACGATGTGTACCGGGCGATCTTCGAAGCCACCCCCATCCCCGACAGTGCAAGGGTGAAGGAAATGGAAAACAATAAGGAAATGGCCATGGTGCGCGGCATGGGCGAATCGCAGCTGGTTTCGGATATGACCAACCAACTGAACAACCTGGCCCGCAGGGCTGCTTACCAGGAGAAATCGTACAACGAAATCGACGGCATGCTCAAAAATAAGGAGAAACTGCTGGCCAGTATCCCCGCCATTCAGCCTGTCAGCAACAAAGATCTCAACCGCATCGCATCCGGGTTCGGTTATCGGATCGATCCTGTATATAAGGTGGCAAAGTTTCACGCCGGATTGGATTTTGCAGCGCCACAGGGTACCCCTATTTACGCTACTGCCGATGGGGTGATCAAAGAAGCAAATTATAACGCCGGTGGTTATGGCAATCATGTGATCATTAACCATGGCTATGGTTATGAAACACTCTATGGCCACATGTATAAAATAAAAGCCCGCGTAGGTGAACGCATAAAACGCGGTGAGGTAATTGGTTATGTGGGCAGCACAGGTAAAAGTACAGGGCCTCACTGCCACTACGAAGTACATAAAAGCGGAGAACGTATAGATCCTGTTTATTACTTTTCCAATGATTTATCCCCCGAACAATTTGACAGATTGTTAAAATTAGCCGCTGCAAGCAACCAAAGCTTTGACTAAAAGCACTGATATCTATCATCTCTTTATCTGCCATTTGTCATGAACGGACGTGGTATCTTTGTTTCTCAATCCAATCAGCATGAAAGTAATTACAGAGACCTCGGATTGTGGAGCATGTGCCAGGAAGTGTCATTCGGTCTTTTGCAAGACCAGGGAGGAGCATCTTGCGGAATTCAGCCTTCAGAAAATATGCAATATTTACAAAAAAGGCCAGGTCCTTTTTAATGAGGGGACTTACCCGTTTGGCGTTTACTGTATCAATTCAGGTAAAGTAAAGTTGTCGCATCTGGGCGACGACGGAAAGGAACAGATCACCCGTTTACTTCGTGGCGGTGATATCATTGGCTACAGGGCATTGTTGAGCGGCGACCGTTATGGCGGTACGGCAGTGGCTTTGGAAGATTCACAGGTTTGTTTTATCCCCAAGGATATTTTTGTAAGGGTATTGAAACACGATACGGGTTTGGCCTTTGAAGTAATGCGTTTACTGAGCGACGAACTGCATAAGGCCGAAATGAAGATCACCCACCTGGCACAGAAGCCGGTAAGGGAGCGGCTGGCAGAAACGCTGTTGTTCATCAAAGAAACGTATGGTTATGAAACTGATGGTCTTACGTTAAATGTACGGTTGTCGAGAGAGGAAATAGCCAACCTGGTAGGTACGGCTACAGAGTCAACCATACGCCTGTTATCAGAGTTCAAAAAAGATGGCGTCATTGATCTCGACGGTAAGAAAATTAAGATCACCAACAGCCGCGAGCTGCTTCAGGTTGCAAATCTGCAAGATTAGACCTTTCTGATAAAAGTCATCTCCCGCATTGACCTTGCTCATTTTTATTTATACTAACAGAAGGTAACTTGCTGTTTAAATAGGCAGCGTATGCAATGGTACCCTCTGGGACACGCCGAGAACGTGCTAACTCCTGAAGAATTATGTAACCTGGTTGAACAGGATTACCACCTGGCTATCACTGCCTCTTGCAAAATGATCAGCGATTTCTTGTCTGGCCATCCGGAAGTTCCGGGGTTGCCTGTAGCTGTTTCCGAACTGGTTCACCTGCTCTTCGGCAAGTTGAACGATGAGCTCAAACATCTGCTACTGAAAGAATCGGGGATCATTTTTCCGTGTATCCGGAAAAACGGTCATAAACAATATTGCGTGAAAGACGCAACCGTACGGGTTATAAAAGCCCGCCAATCTGTTATCACCGCCCTGATGCAACGCGTAAGGCACCTGCTGAATAATTTTATGATTACACCCCGTGATAGCGCCGCCTGGAAAACCTGTGTAAACGCCTTTTTTCTGTTGGAAACAGCCGTTTTTCAATGGATTCATGTAGATCAGAACGTACTATACCCGGCAGTTCAGCAACCGCCGCGTACCACTAAAAAACTATAAATGTTATTTGTATGGCATTGATGGAAATTAAATCCACCTGCTATCATTGCGGAGAAGATTGTGGCGAGAACCCTATACAGGTTCAGGATAAGAATTTTTGTTGCGATGGATGCAGCATGGTTTACAGTATCCTCGAACAAAACGACATGTGCAGGTACTATTCCATTAATCAGGCGCCCGGCGTCAACCAACGCCAGAAGGTCAGGGAAAACAAGTTCATGTTCCTCGACGATGAAAAAGTACAGCAGGCGCTCATCAGCTATAAAGATGAAGCGCAAACCTTCATCACCTTTTACTTACCGCATATTCACTGCAGCAGCTGTCTGTGGCTGCTCGAGAATCTTCATAAAATAGAACCCGCTGTCTTCTCTTCCAAGGTCGATTTTCCAAGAAAGGAAGTGGAGATCTTCTTCGATCACCGCCAGCTCTCGGTACGGAAACTGGCCGAACTGCTTACCAGCATAGGGTACGAACCTTATATAAACCTTAACCAGTTCCTGCCCGGTAAAGTGCAGAAAGTAGACCGCTCCCGGCTGTATAAGCTCGGCGTGGCTGGCTTTTGTTTTGCGAACATCATGTTGTTCAGCTTCCCCGAATACCTGGGGATAGATGTGCAGGAACAATACCTGCTTAATATCTTCCGGATCTTTAACGTAATGCTGAGCCTGCCTGTATTCTTTTACAGTGCCTCGGAGTTTTACCAGAGCGCCTGGAAGGGACTGAAACACGGCTTCCTGAATATCGATGCGCCCATTGTACTGGCTATTATCGTTACTTTCTGTCGCAGCCTCTACGAGGTGTTCACCGGAACCGGCTCAGGTTTCTTCGATTCCATGTCGGGCATCGTACTGTTCATGCTTGCAGGAAGGGTGTTGCAGGAACGTACCTATAACCAGTTGAATTTTGAACGCGATTATACCTCCTATTTCCCTGTTGCTGTTACCCGTTTGAAAAAAGATCAGGAAGAAGTGATCACACTTCCGGATATTAAACTCGACGATACGCTGCTCATTCACAGTGAAGAACTGATCCCGGCAGATGGTATCATTACGCGCGGACATGCACTCATCGACTACAGTTTTGTCACCGGCGAAAGTGAGCCGGTACGGAAAGAGATGGGTGAACTGGTATACGCCGGCGGCAAACAGGTGGGCGGTAATATTGAAGTGCTGGTGATTAAAGAAGTATCTCAGAGTTATCTTACCCGCCTGTGGAATCGTGACGAATGGCAGCAGCAGAAACAGGACGAAGAACGTTCTTTTGTGCATTTGCTGAGCCGTTATTTTACATGGATCCTGTTTACCATTGCAGCAGGCGCGGCTACCTACTGGTATTTCGCCGATGCTTCAAAGATCTGGGATGCAGTAACCGCAATACTTATCGTGGCATGCCCTTGCGCATTGCTGCTGAGTAATACTTTTACCAACGGTAATATTCTGCGCCGCCTCGGACGTCATAAGCTTTACCTGCGCAGCTCCCAGGTGATAGAAGATATCGCCAATGCAAATTGTATCGTATTCGATAAAACAGGAACGCTTACCAGCAGCCGCAACCAGGATGTGGAATTCTATGGCAAACAGCTGTCGAAAGAGGTGCGCCAGAAAGTAGTGGCGCTGGCTTCACAATCCAATCACCCCCTGAGCCGCGCCATTGTACGATGGGCAAATCAACGTCCCGAAAAACAGGTGCAAAGTTTCTGTGAAACAAAAGGCAAAGGCCTGGAAGGTATCATCGATGGCGAACTGGTAACAATAGGTTCACGCCAGTTTGTATGCCAGGATGGTGTTGACGATGAAAAAGAGACCGCTGTATATGTATCCGTGGGAGAAGTGGTCATGGGACGGTTTATCCTGAAAAACAAATACCGCGATAAAGTACCCGGCTTGCTCAGGCAACTGAGAAAAGGATATAAACTGGCAGTGATAAGTGGTGATAATGAAGGAGAAAAAACATATTTAAGAAAGCTGCTGGGGCATGATGTTACCTTACTCTTTAACCAGAGTCCAGAAGACAAGTTACAATATATCCGCCGTTTGCAGGATACCGGTCATAAAGTGATCATGATAGGCGATGGCTTGAATGATGCCGGCGCCCTGAAACAATCGGAAGTGGGCATAGCAGTGTCCGACGACGCCAACTGCTTTACGCCCGCAAGTGATGCTATCCTGGATGCGGAACGTTTGTCTTCGCTGGCAAGTATGATAAAGTTGTGTAAGACCAACAAGCGTATTGTAATGGCTGCATTTGTAATCTCCATATTATATAATATAGTAGGGATCACCATTTCAGTGCAGGCTTTGATGTCGCCTATGATAGCGGCGATACTGATGCCTGCAAGTAGCTTGAGTATATTATTGATCACTTTTGGCGCCAGTAACCTGGCTGCCAGAAGCCTGAAAAGAAAAGGCATGGAAATACCGTTGGATTTCCATGCCCGCTAAAGAAAAGTTCTTAACGTCAGATATTCAGCCGGATACCCAGGTTTAACCCCAGGCCGCCTATATTAATATAGGATCTCAGATCGTCAGCCGGCCTGTTATTGTCTTTATACTGTGTTTGAGTTGGATGAGCAGGATCTGTGGTACCGGTAGGTGTATTTGAATTCTGATTGATTGTCGTGTGGTAGGTAGTGTTGCGCTCCGCGGTAGAAAGGTCATTGATGCCGCGTGAGCTGCTACTTACAACGCTGCCATTGGTGTTATTGATAACATTCGTTGTTTCGTTATAGGCTGTTACTTCTTTGCTTTTGCCTACGACAGGAACATTCCGATATTCCGTTTCAAGAAAAAAAGACAAACGGTTGCCTGCTTTTAGCGTTACGCCCAACGCGCCCTGAAACCCAATGGTAGCATTGGGTTTCACTTTTTCTTCCCGCTGGATATTGGTTTGTGCGCTAAGTGCAGGCTGACCTGGTACACTGCTCAAACGGTATCCTTCTGTTTCAATGATAAGACGGCCCCATACCGGCACAACTACACCAATACGTATATAAGGGTTAAGCCTGCCGCTCAAACCAGGACTCATCACAAGACTGGGAGCCACATCTAACGCATTCACATGTCCATGAGACCTTACCTCCCCGGCTTTGGTGGTCGTGTTCTGGATAGTAGTGTTCTGGTAGGTCATGAGGTTCTTCTTACTATGATAATAGTTAACTGCCAGTTCGGCAGAAACATAGCGTGTGAATTGGTATCCAAATGTAAGGCCTCCACGCGCACCGGCACCGTAGGAGCCTGTGAGGATCTTTTGCGAAGTAACGGTGTAGGCACCTGTTGCGGGATTAACGGTTTGATAGATCTCTTTGGGTTCATAGGGACCCACATTGGGGAATTGACCAGGTGATACGCTAAAGAAATAACCGCCTGCGGCCTTGAGGTAGAAGCCCTTATCTCTTGTTATCGGATCCTGTGCCCAAGCCTGCCAACCCGCTAAGGTCAACAAACTGAAAATCAAAGTCTTTTTAAGCATATGGCATTTTTTACGTTATTGATACATACTCAAAAGATATGCTAAATAGTGTTTTTGATCATTTAAAACATGATTAAAGTCATTGTGAAAGTTGAGAAATGTCATAGAACACGGTAGGTGCCCCTTCTAATTTTGTCATGTTGTTTTGACACTACTACCCATGAATGTAATTGTCCTTTTACTGATAGCCAGTATTTCGGTTGCCGCCTTATTTCTCGCAGGCTTCATTTGGAGCGTGAAAAGCGGGCAATATAAAGATGAGATCAGCCCTCCAACCAGGATCTTGTTCGATGGGGACGAGATGATAGATGACAGTACCAAAAAAAGTAAAGATTAAGATTAAACCAATGACTACTATGCAAGTAGAACAATTCTCGTATGACAACAAGATTGTCAAATTGTTCGCGTATGCCACTGTTTTATGGGGCGTCGTGGGCATGTTGGCAGGCTTGCTTGCTGCCATCCAAATTTATTTGCCGGCAGCCAACTTTAATACGGCGATTACAACGTTTGGCCGCGTGCGACCCGTGCATACCAATGCAGTGATTTTTGCATTTGTGGGCAATGGTATTTTCATGGGAGTGTATTATTCCCTTCAACGATTGTGTAAAGCCAGGATGTTCAGTGACCTGCTGAGCAAAATTCATTTCTGGGGCTGGCAGCTGATTATTGTTGCTGCTGCAGTGACCCTGCTTGCCGGTTATACTACCGGTAAAGAATATGCAGAGCTTGAATGGCCTATTGATATCGCCATTACCTTGGTTTGGGTGGTGTTCGGTATCAATATGTTCGGCACTATCATCAAACGCCGCGAAAGCCATCTCTATGTAGCTATCTGGTTCTACATCGCTACCTGGGTTACAGTAGCAATGCTGCATATTGTGAACTCCTTCGAAATTCCTTACTCCGCATTAAGAAGCTATAGCTGGTATGCAGGTGTACAGGATGCATTGGTGCAGTGGTGGTACGGACATAATGCCGTGGCATTCTTCCTTACAACACCTTACCTGGGCCTTATGTATTATTTCCTGCCTAAGGCAGCGAACAGGCCGGTATACAGCTACCGCTTATCTATCATCCACTTCTGGGCCCTCATCTTTATATACATATGGGCAGGCCCTCACCACTTATTATACACAGCATTGCCCGATTGGGCACAAAGCCTTGGCGTTGTGTTCAGCGTAATGCTCATTGCACCCAGCTGGGGTGGTATGTTAAATGGCTTGTTCACACTTCGTGGCGCCTGGGATAAGGTGAGAGAAGAACCTGTTCTCAAATTCATGGTAGTAGCAATCACCTGTTATGGTATGGCTACTTTTGAAGGCCCCATGCTAAGTCTGAAGTCGGTAAATGCTATTTCACACTTTACCGACTGGACCATTGCACACGTACACGTTGGGGCACTGGGCTGGAACGGTTTTCTCACCTTTGGTGTATTATACTGGATCATTCCACGCATCTTCAGAACGCCGCTCTATTCCAAAAAACTGGCTAACAATCACTTCTGGATAGGTACACTTGGTATCGTGCTTTATGTGGTTCCCCTGTACTGGGCTGGTTTCGAACAGAGCATTGCCTGGAAAACCTTTACTCCCGAAGGGCAATTGAAGTACCAGTTCCTTGAAACTGTAACGAACATTCTGCCCATGTATATCATGAGGAGTGTTGGTGGCTTGTTATACCTGACCGGTGTATTCTTCATGTGTTATAACCTGTTTAAAACTATCAAAGCAGGTAACCTGTTGGAAAACGAACCTGCCGAAGCAGCGCCGCTTCCTAAAGTAATAGAAGCACATGGTAAAGAACACTGGCACCGCTGGATTGAAAAACGTCCCATCCAGATGCTGGTATTTAGCCTGATAGCTGTTGCCATAGGCGGTGCCCTGGAAATGGTTCCTACTTTCCTCATTAAAAACAACGTACCAACAATAGCGTCTGTAAAGCCATATACACCGCTTGAGCTGCAAGGTCGTGATATCTACATCCGTGAAGGCTGTTATACCTGTCACTCGCAAATGGTTCGTCCGTTCCGCGATGAGGTAGCCCGCTACCACGGCGAGTATAGCAAAGCAGGTGAATTTGTTTATGATCACCCGTTCCAGTGGGGTAGTAAACGTACAGGTCCGGATCTGGCGCGCATAGGCGGAAAGTATCCCGACAGCTGGCACTACAACCACATGATGGATCCACGGATCATGTCGCCCGGATCTATTATGCCCAGCTACCCATGGCTACTGACCAGGTCGCTCGATACAACGTCTACACCTGCCAAGATCAGGGCCATGCAAACGCTTGGTGTCCCTTATTCCGAAGGATACGACAAGGTGGCGAACGCCGATCTGTATGCACAGGCTAAAGCAATTAAAGACAACCTGAAAAAGGACAAGATCTCGGTTAAAACCAATGCCGAAATTATTGCCCTGATCGCTTACCTGCAACGCATAGGCACTGATATTAAATTAAAATCTACTGACGAAAATGCGGTTAGCCGTAATTAAAACAGTGATGCCATGAAATTTATAAACTATCTCGAAAAGATCACGGGAGTTGACATATTTGCCCTCAGTTCGTTCTTTATCTTTTTTTCCTTCTTTGTTATAATGGCGGTATGGGCATTTAAAGCAGACAAGAAGCTGATCGATCGTATTAACAGAATTCCCCTTGACAATTAAAAAACTGCTGATAATGTTAAAGAAATACAGAATCCCTGCAGTCTTGCTTTTAATGATGGCCATGCCTTTTGCGGGTATTGCTGCAGGACCTCCTGCTAAAAGCGAACTTTCAAATCCCCTTGCCATCACTTTATTGGTGGTGATCGTAGGGCTGTTGCTGGCGATAGGCGGACTGGCCTATGTAGTGATCAGTGCTGCGCAGTTTTATTATCAGCGGGTAAAAGAAGTGAAGAAGGCCCAGGGCGAAAATCCGCTTGCAAAAGTGGTAACAGTGCTGGCCTGCGTGATGATGCTGGCAACGGCAGCCAATGCACAGGAAGCTGCTGATGCGGCTGCCGCAGCTGCTGAACCGGTATCCACTACCATCAGCGGATTATCGAAGGTTTCGTTTTATGCGTTGCTTTCTGTGATAGGCCTTGAACTGCTGGTATTGTTCATCCTGCTCTATAACCTGAAGGTGCTGCTGGCCAGGGAAAAACGTTTAACAGTTGCCGAAGCCGGAGAGCAGGCTGCTGCCGCAGAGGTTCCGAAGAAAGAACGGCTTAAAAATCTCTGGATGAAGCTTAATAGCTTCAGGTCATTGCATGAAGAGTCTGATATTGAACTCGACCATAACTATGATGGTATCAGGGAGCTGGATAATAAGCTTCCACCATGGTGGCTATACCTTTTCTATGTGTGTATCATCTTCGCTGTCATTTATCTATGGCGTTACCACGTATCGCACAGCGCTCCTTTAAGTAAAGAAGAGTTTGAGCAGGAAATGGTGAAGGCTGAAGCTGAGAAGCAGGCCTACCTGGCGAAAGCAGCCAATAATGTGGACGAGAATACAGTAACATTACTTACGGATGGCGCGGCTCTCGAAAGCGGTAAAAAGATCTTTACCTCTAACTGTGCCGCTTGTCACTCTGCCGATGGCGGCGGCGGTGTAGGTCCTAATCTTACCGATAACTATTGGCTACATGGTGGTGATGTAAAGGATGTATTTAAAACAATCAAATACGGCGTACCCGAAAAAGGTATGAAGAGCTGGAAAGATGACTTTTCGCCCGTTCAGCTGGCGCAACTGGCAAGCTTTGTAAAGTCGCTGCATGGCACAAAACCTGCAACGCCTAAAGAACCCCAGGGCGAGCTTTATGATGAGAAAGGCGGGCAGCAGGCGCAGCCCAAAGACAGTACGGCGGTTTCTTTAAAATAGTGTAACATGAGTGCAGCAGATGTTTCAGGGAAAGGCAGGGAGAAGGAAGACTTCAGAGATCGTATAGCCACAGTCGACAAAAGCGGGAGGCGGAAGTGGATCTATGCGGTTCAACCTGCCGGTAAACTTTATAACTATCGTGCTGCACTCAGTTATATTTACTTTCTGGTGTTTTTTGGCCTGCCTTTTATTCATATAGATGGCAGACCCTTATTCCTCTTCAATATTCCCGATGCCCAGTTTATCCTGTTCGGGAAGGTGTTCTGGCCCCAGGACTTCTTTATATTCGGGGTAGGGATGATAACGTTCATCTTTTTCATCATCCTCTTTACAGCAGCTTTCGGCCGTTTGTTTTGCGGCTGGATATGTCCGCAAACGATTTTTATGGAGCTGTTGTTCAGAAGACTGGAATATTGGATTGTAGGTTCTGCTGCTTATCAGAAGCAGTTACAGAAACAACCCTGGCATACAAAGAAGATCCTGAAGATCGGTGGTAAACATGTTGCATTCTTCCTGTTATCGTTTCTGATAGCCAACTGTTTTCTTGCTTATATTATAGGCATCAGGGAGCTGGAGAAGATCATGACCGAGCCTGTCACAGAACACATGGGAGGTTTCTTCGCGATATTGATCTTCAGTGGTATTTTCTATGCTGTTTATGCTTTCTTCAGGGAGCAGGTTTGTACAGCAGTTTGCCCCTACGGCAGGCTGCAGGGGGTGCTCCTCGACAAGAACTCGGTAGTAGTAGCCTACGATTACAAAAGAGGCGAACCCCGCGGTAATTTCAAGAAAAATGAAAACCTCGGCGATTGTATCGACTGTTTTCAGTGCGTTACTGTTTGTCCTACCGGCATAGACATCCGCAATGGCGTTCAAATGGAGTGTGTGGGTTGTACGGCATGTATCGACGCCTGCAACAAGATCATGAACAAGATCAATAAGCCGGAAGGGCTTATCCGTTACGCTTCGGAGAACACGATCCTTAACAACGAACCGTTACGCTACACTACACGTATGAAATTGTACACCCTTTTGTGTGCATTGATGGTGGGGGTGCTTGCGGTATTACTGTATACCAGGAAAGATGTTGGCGCTACCGTTATCAGAACGCCCGGTATACTATTCCAGGAAAGAGGAAAGGATAGTATTTCCAACCTGTATACGGTAAAACTTATCAATAAAACAGTGAAGGATATACCGTTGAGCATACGGTTGAAGGATATTGAAGGCGCTGTTAATATTATTGGTAAGCCTATAGTAGCTCCCAAAGAAGGGCAAAGCACCGGAACCTTCTTTGTAGTATTGCCCCGCAAGGTGATACAGGAGCATAAAACAACAATTCACCTGTCGCTTTACGAAGGGGATAAGGAAGTGGTAACCGTAAGTTCGTCATTTGCCGGCCCGGTTGCGGCAGATGAGGATTAGATACCTTTTTTAATACATTAAAACGAAGATCATGAGCTGGGGAAACAAATTGGTACTGGTGTTCGTTGCATTCGCTGCGCTGATAGGCACACTGGTATATAAATCGATGCACACCAATTTTGAGCTGGTAACCAAGGATTACTATAAGGAAGAATTGCGCTTCCAGCAGAAGATTGATGGCGCCCGTAATGCAGCGCAGCTAAGCGCTGTAACATTAACGCAGGATAGCAGCTTTGTAACGGTTGTGATGCCTTCAGAACTGAAAGCCAGAACACTTACAGGCGAGTTATTGTTTTATTGCGGCAGCGATGCTTCAAAGGATCTGAAATTGCCTTTAAAGCTCGATACGCAGGGCAACCAGTTGGTGCAGCTGGTGAGCAAGCGATTGCTGGCACAGGGCGCCTACCAGGTTAAATTAAGCTGGCAGGCCGATGATAGTACCTACTATGTGGAGAAACCAATAAACATAAATTAATGTTCCTGGCCGTGATCATACCTGCATTCATGCTGGGCCTGGTAAGCAGCGCCCACTGCATAGGTATGTGCGGTCCTCTTGCAATGGCGTTGCCATTGCATCATTTATCAGGCCCCCGGCGGACAGCGGGTGTGCTGTTATACAACGGAGGCAGAATAACCTCTTACCTGTTGCTGGGTATTTTGTTTGGCTGGCTGGGAAGAACTGTGCTGGTGCCAGGTATCCAGCAATGGATAGCGATCATTGCCGGCATTGTGATGATCGTTATTTCTTTATTATCTGTCACCAGCGGCAAACATTACCGGCTGCCTTATATACAGCAGCTGTTCAAGCCTGTTTATCAGCTGATGAACTATTGCATGAAACAACGGCAGCTGCCGGGTATTTACCTGCTGGGTATTGCCAACGGACTGTTACCATGTGGATTGGTGTACATAGCCGCTACAGGGGCTTTCATGTGGGGAGATAGTTTTAAAGGGCTGGTATTCATGGCAATGTATGGCCTGGGTACAGTGCCGGCTATGGCCGGATTGTCGTTGCTTGGCTATGCCATCAGTATTCCCGCACGCAACCTTATCCGTAAAGTAGCTCCTTGTATTGCCTTACTGGCAGGCGCTATACTTTTATTGCGCGGTCTTAACCTTAATGTCCCTTTCATCTCCTCCTGGCCCATTCCCGGTATGCATCATGATGGCGCGGCATGCAGTCCCTTGAAATAAGGGGGCAATACAGTCGATATTCTTCCTAACTTTATTGTTACAATAAAACAAACACCCCTTAGCCCCCTTAAACGCAAATGCCATGTTGTTTAATATCTTTAAGAGCAGAAGCCAGGAACAAAATATAGATATCGTACAGGAGCAAGCATTTGCCTTCCTTGGTACCGACATACATTCACACCTGATACCTGGTATTGACGATGGGGCCAAAACGCTTGAAGACAGTATCCGGTTCATAGAACAATTACAGAAACTTGGTTTCCGCAATATTGTTACTACCCCGCATATCAAATGGGGACATTTCCAGAACACAAGAGAAACGATATCCTGGGGCTTAAATCAGCTAAATAAAGCACTGGAAGCAAAGGGGATTGATATCAGCGTTCGCGCGGCAGCCGAATATTATATTGATGATTTTTTTCTCCAATTGCTCCAGGAAGAACCTTTACTCGTGATCAGGGAGAACCAGGTGCTGGTTGAACTGTCGTTCTATGCCGAGCCATTCAGGGTATTTGATATCTTCTTTAAAATACAGACAGCAGGTTATCAGCCGGTATTGGCGCATCCCGAACGTTATGCTTATTACCACGACAGAAAGGATGTTTTCCGCAAGCTGAAAGACATGGGAGTAATGTTACAACTGAACTTGCTGGCGCAGATCGGGCATTACGGAAGACAGGTGCAGGCTGTTAGTAACTGGTTGATTGAGGAACACTTATACGATTATTGCGGCACCGATATGCACCACGAAAATCATTTGCTGCAGTTACAGAACCTGGCAGGATCCAAGCAGTTAAGAATGTTGCAGCAGTACGACTTTTTGAACGCTAAAGTGATGCCGTAACAGTTAACAAATTCTTAGGTTCAGTTAACATTTTTTTATTAAACTTAGTTGCAATTTTGTATAGTAAACAAACGGTAGTCAGAGCATAAAGTGAGAGGAGATCTTTAGAAAGTTTTAACAAGTGGTTTTTTTTCTGGCATTCTGTTTGCAAATATTATTACAAAGCAAGTAGTCAATTTTCTCATAAGCAGTTAGTTTTGGTTGCGGCCCCTGTTTCAACGGGGGCCAATCTTTTTTATACAGGGTTCTGTGATAATGACTTTCTGAACCGTATACGTAAAGTCAGGTATGCCAGTACACAGCCTGCGGTATCCGCAATAATATCTGTAATGTCGAACGATCTTCCGGTGGTCCAGTATTTCTGAACAAACTCCATTGCAACGCCATAGATAATGCCTGCTGCTACAGTCAATAGCAATAAACGGCGGTTATAGTTGAAGCTTTTATAGAGTGCTGCACCAAACAGGTAGGTAAGTATGGCAAACATGCCAATATGCACCCATTTGTCGAAATAAGGTATCTGGTTAAAGAATCCTGTTGCAGGCAGATCATTGCCGGGCAGGGTTAACAATACCACAGAAAGAATGAAGAACAAAATTGCCGGCAGAAAATTTCTGAGTAACTGTTTCACTAAGTATGCATTTGCAACAAATATAGCAGGCTGCAGAAGAACTACCTGTTATATTTATCGAAAATAAATGCGGCTGGAACCCCAGCCGGAGCTGATACACGTTAATCAGGAAATCATACTTTACCAAGAACAAACATATCGGGACCCGGAACAGGGCTGCCACCCTGGTTTTCAAGTGTAATGGCAAAAGCCTGTGCCGTTGGAATGGTTTTCATTTTACAGAGGCCTGTACATGTTGTTGCAACCATACCGGCATCAACAGGTTTGCCGTTTACGATTGCCCACAGCTGGTATTGTTTACCGGCGGGAACCTGGGGCAAATGATTTTGAAGCAGGTAAACTTCTTTGGTTTGGCTATTCCAGTAAACGGTTGCAAGATTTGATTCCTTACCCGCTACTCCCGGCATTTTTACCAGCGCCATGGCAGGATCGGCCATAAGGCTCATACTTTCATTCATCTGCTGAAAGCGGGCCTGGGTGATGTCTACAGATGCCTGCAGGCTGTTTTTTTCGGCCAGCAGGGCAACGTACTTATCGTGCGATGAACGATAATGATTATAGAGGTAGAAATTAATTGCAGCGCTCACTACAAGCAGGATGATGGCAGCAGCAGCCATTGCTTTCCAGATGGAAGCTTTGACTACAGGTTTGGAAGAACCTGTCTTAATGCTTGTAAGAGAAGACTGCCTTGGAGCAAAGTCTTCGTCTGGCGGCGCGCTGGCTGTAAAATCCTGCTGCAAAGCCGACAGCAGGTTATTCCTAATGTCATTACCCGGGGTAATGGCATTGGCGATGGCGTTTCTTTCAAAAGCAGCTTCTGCTGCAAGGATAGCTTTTTGAACGGCCGGGTGCTCACTGGCCAGCCGGAGTAATTCTTCAGTTTCCTCGTGGCTGGCAAGCCCGAGGACATAACTTTCGATAATACCGCTCTGTATGTATGCCTGTATATCCACTACGATTTAACTAATTGTTTTAATTGGATCAAAGCTGCCCTTAACCTTGTTTTTACAGTTCCCAGCGGAATACCAAGCATTTTAGAGATCTCTTCCTGTGTAAAACCCTGGAAATAGGATAACTCGACGAGCTCTTTATAGTCCGGTTTCAACTGATGAACTAATTTACGAAGTCCTATTCGTTCTATAGGAATTTGGGTTGAGCTTTCGCCCGATTGATATACGGAGTCCGTTAATTCCCGGTTTTGTTGCTGGTACCGGTAGCCTTTACTTCGTACCATATCAATAGAAGCGTTTCGGGCAATATTGGTCATCCAGGTAAATAAACGGCCACGGCTTTCGTCGTAGGTGTCTATTTGCCGCCAGATTTTTACAAAAACCTCCTGGAGAATGTCGTTAGCGAGTTCCCGGTCGGGAATAACAGATAAGATAACGGTGTTTAATGCACCTGCATAGTTATCGTACAGGTATTCAAAAGCGGATTGGTGACGCCGCTTTAACAGCATCACCAATTCGTTTTCTTCAAGCTTCGTGAATTCCGCCATAGGGGCTAAAATAGTTGGTGTACGGAGTTGGGCTGTTTTACTGTTAGCCTACCAGTTTGCCGTAATCTTCAGCAGAAAGCAATCCGTCGAGATCGGCGATATTATTAACGGTGAGCTTCACCATCCAGCCTTCGCCGTAAGGATCGCTGTTTACGAGTTCGGGCTGTTTTTCCAGGATGGGATTCACTTCTTCGATGGTAGCAGCTATGGGTAAGAACAGATCACTTACAGTTTTTACTGCTTCTACGGTTCCAAATACTTCTTCAGCCCCTAAGCTTTTACCAACAGAGGTAATGTCAACATACACAATGTCGCCCAACTCGCCCTGCGCAAAGTCGGTGATACCAACGAGTGCAGTATTACCGTCTACCAGCTTCACCCATTCATGGTCTTTTGTGTATTTCAGATCTCCAGGAAAATTCATGGTTTATATATTTAGTGTTGCAAATATTGGTTAAAAAAATAAAAGCAACAAGTAACGGCCACCAACCGGCTAAAAGCCGGATTGTTCGAAATAGAATAAAATATAGTCTTTCAGGAAGTTTTCCTGCTCGGGAAGAGACAGGTCGGGTAATGCTTTGAGCTGGCGGAAATGAGGCCAGCCGTCTTCATCTTTGCCCTCGGGAGCATAAAAATCGCCTGCACTTAGTATGGTACAAACGGCAACATGCATGAGGTCCTGCTTCTGTTCCTTTGTAATTTTTTTCGAGATAAAGTTGGTTTCCTGGATGCCTATAAGAAATAAGATAGCGTCCATGTCCGGCTTTTTGCCGAAGCGTTCCACCAGTTTGGCTTCCAGGTTCCACCAGCGTTGCTGTAAATCATCAGATGTCATTGCCATTACACAAAGTTAGCTGTTCCTATTATTCACGCACTCAGTTATCTTTGCCTCAAACTGAACGATTATGTTACAAGTGACCGTATTACGCGAAAGCAGGGAGGAAGTAAAGCAAAAGCTTGCAGTGAAGTACTTCAAACAACCCGAGCTGGTGGATTCGATCATTGCATTGGATGACGAAAGGAAAAGAATTCAAGCCGAATTTGATCAAATAAAGGCCAAAGTGAACGCGGCCTCCAAGGATATTGGAAAACTGATGGGCCAGGGTAAAAAAGAAGAAGCTGAAGCCCTGAAGTCGGAAGTAGCCCAGTTAAATCCCCAGCTGAAGCCACTGGAAGAGAAAATGACGGCAGTGGAAAAAGAGCTGCACGACACACTCGTACAGCTGCCGAATCTGCCTGCCGATATCGTTCCTCCGGGAAAAACACCCGAAGAAAATGTGGTGGTACGTGAAGGTGGCGCTATGCCATCGCTTCCCGAAGGCGCATTGGCGCACTGGGACCTGGCAAAAAAATACAATCTCATCGATTTTGAACTCGGTAATAAAATAACAGGCAGCGGCTTTCCTGTATATATAGGCAAAGGCGCAAAACTACAGCGTTCTCTTATCCAGTTCTTCCTCGATACCAATACCGATGCCGGTTATGTGGAACATATCCCGCCTTTCGTGGTAAATGAAGATTCTGCCTATGGTACCGGCCAGCTGCCCGACAAAGAAGGACAGATGTACTTCGTGAATGAAGACAACCTGTACCTGATCCCTACTTCTGAGGTGCCATTGACCAATATCTACCGCGATGTGATCCTGAAAGAGGAAGAGCTTCCGGTAAAAATGACGGCGTATTCCCCCTGTTTCCGTCGGGAAGCAGGTAGTTATGGTAAAGACGTTCGTGGTCTTAACCGTCTTCACCAATTCGAGAAGGTAGAAATTGTTCAGGTGGTAGCCCGTGAAAAAAGCTATGAGGCGCTTGATCAGATGGTAGCACATGTAGAGGCTTTACTCAACAAGCTGGAGTTGCCTTATCGTATCCTCCGCCTCTGTGGTGGCGATATGAGCTTTACCAGTGCGCTTACCTACGATTTTGAAGTATACAGCGCCGCGCAGCAGCGCTGGCTGGAAGTGAGCAGCGTAAGTAATTTCGAAACCTACCAGGCTAACAGGCTCAAATGCCGTTACAAAGACAGTAATGGCAAAATGCAGCTTGCACATACCCTTAACGGCAGTTCCCTGGCATTACCCAGGATCATGGCCTGCCTGCTCGAAAATCATCAGCAGGCCGATGGCGCTATCCGCATTCCCCAGGCGCTCCAGCCTTATTTCCGCTCTGAAACGATCGGATAAGGCTATCTTGAAAGCTGTGGACCAGGATAATTTTAATACGGCTGACCAAAAGCTGAAGTGCCCCTTAAAAGTGTAAACTTTACAGGGACACTTAAAGCAATGGTCAGCCTCTTTTTTTAAAAGGGGCAGGCCGCTTTTTTTTAGCAATTTTATTCTTTGGCGCGTAATGCTAAATAAATTAGACAAAGCATCCTTAAAGCTTCTCAAAAGCTTCCTAAGAGCATCCTTAATACCAGTTAAAAAGGCTGCTGAAATTCCTGTTTGCTAAAAAAACATCCGGGCGGGATCTTACGAAAAAGATTCATCACGAATATGTGATCCACACTTTGCGGGGAATTCCTTTAATGGATCTGTTGCTGTAAACAGCGCTTCATTTTCTATTTCCTTATAGTCACCTGCGTTCCTACTTCAATGATCTTGTACAGTTGTTCAACATGAATGTTCTTCATGCTGATACAACCTTCAGTCCAGTTCTGAAAATGGTCGACAGTAAAATCCTGATTGGGCCAGGTGCCGTGAATGCCAATGCCGCCGCCCAGGCGGGCGTTAGCGGGAATGCTTCCCTGGCGTTTCCGTTCGTTAAAAACGGCAATATCATTTGGTGTGGGGTAGTTAAGTAACATCATCCGGTCCCATTTGGAATGGGGGCGTTTGCTGGCAATGGTAAAGCTGCCTTCGGGGGTACGTTTGTCGCCCTGGTAACGTTTGTCGCTCTGATCGCTGCTGCCGAAAACGACAGGATAGGTTACAAGCCATCCTTCCTTATCGTACACACTTAGTTCGTAGTCGCTTTTGTCGATAACGATGTAATAACCACCCGCCAGGTAGTTGCGGTGAAAGAAAGAAGTACAGGCAAAGAAAAGAAGGAGCAGAAAGGCGAGTCTGTGCCAATTTTTCATATTTAATACGGTAGTTTGAGGTTAGAACGTAAAAAATACTTCCCGGATTATGTTGTGATTGGCAT